>JANMSI010000143.1:0-71159 GCA_031389115.1 Akkermansiaceae bacterium
TCGCGCTGCCGGACGGAGCGGCCGCCCAAGCGCCGCGCGTGGACATGGAAGGCAAAAATTTTACCACGTCCGGCGACCCGAAGACCAACGGCGGCTGGCTGCCTTTTTCCAAAACCCAACAGGTCAAACTCGACCAGGAAATCCTGTGGGACGGCGACTACCAGGTGAAGGTCGAGTATTCCATCCATGGCGCGTCCGAGGCGACCACCGATGAGGCGCTGCTCCAGGTTTCCGCCGCCGGCAACAAGGTCGGAGAAGCATCGCTGAGCTGGGACCAGCGCCGGGTGATCGAACTGAAGGGCAACGTGCCGTTGAAAAAAGGCCGGCAATCGTTCGAGATCGAACTCTCGCCGAGACGTCGTCCGCTGGCGGGCGAAGAAGAGCTTTTTCTCAAGGTGCAGCGGGTGATCGTGCAAGGTCCGCTGGGCGGCACGCAGCACGAATACGCGAAAGGTTACCGGATGATTTTCGTGGACGGCCCCGCGCCGGACGGCGAAAGCGGCCGCGAGAAATACGCCCGCAAGATCATGCGCAGCTTCGTCAGCCGCGCGTTCCGCAAGCCGCTCGACGAGCAGACGATCAACCGCCTGATCGCGATCGTGAAGGAGGTTTCCAAGGAGCCGGGCAAAACATTTCAAGACGGGATCAAGAGCGCCATCGCGACATGCCTTGCCTCGCCACGGTTCCTTTTCCGTGTGGAAATTCAGCCGGAACCAAATAACCCGGCAAAGATTGTAGCGCTCGATGAATACTCGCTGGCATCGCGGCTGTCGTTCTTCATCTGGGGCTCGGTCCCGGACGACGAATTGCTCAGCCTCGCCTTCAACAACAAGCTGCGCGCCAACCTCAGCCCGCAGGTGGATCGCATGCTCAAGGACCCGCGCTCGCACCGGCTGGTGAAAAATTTCATCGGCCAATGGCTGCAAGCCCGCGATGTGGAAACCGTCGCGATCAGCGCGAAAACCATTCTCGGAAAAGCCACAAACCGCGAAGCCGCCCAAGCGTTCGACCCGCGCCTGCGATCCGACATGCAGCGCGAGACGGAAATGTTGTTCGATTACATCCTGCGGGAAAACCGCCCGGTGGAGGAGCTGATTTCCGCGCGCTACAGCTTCCTCAACGAGCGGTTGGCGAAATTTTACGGGATCGACGGCGTCGCGGGAGAGGATTTCAAACCCGTCGATCTCACCGAGCATCCCGAGCGCGGCGGCCTCCTTACCCAAGGGACTTTCCTGATGGTCACGTCGAACGCAACCCGCACGTCCGCCGTGAAACGAGGGTTGTTCGTTCTGGATAACCTGCTCGGCACCCCCGCCCCGCCGGCTCCTCCCGGCGTGCCGAAACTCGAAGATACCGGTGCCGTGAAGGCCGACCCGACGATGCGCGAGATGATGGAAATCCACCGCAAAAAGCCGGAATGTCGCGGCTGTCATGCCCGCATGGATCCGATCGGTCTGGGTCTGGAAAATTTCAACGCGCTCGGGCAATTCCGCACCACCGAGCACGGCAAGCCGATCGATGCGGCCGGAAAGCTGCTGACCGGGGAAGAATTTGCGAATGTCGCCGGCCTCAAGGAAATCCTGGCTGGCAAACGGAAGCAGGATTTCTACCGTTGCCTGTCCGAGAAACTTCTCACCTACGCCATCGGCCGCGGTGTGGAATATTACGACGCCACCACCATCGACCAGCTCACCGAACGGATGACCAAAAACGATGGCAAACTCCGTGAACTCATCCAGGGAATCGTCGAAAGCGCGCCCTTCCAAAAACGCCGCGGCGATGACTGAGGCAAATTTCTCCAACCCCACACCACCATGAGTCTCCACCTCCCAGGACACAATCGCCGCGGCTTCCTGCGCGGCCTCGGCGCGTTCGTCGCACTGCCCGCCATGGAATCGTTCCGGCCGCTCATGGCCGCCGGGGCGGAACGAGCCATCGCCACCACCGCCAGCGGCGCGCCGTTGCGGATGGCCTACCTCTATATTCCGAACGGTGTGAACCTGGAGCACTGGCGGCCGAATGGCACCACCCCCAGCTACAAGATGGGCAAGACGTTCAAACCAATGGAAGCGCTTCGCAGCGATTTCCAGGTGTTCACCGGCTTCGAGCAGAAATTCGCCGCAGCGAATGGAGACGGCCCCGGCGACCATGCCCGCGGAGTGGCCACGTTCCTCACCTCCACCCAGGCCCGCAAAACCTCCGGCTCGGATATTAAGCTCGGCGTTTCAATCGACCAAATCGCCGCGAACGCCGCGCAAGCGCAAACCCGCCTGCCCTCACTCGAACTTGGCACCGACGGCTCCCGCAATGCCGGCAATTGCGACTCCGGCTACTCCTGCGCCTATCAGTTCAACCTCTCCTGGCGCTCGGAAAACCAGCCGATGTCCCCCGAGTCCAATCCCCGCGCAGTATTCGAGCGGCTCTTCGGTGCCGGCGATTCCAAAGAACGCGCCACCAGCCTCGGCCAGCGCTACGCTTCGAAAAAATCCGTGCTCGATTTCGTCCAGCAGGACGCCAGGGCGATGCAAAAGTACCTCGGCCGCAGCGATCGCCATAAGCTCGACGAATACCTCACGGGGGTTCGCGAGATCGAGCGCCAGATTGAAAAAGCCGAGTCCATGGGCATCCCGAAGGACCCCGGCGTCCCCGCGCCCGATGGCAGCCCGGAATCCTACAAGGAACACCTCCGGCTGATGATGGACATGATGGTGCTCGCCTTCAAAACCGACTCTACCCGCATTTCCACCTTCCTCATGGCGCACGACGGCAGCACCCGCAGCTTCAAGGAAATCGGCGTCGCGGACGGCCACCACAACATTTCCCATCACCAGAGGAAGGCCGACAACCTCGAAAAACTCGCCAAGATCGACCTCTTCTACATGGAGCAGCTCGCCTACTTCCTCGACAAGCTGAAGAACACTCCGGACGTCGATGGCAAGTCACTGCTGCACAACTCGATGATCGTTTACGGCGGCTGCATTTCCGACGGCGACGCCCATAACCACGACGATCTCCCCATCGTCGTCGCGGGCAATGCGGGCGGAGCCTTCAATCCCGGTCGCCACGTGGACTTGGGAGAAAACGTCCCGATGGCCAACCTCTACCTCCGGATGCTGGAGGAATTCGGCGTGAAGGAAAAACGCTTCGGCGACTCCTCCGGCGTGCTGAAGAAGATCTGATAGGGCGAAGGGAGATCTCCTCCCTTCGCATGGACGAGACGTCCATGCCCCTTAGAAAGACCCCCGCGCCAACATCCAGCAGAGCTGAATCCACCATGGCTGAAGCAGAGCTTCCAGCACTCCGGGGCGCGAAACTCCATCCTTGGATCACCTCCATTCCGTGGTAATTTCCCGCCATGTCTTTGACTGAATTTCCGCAAGTCCAAGCGCTCTCGACCCGTCAAAAGCTGGAGTTGGTCGATGAGATTCGGAAGGACGTCGCCGCAGACCTCGATTCCTTGGAGGTGACTAAGGAAACTCAGAACCTCTTGGACGAAAGGTGGGCCGCGTTCCTCGAAAGTCCCTCGTCCGCGCTTACCGTCGAGCAGTTCAAGAACGGTCTCGATGCGCTCCGCGCATGAAAGAGATCCGGATTCTGCCCGCCGTCCTGGATGATATCGCGGAATCCGCCGCGTGGTATGACGAGGAGGGATATGCCGGCTTGGGCGATCAATTCACAGCGACCTTTTACTCCTTCCTTCCGAAGATCCAGCGGGATGGGGAAATCTATCGGGTGGTCCATGGTGAATTCAGAAGAATCTGGCTCCGGCCATTTCCTTACGCCGTGTTTTTCCGCCTGTATCGCAACACGTGGTTCGTGAGTTTCGTGATTCATTCAGCCCGCGGGCCCCGCCTCGTTCGAGACCTGTTGCGCGAGAGAAGCTGACGCGAAAAACTCCAAGCCACATCCAGCAGAGCCGAATCCGCCATGGCTGGAGTAGAGCTTCCAGCCCTCCCGGTTCACTTCCGGCTTGGAATTCCCGCCATTCCGCTGTTGCTTCGCCGCGGAACGATGCGCTGCTTTTACTCACAGGAACTGGAACTCGACTTGCCTGCGGGACATCCATTTCCGATGGAGAAATTCCGCGTCTCCAAGGACATGCTGCTCGATGGCGGGATTCTCCGTCCGGAGGAAATCATCGAGGTCCGCGCGGCTGATGTTCATCTGCTTCAGCGTGTCCATGAGAAGGATTACATTCAGAAAATCGAGTCCGGCCTGCTAGGCCGGAAGGAGCAGCTCCTGCTAGGCCTGCCGGTAACGCCGAAGCTCTATCAGCGCAGCGTCACCGAGGTGGAGGCCACCCGCCTCGCCTGCCATGCGGCGCTCGCCGAAGGCGTCGGCGTTTGTCTGGCAGGAGGCACCCACCACGCGTTTCGTGAGCATGGCGAGGGCTACTGCGTTTTCAACGATGTCGCCATCGCCATCCGCGACCTGCAGGACAAGCAGCCTAACATCAAGATCATGGTGGTCGATACCGACGCCCATCAGGGCAACGGCACCGCTGCGTTGTTAGGAAGCGATCCGCGGGTGTTCACCTACTCGATCCACGTCGGCAAAAACTATCCGACGAAAAAAATCGAGGGCACGCTCGACATCGAGACCGTCCGCTTCGTCGAGGGCGAGATGTATTTGCAACAGCTTTTCGCCAGCCTGGCCGGCGCGCTCGACGCCTTCGCGCCGGATCTCGTCATCTGGATTTCCGGCGCGGACAACCACCGCAACGACCGCTTCGGACAAATGCACCTTTCGCTCAAGGACATCCAACGTCGCGACGAAGTCCTGCTAGGCGCTTTCATCAAGAACCGCATCCCGGTCGCCGTGCTCTACGGCGGCGGCTACAACCGCCAGCCCGAGTTCACCGCGAAACTCCACCGCAACACCGTCGCCACCGCCAAGCGTCTCGCCAGCGAGTTTCGCGGGCTGTGAGTCGATTTCCAGCAGCCCTTCCCTGGACTTTCTCCTCGCTCCCCAAAGTTCCGGTGGACTATAGAGAGAACGCATGAAATTGAAAGTGATCGTTCCGCCCCTTGCCGCGCTTCTCGTCGCAGCGGGCCTGCTGATTTTCCAGTCCCGGGCGCTTTCATCCATCCGATCCCGCACCGAAATGTTGACGCGGGAAATGGCTGGAGAGGCCAATTCCTTATCCCATGCCGTGCATCGGCCATCTGTAAAAACCTCGGTTAGCTGGCGAAGACTCGGCGATCTAATCGCCGGACAGCGGGACCCGGGAATTTTCGCCAAACGGGAACTCCTGCGCGCCGACGCTGAAATCCGCTCGATGACGCCGACCGAGCTGCTCGCCGCTCTGGCGGAAGTCGCCGCTCTCGATCTGGACATCCTAGCGCGAGGACAGCTTGATGCTAAACTCATTGCCGCCCTCGGCGAAATCGATCCCCCAGCCGCACTCGCCTACCTGGCTGGCGCCAACAATCACGCGGGTTTGCCCTACGCCATGCAGATTGGCATTCTGGCCGGTTGGTCGAAGACCGATCTACCCGCCGCCACCCGTTGGCTAGACGCTGAGATCGCTTCCGGAACTCTGGACGACAAATCTCTCGATGGTCGGAACTACCGCCGTTTCCGCTTGGAAGGCGGGTTGCTTTCCGCCCTCGTCGAGTCCGACCTTGCCGCCGCATCCGCTCGTCTCACGGCCATTAAAGAAAAGCATCGCGCCGACGTGCTCTCGGAATTAATTAGCTGCCTCGCACACCGAGGCATTTCGCCTGGCGACAGTGCGCTCGTCGGCTACGCCTCGCTGGTCCGGGAAATGTTGCCCCCAGCTGCTCAGACTTCCGCCATCGTCAACCCGATCTCGACCCTCGCCCGACAGGATGGCTACCAACAGATCGACCGCTATTTCGAAAACAGTGCCGCAACTCCTGCCGAACGCACCGCCGGGGTGGCGACGGCCATGGCGACCAAGTTTGAAGCGCTCGTCTGGCACAACCGAATCAACCCAACTGAAATCGACGCGGTCCGCCAATGGGCCGGAATCCACTCGCCCGAAACAGTGGACGATGCCACGGCCAATGCTCTCGGATCCATCTCCCGCAACGGTGCGGACGCCTTCAACCGCGCTGCCGACCTTGCCCTCCACTACCATAAGATTACTGGCAATGACTTGATCCTGGATCAATTTCTCTGGGCCGGCTACAGCTCCGAAAACAAGGCACGGATACTCTCACTTGCAGAAAAAATAACCAATCCCGCCCAACGCGCCAAAACTCTGGAACGATTCCGAACCGCTCTATGAAAATCTCGCTCACTATCTCCTTCGTGATCCTGCTCTTCGCAGGCATCTTCGGATTGCGAAACCATCAGGCACTCGCCGCCGCCGACAGCGTCCTGCGGGAAACGATCAACCAAGCGCGTTCTCTCGGCGTTCCGCTCGACCCCTCCGGCGGGCTTCGACCCCGTTCGCGGCACCATCAGCGGACCCTGCCCGCCACGGACGTCAAATCCCTTGCGGCAGGATTGATCAAGCTCGCCCGGGACTCTGAAATCGAGCCCAAGGGCGTTCCGACCGAAGACGAACAACGCGTCCTTGATCGGCAGCGCCAGCTCCTCGCTCTCGATGCCCTCCGGATGAAGGAACTAGTCGCGGAAATCAACCTCGCCGTCGGGATCGAGGATGAAACCCACCAGGAGATCATCGCTCTCGTCTTCCAAGCCTTCGTCGAAAGCCATCCGCGCGCCGCTCTCGATTTCCTCGCGGAAAATCCGGACATCCTCAAAAATTCCCGCGCTCGTGCCGGCATCGCGGTCACCGGGCTGGTCCACTGCATGGAATCCGATCCGGATGCCGCCATCAGTTGGTATCGGGATCAACGCGGCCTGTTTGCTGGCAGCGATGGCGACACCGTGATCGGCGGTCTTTTAAGCGGCACCGCCCTCCTCAATCCCAAGCTCGCCTTCTCCCTGATCAGCACGCTCGAACTCCCGAATATCGAGTACGCCGTAGGCACCATCGTCCATCGGGCCAGGACTCCCGCCCAGCGAGACGCCGCCTTGGCCGCCTTCCGCGACTATCTCAAAATCCTACCCGCTTCCGCAGACCGGGAGGCCATCGTCTTCGAAGGCAATTCCTCCATCCTCCGGAACTCCTTTTATGATGGATTCGAAAACGGCACCCGCTGGATCGAAAACGCCGGGTTCTCCCAGCAGGAGCTCGAGACCTTTGCCGATCGCATCCACTTCATTTCTCCCGAGGACAGCGGAAAGTATCTCGACTGGCTCATCCGCTTCGTTCATACCGAAAAAATCGCGTCCGAGATCGTTCCCCAACAATTCTTTAGCTGGGTGGGGGCCGACTACCAAGCCGCAGGCCGATGGCTCGAGGCCGCTCCCGAAGGCCCTGCCAAAACCGCCGCCGCCGCCACCTACGCCCGAACGCTTTCGCCCTACCATCCCGAAACCGCCGCCCAGTGGGCGCTAACACTTCCGCCCGGCCAGGACCGCGACCAGATCCTGCCGCAAATCTATAAGAGTTGGTCAAAAACCGATCCCGCCGCGGCTGCGGCCTTCGCGGACCACAACGGGATTGCCAGGTAGGTTTCCTTCGAGCTTCGGCGTCACCCGATTTTCCCGGCCGATTCGGCATCCGCAGTGCTTCCTCTGGCCTTCATGTCCAAAGGCCTCGCGATTCTCACCTCGGGCGGCGATTCCGCCGGGATGAACCCCGCCGTCAAGTGCGCGGTCGATTACGCCACCCAGCGCGGCTACGCAACCCACCTCGTTTACGACGGCCTGCGCGGGCTGATCGCCGATCGCATCGTCCCCACCACCCGCGAGCAGGTTTCCGGCATGTTGCACCGCGGCGGCACCCTGCTGCGGTCCTCCCGCTCGCCGGAATTCTATGACATCGAGGTGCGACGAGTGGCTTACGAAAACCTGAAACGTCGCGGCATCGGCAACCTCATCGTCATCGGTGGCGACGGTTCTTTCCGCGCCCTCAACCAATTTTACGCGGATTTCAACGTGCCCTTCGCCGGCATCCCCGCGACCATCGACAACGACATCGCCGGCACCGACTACTGCCTCGGCGTCGATACCGCGCTCAACGTCATTTGCCAGGCGATCGACTCAATCCGCGACACGGCCAGCTCATTTTCGCGCGCCTTTGTCATCGAGGTCATGGGCCGCCACTGCGGCTACCTCGCCCTGACCAGCGCACTCGCTTGCGGTGCCGAAATCTGCCTCGTCCCGGAAATCCCGTATGACCTTGAAACCATCGGCGCGCGTCTTAAACACGACCTCGCCAATGGCCGGAAATACGCCATCGCCGTCGTCGCCGAAGGCACGAAAATGGGCGATTACCTAACCCGCTTCATCAACGATTCCATCGGCATGGAAGCCCGGCTAACCGTCCTCGGCCACATCCAGCGCGGCGGTTCGCCCACCGTGCTCGACCGGGTGATGGCCTACAAATTCGCTGTCGCCGCAGTGGATGCGCTGGAAGCCGGCCAGACGAATTCGATCATGGTTTACAAGGACGGAATCTACGGCCACCTGCCGATCCACGAGGTTGCCGATTCGAAATACAAGCTCGATCCCGCGCTGTTAAAGCTCGCCGGACCGCTGGCGGCTTGAGAATTTTAAGAGAACCACGGATGGACGCGGATGGACGCGGATTTAAGAAATGTCCGGCAGTGGATTCTTTTAAGCGGTGTTGATCACGCGCTTCCACTCAAGGCGGGCGCGTTTGAAATTGAGAATGAGGCCCACGGGCTGACCGGTGATCTTGAGGTAATTGAGCATTTGGCCAAGCTCGTGATCGGTGATCCGCTCGATGACTTTAGTGTCCACGACGATGCAATCAAACACGATAAGGTCGGGCACGTACTCTCCCACTTTCACGGTTTTGTAGGTCACGTCATAACGCGGCTGCTGAATCCAAGGGATCCCACGCAGCCCGAACTCAACACAAAGCGAGTTCTCATACGGTTTCTCCAACAGCCCGTGACCGAGCGTATTCAGCACCTCGAAAGCACAACTCAGAATGCCATTCGTTTCCGCCTCAAATCTCAATCCGTGTCCATCCGCGTCCATCCGTGGTTCCTCTTAGTCTTTATTTCAAGCTCGGCGGCGGGAAAGGCTGTTCGGAGATGATCCAGTCCTCGTTCTTGTCAGAAAAAGTTTTCAACGCCCACTCGCTCGGCAGCAGCGCGACGAGCCAGCCGTTGGAATCCCGCGCCAAGGCAGCTCCGAGTGATAGAGATGGCCGCGCTTCCGGTGCCAGCGGATCGCCTTCATTCGGTTTCAACCACCGGGCGAGCGACCAGTTCGCCTGCTCGATCCGGGTTTCCGCGGCATATTCGCCTTCAAGGCGATATTGGAGGACCTCGAATTGCAGCGGGCCGACCGCACCTAACAATGGGATCTGCGGACCCTCGCTGTCGATCAGGACAAACTCGCTGGCCACGCCTTCCTTGAGAAGCTGTTGGAGACCGTCGCGGAAACGTTTGTATTTCGCGGTGCTCTTGTTGTGCAGGAAGGAAAAACACTCCGGCGCGAAACGCGGGATTTCATCGAAGGTCACGCCGGGCTGCGACGAAAGCGTGTCGCCTATGAGCAAATCGTAGTTTCCCACCAGGCCGACGACATCGCCGGCGTAGGCGTCGTCCACCGTCTCGCGCTCGCGGGCGAAGAGGCGCTGCGAGTTGGCGAGCCTGACCTTTTCGCCGCTGCGGCCGTTGATCACGTCCATGTCGCGTTTGAACTGGCCGGACACGATGCGCACGAACGCGATGCGGTCGCGGTGTTTCGGGTTCATGTTCGCCTGGATCTTGAAGACGAAGGCGGAGAATTCCTCGGACGCCGGATCGATCATCATCCCGCCGCTTTCGCGCGGGGTCGGCGCGGGCGAGAGTTCGAGGAAACGGTCGAGCAGGAGTTGGACTCCGAAGTTGTTAGCCGCACTGCCGAAGAAGACGGGAGTCAATTCCCCGGCAAGGACTTTATCCAAATCGAAGTCTGCGCCCGCGCCTTCCAACAGTTCCAACTCGTCGCAGACCTGACGGTAAGTTCCTTCTTCCACCGCATCCTTGACGCTCTCGTCCTCGATGCCGGTCACCGCAACCGGTGCGCGGAAGGCACCGTGCACCGTGCGCTGGAAAAGATGCACCTGCTTCTGCTCGCGATCGTAAACTCCGCGAAACCGCGGGCCGTCGCCCAGCGGCCAGTTGACCGGAAACGCATGGATTCCCAGCACCGACTCCAGTTCGTCGAGCAGATCCATTGATGGCCGGGCCGGGCGGTCCAGCTTGTTCATGAAGGTGAAAATCGGTACGCCCCGGCGGCGGCAGACTTCGAAAAGCTTCCGCGTCTGACTCTCGATGCCTTTGCCGGCGTCCACCACCATCACGGCGGCGTCCACCGCGGTTAGGACCCGGTAGGTGTCCTCCGAGAAATCCTTGTGCCCGGGCGTGTCGAGGATGTTGACGACGCAATCCTTGTATTCGAACTGCAACACCGTGGAGCTAACCGAAATCCCCCGCTGTTTTTCCAAGTCCATCCAGTCCGAGGTGGTCGCGCGCTGGTTCTTCCGCGCGGTGACGCTGCCGGCCAGGTTGAGCGCGCCGCCGTAGAGCAGAAATTTTTCCGTGAGCGTGGTTTTCCCGGCGTCCGGGTGAGAAATGATCGCGAACGAGCGGCGGCGTTTCACTTCGCGCTGTAGCGCGGGCGAGGGAATGGCGTAAGGAGAGACAGACATGAAAGCAGGCCGCAGGGACTAAACCCCGCACCGTTTCCGATCAAGCCCGGATGCGTCCGGCAAGCCTTCGGAGACGCCAATACCACAATTGGACGGTGCCCTATGCCACAATTGGACGGTGGCTTATACCACAATTGGACGCTTGCCAATGCCACAATTGGACGCTACCTTATACCACAAATGGACGGTCTCGAAACCATACTGCCACGAGGGGTTCAGCGCGCTCTGGACGAAGCGATGACTGACACGCCGGTGGTCTGCCTGCTCGGTCCGAGACAGTGCGGGAAATCCACCCTCGCGCGCACGCTCGACCCCGGCCGTCAATACCTCACGCTGGATGACGCGAACTTGCTCGCGGCCGCCCTCAAGGATCCCGGCGGATTCATCAGCCAATTTCCCCATAACATCACACTCGATGAAGTCCAGCGGGCACCGGAACTCCTGCTCGCGATCAAACGCACCGTGGATGAAAACCGCCGCCCGGGGCGTTTCCTGCTGACCGGCTCGGCCAATCTTTTGCAACTCCCCCACCTGCCCGATTCGCTGGCCGGGCGGATGGAGTGCCTCTATTTGCACCCGCTGACCGAGGCGGAAAAATCCCGTGGCGGCGGTCAGTTTCTGGCCCGTTTGCTTGAAAACGATTTGACGGACAGCCGCCTGCGCGAAACCGGCATGGCCCCTTCCACCCTGCCCGGCCGCATCGTTTCCGGCGGCTATCCGGAGCCGCAGGGCCGTGGCTACGTGCGGGCCCGCCAATGGCACCGCCAATACCTCCGCTCTGTGATTGATCGCGATGTCCATGACGTGGCCCGCGTCCGGGACAGCGCGGAAGTCTCGCGGCTGCTTGAAATCCTGTCCCACCAGACCGCCAGTCTGCTCAACACCGCCTCACTCGCCAACGACCTGAAACTCGATCGTCAAACGGTGGAGCGCTACCTCACCGTGCTTGAGCGGATTTTCCTGATCCGCCGCCTCGCGCCGTGGCATCGGAACTCCGCCAAGCGCCTGATCAAAACGCCGAAAGTCCATCTCGTGGACAGCGGCCTGGCATCCTCGCTTGCGGGAATTTCCACCGACGACTGGCTGACCAAGCGGGATAAATTCGGCCACCTGCTGGAGTCGTTTGTGCTGCAGCAACTCATCGCCCAGGCCGGCTGGACCGATCCCGACCTGCGCTTCTGGCACTACCGGGACAAGGACCAGGTGGAAGTCGATGTGGTGCTCACCCGTGGCAGCAAGGTCTGGGGCGTCGAGGTGAAAGCCTCCGCCACGCTCCATCACTCGGACGGCAACGGGTTGCGCCGGTTGGCGGCCCAGGCGGGCAACGATTTCCAATCCGGCATCGTCTTTTACGACGGCTCCCTGGTCCTCCAGCTCGACGGCCCGAAAATCCTGGCCGTCCCCTTGGAACTGCTCTGGGAGTGGTAAAAAAAATCGGCGGATGTTGTAGGGGGGAGGCTACAACATCCGCCGACGGATTGGGGGGAGGGTGTCCAGTCGCAATCACCGTGGGGGGGACCGTGCTTGCGGCGACACATGAGAGATATCCCATTTCCGGCCATACGCCATGACGTGATCACGTATGAACCATGAATTTCCAGACTCATGAGCTGACGATTTCGCCTCAATTTTCATGCTACCAATTGCGGGTTGAAGTCTGCCGACCGATCCCCATTCTGACCGCGTGTGCGAGGAAAGCCGCCGATCCATCGAGCAGGATCAAGCCCATTGCTGGCATCCCTTCACCCGGCAAGCCGAGTGGTGCGCGCGCGGCCATGAGCCGCTGGTCCTAGTCCGTGGCGAAGGGTCGTGGCTGTGGGATTCCGAGGGTCGGCGCTACCTCGACGGAAATTCCTCTATCTGGACGAACATCCATGGCCACGCCCATCCGGCGATCAACGCGGCGATTCACGACCAGCTCGGAAAAGTCGCCCACACCTCGTTTCTCGGCTTCACCCACCCGCTCGCCGGGGAGCTGGCGCGCCGGCTTTGCGGTTTTTTCCCGGCGAAAACCTTGGAACGCGTGTTCTTTTCCGACGACGGCTCGACGGCCGTCGAGTGCGCTTTAAAAATGGCGGTGCAATACCGCCAGCAAACCGGCGAGCCACAAAGAACCGGCTTCATCGCGTTTTCCAACGGCTACCACGGCGATACGCTTGGCGCGGCTTCGCTCGGCGGAGTCGGGCGGTTCTCCCACCGCTTCGGCGGCGTGGGCTTTCCGGTCCGACATGTTAGCTCGATGGATGAATTGGACTCCCTGCCAAACGAAGAAACCGCTGCCGTCGTCATCGAACCGCTGATCCAGGGCGTCAACGAAATGCGTCCCTGGCCCGCCGGGATGTTAGGAGAGCTGCGAACGTGGTGCGATCAAAATGGCGTCCACCTCATCCTCGACGAAGTGATGACCGGCTTCGGCCGCACCGGGACGATGTTCGCCTGCCAGCGCGAAAACGTGATCCCCGATTTCCTCTGCCTCGCGAAAGGCCTCACCGGCGGCTACCTGCCGCTGGCCGCCACGCTCACCACCGGAAAAATCTACGATGCGTTCCTCGGCGGCGCGGATCGGGCGTTTTACTACGGCCACAGTTACACCGCGAACCCGTTAGGCTGCGCCGCAGCGCTCGCGAATCTCGATCTTTTTGAAACGGAAAACACGCTGGAACAGCTCCCGGGAAAAATCGCCCGCCTAACCAACGGACTCGCGGAATTGAAATCCCGCCACCCATTGATCCACGAAATCCGCCAGGGCGGCTTCATCGCCGGAATCGAACTGCGACGGCCGGACGGCGAAAAGTTCCCGCCTAACGAGCGCTTCGGCGAATCCGTCTGCCTCGCCGCCCGCGCCCACGGCCTGCTCACCCGCCCGATCCTGGACACCATCGTACTCATGATGCCGCTGTCCACCCGGCTGGAGGAAATCGACCACGCGATCCATGCGCTGGACGCCGCGCTTTTCTAACACCTAACGATACCCCTCACGCGGATGTCATTTCCGAACTGTTGGAAATCGATTTCATCCAAATGCAACGACTCGTGCAGGCCCGCGCCACCAAGGCCGGGCGATGGGCCGCCGCAGAGCATGGGCGCATAGTAAACGACGACTTCATCGACCAAGCCCGCTTCGAACAGCGCGGCGGAAAGCACTCCGCCGGCCTCGACCATGACCGTTAGAACGCCTTGCTCGCAGGCAAGGTTGCGCAGGATTTCCGCAAGGTCGCCGCGAGGGCGGATCAGGGTGCGGGGTTGATCCGAAGGCAAGGTTTCCGGGTGGTTAGAAACGACGACGCGCCAGGGCTGCTCACGTCCTGCTAACAACTCCGGGACGCGGATGGTCAGCGCGGGCTGGTCTCGGCGCATCGTCTCGCCGCTGGTGAGGATCGCATCGACCGTCGAGCGGAGTTTCTGCACGTCGGCGCGGGCGGCTTCACCTGTTAGCCACTGGCCTTCGCCGGGCGGGCGGGTGATCCGGCCATCGAGACTCATCGCGGATTTCCAAATGACCCACGGCAGCCCGGTCTCACGGACTTTGAAAAACGGCCACAGCAGGCGCTCGGCCTCGCCGGCGCACACCCCTGATAGAACTTCGATGCCCGCCGCTTTCAATAAACTATCGGCCCGACCGGCGTGATCGCGATTCCGATCCATGCAGGCGTAAACCACCCGCGCGATGCCCGCGTCGATCAGCCCTTGCGTACACGGCGGTGTGCGGCCGCAGGTCGAGCAGGGTTCGAGGGTGATGTAGATCGTCGCGCCCCGCGCATCTCCTGCGGCGGCCAAGGCTTCCCGCTCGGCGTGCGGCCGGCCGGCGGCGCGATGCCAGCCTTTTCCCAGAAGCTCGCCGTCTCTAACGATCACCGCGCCAACCGGCGGATTCGGCGCGGTCCGGCCAATGCCCCTGCGCGCTTCTATCAGCGCAAGCTCCATCCACTGGACGTCATCGTTCATTCGTGCGGTGGTCGGTGATGACGAACTCCTGTTGGGAGGATGGAAACATGATCCCGGTTTCCGCGAAGCTTTTCTCAATCATGAACCGTAGGTCGCTGGCGACGACGTCCGAATCGGTCTGCGAATCGAACTCGGTCCAGTAGTAAATCGCGAAGACATGCGAGTTGTCGGCGAAGTCGTCGAACGTCATGATCGGCGCCGGATTCTTCAACACCAGACCATGCCGCTCCGCGCATTCCTTCAGAATCGTGACCACCTCCTGCGGGGCGGATCCCAGCGCCACCCGCACTTTCAGCGTCCGTCGCACGCGTCGATTAGACAAAGTTAGATTCGTTACCTGATTTTCCAAAAACTGGGAATTCGGAACCAGGGTTTCCTTGCCATCCGCGCCGCGCAACACGGACGAACGGGTATTGATTTCCGTGATGGAACCCGCGATGCCGCCGACGTCCACGATGTCGCCGACCCGGATCTTGCGCTCGAACAGGACGATGATGCCGCTGATAAAGTTCTTGATCAGCGTCTGCGTGCCGAAGCCCAGCCCGATGGCCAGCGCGCCGCCGAAGAACGCGAACAACGTGAGCGGAATGCTCAGGAAATTCAGCGTCGCGATGGCGAGACAGAAAGCCACCACGATCATCAGCCAGGTCCGCAGCGTGTTGGCCTGAGCCTCGCCGATGTGGTTGCGCCGCACCACCACGTGCTGCATCCGCCGACTGATAGACGCCAGAATATAGTAGGCGATGGCGAAAAACAGCAGCGCCTTGATGATGGTGCCCAGCTTTACGCTGCGCTGGATCTTGCCGCCGGTGGGGGTAGTTTCCTCATACTTTGAAATGTTGATATCCCAGACGCTGCGGAGATTGACCCGGACGGTTGTTAGGTAATCCCGGATTCGGGTCGCGAGGGTGCGTTCCGTGGCCACGTTGTTTTCATCCACCCAGCGAGAGGTGCTTTTGCGAAGATCGCCGGTGGTTTGCACGACGCGTTGGAGGAAACTTTGCTTGGCCCACAAGGCCGCGCGCATCTCGGCAAGCGGGACGTTCCGCGGATCGCCAACAGGGATCTCGGCCGCGACCACTCCCTGCTGGGTGAGGTCCGCGTTGACCGCGGCCAGTTCGTTAGTCGAGACCACTTCCCACGCGGCGACGCGATCCCGCAGCGAAGCCAGCGACTGCAACGCTGCTTCCCGGGCGGCCTTCGAGGCGACTCCGGCTAAGGTCCGACGGTTCTGATAGGCCGTCGCGACATAGCTCTCGATCCCTTCCAATGCGCCTAAATTTTCAGCAATGAACTGGAGCACCTCCGCCCGCGTCTCGGCGGCGGACAACTGCAGCCGGCGGATTTCCACTTCGGCTTCGCTCGCCGGTTGTCTGTCGAGGTCCGCCTTCGCCGCATTTCTAACCGTCTGGGCCTCCCGCAGTTTACGGGTCGTCTCGGCGATCTCCTTGCGAATCGCCGCCTGTCGTTCGGCCGCGGATTTCACGAGCTTCTGCAAATCCTCCTCACTGAAATCCACGTTGCGGCGCACCACCCGCAACTCGTTCTCCAACAGATTCCGCTCGGAGGTAACGATCGCGAGCTGCACTTGGAGCAGCGCGATATTTTCCCGCAGGCTGTTAGCGCGGGCGATCACCAAGCGGTGCTTCCCTGCCGCCGCTTCCGCCAGCCATTTCGCGGCAGCGGTCTGCGCTCCCGCGCTGGCAACCACGGCCTCCGCCGCCTCTTTCGCGGCAATGACGCCGGTCGCTTCCGTCTCCACGCCATCCAGGGTGCGTTCGAACAACGCGATGGAGGATTGGAAACTGGCTCTTTTCTCGCTGAGTAACGCGAGCCGCTTCGTCAGATCGTCCGCCCACAACATGGAATACGGCGGGTCTTCCTTGAACCCGGTCCATGCCTCTTCCGTCGCCCTGGCCGCAGTTAGATTGCGGTCCGCATCGCGCTTCAGATCCAGCAGGCTGAGATGGCGGCCGAGTGCGCGCACCAGTTGATCGAGGTCCTGGACCCGCTCGACTAACTGCGCGGATTCGATGCCTTCCGGCAAGCGGCTGACGGCCCCGGCCTCGCTGAAGCGGGCCAGCGAATTCCGCGCGTCGGTGAGTTCCTTCTTGAGAGCTTCAGCCCCGGCATCCGCCGTTTCCGCAGTTGTGGAGGATGGAGCTGCGAACTGCGCCTCCAGCCCGGAGGCCAGCGCGAAACCAATTAGGAATACAAAAAGCCAGCGCGAAAACTGAAATCTCATGTGAATTAAAATGACCGGCGGCTTTCGCCCGGGCGCGAGGATTGCACGGCTCTCCTGCCATTACCAACTTCATTCCGGGCGGGCGGGGCGGTCAACATCCGGAATTTCCTAAGACCCTTTCTTCTTGCGGGCGGTCTTCTTCGCTTTTCTAAAGTCCTTGTCAGTCGGCGCGCCTTTTTCTCCCGGTGGGTGCATCGTTTCCCCGCTGCCTTCCGCGATGCGTTTCTGCTTGGCGTGGATGTTGGCGTAAAGTCCCTGCTTTTTCGGCTTCGCTGATTTTTTCGCGCTCATTTATTTGGGCCTCGGCGATTCGAGGTCATGTCCGGGGACCTGGCGTCCCCGCCGCATCTCCGCGACAGATTCCATCAGGGTGGTTGCGGCGTTTTTCGCCTCATCCATGAAAGCAGTGTCGCGGTCCAAGGCATCGTGGCTCGTGGCATAAGGCTCATAATAACCGATGTAGCGGTCAAATACGGCGGCCGGTCCGGCGGATACCAGATCCAGAGCCGTTAGCCAGTCGTGGAGATTGTGTCGCAGGCTGTCGGCACCTTCGGTATCGCCATGGACGATGAGGGAAAAAAGGCGACCGGCGAGGTGCCTCGGATAGGGCCAATCTTTCAGCTCGAGCGCCTTTGCCTTGGCGGCATCCTTGCCATCGGTGGTGGTGGGATCGGGGTTGCCGCCATCCGCACAAACCAGCCGGTCGATCATGAGTTTGAGCACGCTCGGTGCCTGATTCCAATGCACCGGCGTGACGATCATGACCCCATGCGCCGCGACCCAGCGGGGGTAAATTTCATTCATCCAGTCCTGGACCTGACCCATCGGATGATTCGGATAACAGGAACACGGCCAGTGACACAGCGGCATCGCCGTGGAGACACAGGCCTTGCACGGATAGATTTTCCGCCCGTATTCGGAATTCAGGTGGCTGAGATCGAGGAAATCGACGGTAAAGCCACCCGCACGACCCATCAGCTCGCGCACGGCGGTTGCGATCCGGAAGGTCTTCGACATTTCGCTGGGGCACGTCTCGTCCGTCCGCGGCGACGCGCAAATGAGCAGGATGCGCGAATCGCCATCGCTTCGCTCTTGCTGGGCCTGCGCTTTCTGGATCTCCGCCCGGGCTTGCAGCCATTCGATGGCCAAGTCCTGTTCGGGGTCCGCGAATTCCGGACCGGCCTTCCGCGTCCGCGCGGTTTTCCCGCCTTCCTGATAGACATGCCAGGCGATGCCGGTCAGACGCTCGATTTCCCCTTTCGCGGCATCGAAGGCGGGGTCGTCGAACTGCGCTTGATAGCGGCGTCCGAACTCCTCACGCGAAAGCTTGGTCGAACCTTGACCGGTGCGGACTGCCGGTGTGTTAGGATCGCTCATGGTTCAATGGTGATCAGTTTCAGGGAGAGGCTGATCTCGTCATTGACGAGATGCTTGCCGAGTTTTTGGTAGAACTTCCCCGAGCCGTAAAGCACGTTCCAGCGGGTGCGGTCGATGTCCAGATGCGCGTCGGCGGCGAGAAGACCATCCGGAGTGGGCGCGAGGATGGCGCGGAAAACGATTTCTTGGCTTACCCCTTTCATGTTGAGTTCACCGGCAATTTCGTAATTGGGATTGCCGGGTTTCGCTTCGGGCAGGGGCGTGAATTTCGACAGTGAAAACTCCGCGGTGGGAAAGGTCCGGATCTCGAAAAAATCTTCCGATATCAGGTGCTGCACCAGCTTCTGCCGCATCCCGGAGTCTTCGATATCCACGTTCCGAATCGTGTGCATGTCCAGGATGAAGCTCCCCCGCAACGGTTGTCCGGCCGCGACTTCGATCTGACCTTCGCGCATGTCGATCGTGCCGGAGTGCGCTCCGGTTAGATTGCGGCCGGTCCACTCGATCTTGCTTTTTCCGACATCGATCCGGTGCGTGCCGTCGGCTGGGACGGTCGGCTTCGGCCCCATGGCGATTTCACCCTCGACCCGCCCACCACCAGCGATCCAATCCTCGAGTCCGCCGCGGTAATCCGTGACGCGGGTGTAGCCCGCTGCCACTAATTTCTCCGCCGCCGTGCGGGAAGCCAGATCGTGCGGGCCGGCACCATAAACCACCAAGTCCGCGGCCCGGCCCGGGACGATTTTTTCCACGTCCTCCAGAAAGGTCATGTCGAAGACGCAGGCGTTACCCGCTCCCGGCAGGTGTCCTGATAGAAATTCCTCAGCGGGAAGGACGTCGATGACAAGCGGTGAATCCGTTGTCGCGAGGCGTGTGGCGAGGTCTTCCCTCGTGATGGTCGGTATCGTACTCATGCTCGTAAGGACATTGAGTTTGCACCATTGCAGAGGAAATCTCCGGCGACAAGGGGGGATGAACCCACTCCGGCTGCAGAAATCGGCCAGCTCTCACATGTCGCCGCGGTCGTCCTTTTCCAACTGGATGCGGTCCGCCAGATTGCGGGCCTTCACGCTGTTGCGCTTGGCCCAGCGCTCGACGGCCATCTGGCGCTTCTCCGAACGCTTCCGCAACGCCGCGATCTCGTTCTCGAGGTTAAGGAAATTTTCATAGCGCGCGGGATCCAGCGTCCCCGCCTCCACGGCGGCGCGGATGGCACACTTGGCATCGTTTCGGTGGCTGCAATCGGAAAACTTGCACTCGGCGGTTAGAGCCTCCACGTCGGCGAAACTATCGCGCAGCGTCGCCTCGTCGGTCCACATCTGGATTTCCCGCATTCCGGGGTTGTCGATGAGCATACCGGTGCCGGGCAGCGGCACGAGTTCGCGGGAGGTGGTGGTGTGACGCCCCTTGCCGGTGGTCTCGTTGCACTCGCTGGTCCACTGCCATTCCCCGCCGTAGAGCTGGTTCACGAGGGTGGACTTGCCGACGCCGCTGGAACCTACGACGCACATCGTAATTCCCTTTTTTAGATACTTCTTGAGGATTTTCAGGCCATCGCCATTCAACGCGTTCGTCACATGCACCGCCGCGCCGTCCCACAGCGCGGCAATTTCCGCTGCGGCTTGCTGGCTTTGCTCTTTGGGAAACAGATCGGCCTTGTTCACTAACACAATCGCCTTCGCGCCGCTGCGACCGATCAGCATGAAGTAGCGCTCCATCCGCCGGATGTTGAAATCCGGCCCCGCGTCGGTGACCACGGCGACGTAATCGACGTTTGCGCCGATGACCTGCGCCTGTGAGCTGTTGCCCGGCATTTTCCGCGAAAAACAGGTCCGTCTGGGCAGCGTCGCGCGGATCACGGACGGCTGGTTTTCATCGCCGAGCTCGACCATCACCCAATCGCCGACGGCCGGCAGATCCGCATCGCATACCGCTTCATGCCACACCCGGCCGCAAAGGATGACGTCGATTTCCTCGCCGCCTTTGATGAACGCGCCGTAGTTGATCACGGTTTCACGAATCAACCGTGCGGGCACCCAGCCCTTGCCGCGGAACGCCGCGCAGGCAGTTTCCAAATCGTCATTCCACCCGAGTTCCTTCAAAGTCATCCGCCGGGAACCTAGCGCAACGCGGGCGGGTGTCGATTCTTGCGTTTTACCCCCGCTCAGGATCTCTGTCCGCAAAGCAGCACTCCGGGCTACAGACCCAGAAAATTCCGGATGAGGCGGAGTCCGGCTTCCTGGCTTTTTTCCGGGTGGAACTGGCAGGCAAACAGGTTCCCCCGCTCGACGGCGGCGGCGAACGGTTGCGTCCCGTGGGTGGTCGTAGCGAGGACCGATGCCGGGTCGGTCGGTTCGGGGTAAAACGAGTGGATGTAGTAGAAATAGGGATCCGCGCCGAGGCCATGCCAGACCGGTGTGTCGCCACGGGCGGCGGTCGCCGAATTCCAGCCCATGTGCGGGATTTTGAGGCCCGGCTCTTCCTGAAAGCGGCGGACCGTGCCCGATACGACGCCGAGGCCGCGGGCATCGGGCGCTTCCTCGCTGCTGTCGAAGAGGATTTGATACCCGACGCAAATTCCGAAGTAGGGCCGGTCGGCGGCGAGCCAATCCTTGAGAAACGGGGCAAGGCGGCGATTTTCCAAGCGCTCCATGCAATCGCCGAACGCGCCTTGCCCGGGGAGCAGGAGATGGGTCACGTCGCCGACTTGGTCCGGGCTGGCGACGATCGTGGGATCTTGCCCGAGCGAGCGCAGGGCATTGGCGACGCTGCGGAGATTGCCCCCGCCGTAGTCAATGATGCCGGTTTTCACAGGGCGTCCTTAGTGCTGGGAATGCCGATGACGCGCTGGTCCCGCTCGCAGGCGTCGCGGAGGGCGCGGGCGAGCCCCTTGAAAATCGCCTCGGCGATGTGGTGGCCATCGCGGCCGTAGAGCAGCTCGACATGGATGTTCGCCCGCAGATTGGAGGCGACGGCGCGGCAGAATTCCTCGACGAGGGTGAAGGGCATGTTCGGCGCGGACGGCGTGCCGGCAGGGGCGCGGAACTCGAGGTGCGGGCGGTTACTGAGGTCCACGACGACGCGAGCAAGCGTTTCATCCATCGGCAAATAACAGCAGCCGTAACGGCGGATGCCCTCCTTGGTGCCGAGCGCGTCGCGCAGGCACTCGCCGATGACGATGCCGGTGTCCTCAATGGTGTGATGGAAATCCACGGCGATGTCGCCGGTGGTTTTCACCTGGAGGTCGAACAGGCCGTGCTTCGAAAACAGTGTAAGCATGTGATCGAAAAACGGCACACCAGTGTCGATGGTGGAGATGCCGGTGCCATCAAGGTCGAGCGAGAGCTCGATGGCGGTCTCGGCCGTCTTGCGGCTGCGGCTGGCGGTGCGAGATGCGGACATGAGGTAAACGTTTGCGCCAACGGTCACTTGCGGTCCTTGGCTTCCGCTTCGAGCGGGGCGAGGTAGCGCGCTGGGATTTTCATGGTTTTCGCCGCAGCGAGGGCGGTGCTGACCGCAGCGGCATCGGCTCCGCTGTAAATGGCGTTGTAAAGATCCCGGTAGGCTTTCCCGCCGTCAGCGCCGAGGACGGTTTTTATGGCAGCGAGACGGGCGAGTTCGACTCCGCCGAAGGTCACGGTTTCTTCGAGCGAGGCCTTGTGGAACGGGCTGCTCGTGACCCAGCCTTGCTTGGCATCTTTCTCGGCCTTGAAGCGGGTTTCCATTAACGCGGTTTCCTCCGCGATCGCTTCCGTGGACGCGCGGCGATTCTCGGCATTCATTTGTTGGAGGCCGACCTCGCGAGCCTTGAGCCGGGCATCGAGCGAGGCCAGGGACTCCTTGGCTCCCGCGACCTCGTTCTGGATGACCTGCCGGATCAGGGGGGCCAGCGAGCCGTGCGAAAGGGTCGTGGGGTATTCCTTGTCGAACTCGACGAACAGCCTGAGAGCGGCAAGCGGTTGTTCTTCTTTCAGGAGGTCGCGGATTTTCGACTCCATCACGCGGGCGTCCAGGTCATAGGCGTTGGCCTTGTATTCCTCCGGAGAAACCATTTTGCCGTTCAGTTTGATGCCACCGGCGGCCACTTGGGCGGATTCGGTCTTGAGCGTCGCCAGGATCGCCGCGGCTTCCTTGGCCTTGCTGCTGATCGCGTGGGCTTTCAGGAATTTTTCGACGGCGGCGATCTTGGTGAGGTATTCATCAACCGACAGCAAATCGGGAGTCGGCGCGAATTTCGCGATGGCTTCGAAGGCTTTCAAATCCGGCTGCTCGCCGGCCCGCTTGACGACATCGGCTTTCGGGATTGTTCGCTCGTCCTTGATGCTTTTGGTCACCTGCACTTCCAGTTTGTAGCTGTCTCCCGCCTCGCTGATGACCTTACCTTCGACGGTGGTCCCGTCCTTGAGGGTGAACAGATCGGCATGGCTCGGCAATGCAAGGGACAGCAGGCAAAGGGCGGCGAGGGAGGGGTGCGTTTTCATCATGGGTTATGGGTAATGCGGGTAGGGCGAAGTTCTAGGATTTTTGAGGTGAGGGCAAGACCGCTTCTTGCAAGGCGGCGGGCGTGGAAACGGATTTGCGCCCGCCGTCCGGGAAAATGACCATGACCGCTCCGCTCGGGACCTCGTCCCCAGGTTTCGCGGCGCGGCGCTGGAACATCCGGAGCGACAGCCTCTCCATGGCGAGCTTCATCTCGGGGGAAATCCCCTCCCCGGCGACGAGGACCACCTTGAACTCGCGGGCCAGCGTCGCCTGCAAGAGATCGGTGTGAAGGATCGGCCGGTCCACCGAGTAAGTCGGCAGCGGCGTGGCCAGCTCGCTGAAAGTCCGAACCGGCGGGCGACCGCGCTCGGCAAGGCGGCACTCGGCGAATGAAATCAAACCCGCCGTGGAGTCGTCGAAAAGCATCACCAGATCGGTGATTGGCAAATCGATGATTTTCGCATCGTCCGGGCATTCCTTGAGAAATCCGGCATCGGTAAAAAGCTCCGCGGCGGTGGTTGCCAGATCCTCAGTCCATACGAGCCACTTTTCATCCGAGGTGATGGTCGAAACGTCGAGGGCCGCCTGCAGCGCCAGCGCGTAGAGAAACGCCCGTCCTCCGCCGACCGATTTCGGGGTTTCTTGGGAAAACAAACGCAACTTGGGACCTTCGGTAAACGCGACCCGGGCCTTGTCGAGCAGAGCGACCGCCTTGTCGCGAAATTTCACGTCGCCCGTGACTCCGAAAGCCATCGCGTAGGCTGACACCATCCGGAAGGTCGCGCCCGCATGGGACGAGTCGTCGTGAGCGGCCGACCCGAGATGGGCGTTGCGAACCGCGAGAAGCTTTTGCCGCACCGCCTCGAAGCGCGGCGCGAAGACTTCGATGCTTTGCCCTTCGTCTGCGGCAAGCTGGCCCACCGACTTGCCCAGCCCGATGCTGTTGCTGCGGAAAAACTCGCGGCGCGGATCCACCTCGGAGGGCAAATTTCCCAGTCCCTTCATGCCGGTGACTTCGATCCACCAAGCGGCGTCCGCGGGCGTGAGTTCTTTTTCGATTTCCTCCACGGTCCACAGCCAGGCCGCAGCCTTGGATTCGCTTGCCATGCCGGTCGAGAACAGGCCGTCCGCGGTGGCGAAGTTTTTTTCCGAGTAGTCGATCAGACCGAGCGCCTTGTCCAAGGCCAGCGCGTTGCCGGTCGCCCGATAGGCGTGCATGAGCGAAACCGCCGCGCGCCCCTGGGAGACGCAATCCCTGTAGAACGAAGGCAGCGCCCAAGACGTACCCCTTCGAGCGGAGAAAACCCCGCCTTCGAGCGGGTCGAACATCGCGCTGGGCAGCAGATCGACCAGCAGTTCGCGGGTGGTCTCCAAACACTTCGAGCGGACCTCGGGCGGCAGGCCCGGCTGGATCGCCGCCGTGGCCAGAAGGTCAATGGCCCCCGCCGGAAACAACCCGCCCGCCTCGTCGAAGGTCCGGGAAAACGGGTCATAAAACGACGCGAGCTGGCGCAGGCTGCGGATCACATCCTCGGCGGGCTTTTCACTCATCACCTTGGCATTCTTGCGCTGCCCGATCCGGCTGCGGCGGCCGGCATTGTCCAGCGCGCTGTTATTTATCACATAACTCTTCCCGTTCCCGATGTCCTCCGCCCAAGTCTGGGAAACCATCTGATTGGACTGGTTGAACAAATCCGCCACCTTCTCGGCAGAAGCTTGGGAAACGGGAATCCAGGCGACCGGGTTCGCATCATAGGTCATCCAGACGAACAACGGCATGTGCAGGGCGCGGTTGATTTCCGTGCAAAGATCCCCCGCGAGGAGCCCGATTTCCCGCGAGGCGTCGCCATCGATGAGCACCGGGACGTAATGATCGTTCAGGGTGCTGACCAAAGCCGGATTGTTCGCCAACGCCGCTAACACGCCTTGGAATCCCGGCTGCTGCGGCATGGCGATCACGCCAAATACGAGACGATTCGCCGCCTTCGCCCGCCCCAGCGTTTCCCGGGTCCACGGCTGCCAGCGGATCGGCGACCCGGCCTGGCTTCGATAGACCGCCCCCGGCAGCGTGCCCAGGCCATTGGAAGCCAGCTCGGGAGCGAGGGAAATCACGGCAGCCCGGTCTCCGACGGCTTCCTCCTTCGCTTTCCGGCACCCCCCTAACACCAAGCCGCACAGCAGCGCGGCAAATCCTGCTAGACCGAACGGAATACGCGATTTCATAAATGATTGGGCGGCCTGAAGGGGTGAGACCCGTCTCTCCTGCGGCACCCGCATCTTGAAGAAAAGACTTCCGATGTGGCAAGCCGAAGCTACCCTCTCGAAACAATTCCCCGCGTAGTGTGATCAGTATTGCCGTTTCCAGCCAAAAAGGAGGCGTGGGTAAAACCACCGTCTCCATCAATCTAGCCCACTCCTTCGCCCGCGCCGGCGTGAAAACCTTGTTGGTGGATGCCGACCCGCAAGGCTCCGTCGGCCTCTCCCTCACCCGCCAATCGCGCCTGCTCGCCGGATTTTACGACTATCTGGCAGACCCCGGCATCCCGCTCGAACGCCTCATCGTGCCCACCCGTCTGGAAACGTTCTCGCTCGTCGCCAGCGGCCAGGCCAGCGACTACGAAGCCGGCGGCGGCGGCATGGGCGCGCATCTCGCCCGCGTCCGCGGCTTCCTCCGCAGCATCGCCGCCCGCGGCTTCGACCTCTGCCTGATCGACACCGCCGCCGGATTGTTCGGCGTGACTGGCGACGTGATCGCCTCCAGCGACGCCATTCTGATTCCCCAACAGGCCGAACCGCTCGGAATCCGCTCCGTGCCGAAACTCCTGGAAGGCCTCAACCGCCTGCGGGTCATGAACCCCCGGCTCACGGTGCTCGGCGTCTGCCTGACCATGGTCCAGAATGACCTCGCGGAAAGCACGGAAGCCGCCGCCGCCCTCCGCCAGCTCTTGCCGCCGGAAATGGTCTTCCAAACCCAAATCCCGCGCGACGGATTGTTCGTGCGAGCCAGCGCCCGCGGCCTGCCCATCGGCGTGCTCGAGGACGGGGCCGGCGCGCAGGTCGTCTTCGATTCCCTGCGCATGGAAATCGAAGCCAAACTCGAACCGAGCGGCGGGCATTATGCCGCCCGTGGCTGATGGACCCGATTAATCCATGGCTCGACCCCGCCGAGGTCCGGCGCTTGGCCGATCGGTTAATGACACCGGGCCGCGAACCTGCCGCACCCTCGCCGGACGCCGGATTTGACGAGAGCTTCGTCGGTTACGCGAACGATCCGCTTCCCCAACAGCCCGGCCCACCGTCCCCGCCCCCCCAAGTCCGCGAGGATCCCACCCTGCCAGCATCGCCGCCCCCCGCAGAAATCCAGACCTCCGCCCGCGGCCCGTTCCTTGATCGCATCAACCGCTTCCGCGATTGGTTGCACCACCATTTTTCCGCCACCGGCATCTTCATCCTCGACCGTGAGGGAGCGGTGATTTTCGACGAGAGCGGCCACGGTCGCCTTCACTTCCTCGCCCGCAGCCTCGCGCTCGCCTCCCGCCGGCCCGGCGCATCGCCTGGCAATGTCCACGTGAAAATCGGTGCCGGAGCGACCCTCGAAGTCATCCCTGTGGACACCGCCTACGGTTGCCTAGTACTCGGCGCGGTCGTTCCAGATGCCCTCGACCCGGCCGCCGTGAACGCGGTGATGGATGCGCTCTCCCTGGTCGCCGCGCCGCCGGTGGAAAGTTGATGGAAGCAGCGAGTCCCCGGCGGGCGAAAAAATTATCGCACTCTCTCAAAGTGTGCTAACTGTCGCGACCTTGAAATCTGCCCGCTGATGAGACGGTGAGCTTGGGTCCAAGACCGAAAACCTGAGAAAACAACCCGCTTTAGAAAATTCGATGAGTGAACCCCGTATGGAACAGAACCCGCAGAACGGCGGGAAGAAACCCAGAAGCAGATTCAAGATGTGGCTGATCATTTCCCTAACCGTTCTCGTGACGGTGTTCCTAACGCTTCTGACGCTCAACCTGCGGGCGGGAGAAAAACAAATCCGGTTCGAGCTGCATCACCAGTTCGCAGTGGAGGACCCGGAATTCCTGCGCAGCCTCGGGCCGCTGTTAGGACCGCCGGTGCTGGCAGGCAACCGCATCACCGCGCTTCAGAATGGCGATGAAATCTTCCCGGCGATGCTCAAGGCCATCCAGTCCGCCAAGGAAACCATCACCTTTGAAACGTATATCTACTGGTCCGGCGACATCGGCCGCCGGTTTTCGGAAGCCTTGTGCGAACGAGCCAAGGCGGGCGTAAACGTTCACGTCCTGCTAGACGCTGTGGGATGCGGCAAGCTGGAGGATAAATACCTCGATCAGATGAAGGCCGCAGGAGTCGAGGTCGAGCGCTACCACCCGATCAAATGGTACACCCTGGCGCGTGTGAACAACCGGACCCACCGCAAGCTGCTGGTGGTGGATGGCCGCATTGGCTTCACCGGCGGGGTTGGCATCGCGGATTCGTGGCTGGGAAATGGCGAGGACAAAGAACATTGGCGTGACTCGCACTATCAGCTCGAAGGACCGGCGGTGGCCGGGATGCAGGCCGCCTTCAACGACAATTGGATCAAGACCCGCGCGAAGGTTCTAGCAGGCCCGAGCTATTTTCCCGAACTCAAGCCGGTTGGAGATTCGCTCGCGCAGGTTTTCAAAAGCTCGCGCAGCGAGGGCAGCGAGAGCGTGCGCCTGATGTATCTGCTGTCGATCGCCTCGGCCAAGACGAGCATTCGCCTCCAAGCCGCTTACTTCGTGCCGGACGAGCTGGCGATCGAGTCATTTGTCAGCGCCCGCAAACGGGGAGTAAAAATCCAGCTGATCGTTCCCGGACCGAATACGGATTCCGAACTGGTTCGCAGCGCCTCCCGCGCGCTGTGGGGGGAACTGCTGGACGCCGGTGTCGAGATTCACGAATACCAACCCGCAATGTATCACTGCAAGGTCATCATCGTGGACGATCTGTGGGTGTCGGTGGGATCGACCAATTTCGACGACCGCTCGTTCCGGTTGAATGATGAGGCAAACCTGAACATTTACGATGCAAAGTTCGCCGCGGAGCAGACTCAAACATTCAATGAGGATCTGGCCAAATCCCGGCGCATGACCCGGGCAGAGTTCAAAAACCGCTCCGCTGTGGGAAAACTGATCGACCAAATGGCAGTCAGCTTGCGGCGGCAATTGTAGAAACCCACCGGATAGGGATTTCCCGTTGCTAACGATAATTTCCACGAATAGATTCCCAACAATCTTGGAGAATGTTAGGCCGCCCGTCTGGCGCTCGAAACTACCACTCCGGACAAACACAAAAACATGAACTCAATCGTCTATATCATCGGAGCCGTCGTCGTGGTCGTAGTAGTCCTCAAACTGCTCGGCTTGTTCTAACCACCGGAATTCGGGACCGGCGCGCTTGGTTGATTTCAAGCGCGCCTTTTTATAGGGTGGTACCCTGCACGCTGCTCTCGATGATGCCGTTCGCGATCGCATAACGAGTGAGGCTGGCGGTGTCGTGAATGTTGAGTTTCTCCATCAGCTTCTGGCGGTGCTTTTCGACAGTTTTGATGCTGATATGGAGCATGTTCGCGGTTTCCTTGTTGGCCTTGCCCTCGGCGATGAGCTGAAGCACTTCCATCTCGCGGGAAGTTAGAATCGAGCCGCCCTTTTTCTGTCGTTGCTGAAGCCGTTTGGATATGGCGGGGCTGAAAAACAGCACACCGCCATGGATTTCCCGAATCGCCTTGGGAAGAATGTGCGCGGCGGTTTGCTTGACCAGATAGCCGGCGGCTCCCAGCTCCATCACCCGCTCGACATAGGCGTCGTCACTGTGGGCGGAAAGGATGAGCACCTTCGTGCCGGGTGTGGCGCGGAGGATCTGGCGGGTCGCTTCCAGCCCGTTGAGCAGCGGCATGGCGATGTCCATGACCACCACATCGGGGCAGAGCGAGGCGGTTAGGTTCACCGCCTGGCGGCCGTTCTCCGCTTCGCCGACGACCTCGATGTCGGTCTCCAAGCGGAGCAACGCACGGAGTCCCTCCCGCACGATCATGTGATCTTCCGCTAACAGGACGGTGATCGGTTTCATGAATCGAGGGGAGGAGTTTCGAGTTTGGAGGGAGTGAATCCGACCCGGACGGTGGTGCATTTCCCGGGCGCGGAATCGACGTGGAAGGTGCCGCCCACCATCTCGACGCGCTCCTTCATGCCTAGCAGACCGAGGCAGTTTCTGTTTTCCTCGAGTGCCTTGCCTGCGACTTCGAAACCGCGGCCGTTGTCGGTGATTTCCATGAAAATCCTGCCCTTGGAGCGGCGCAGGGTGACGGACGCGTGACTTGCTTCCGCGTGGCGAAAAACGTTGGTCAACGCCTCCTGGGCCACCCGGAAGAGGACGGTTCGAATCTGGATGCCGGTGTCCTCGATCTCCCGGAACGTCTTGAGACTGACCCGCACGCCCGTGTCATTCATGAAGCCCTTGATGTAGGATTGCAGCGCAGGAATCAGCCCGAGGTCGTCGAGGACGGTTGGGCGAAGTTCGCGGGCGAAGCGGTGCACGACTTCCACCGCTTTTTCGACGAGGCGATGCGTCCGGGCGACTTTAAGCTGGAAACTCCGCGGGATGCCCTCGGCCCCGTGCGCCAATCCCGCCACGTGGACATTGATCCCCACCAGGGTCTGGGCGACGACGTCATGCAACTCGCGGCTGATCCGCTTCCGCTCCTCCTCCTGCGCCTGCAAAATCAGATGAGACATGCCGCGGAGCCGCTCTTGGAGCATGAGCGATTCCTTGAGCTCGGTGATGTCCGTGATGTTTTCCATCACTTCCACGGGCGTCCCCTCGCCGTCGCGGACCAGGGTTTTCCTGGTGAGGGCGGTGATGCGTTCGCCGTCCCGCTTCGTATGCACCATCTCGCCCGCCCAGTGATTGGTTCGACACAATTCCTCCAAAAGTTGATCCCCGGAGACCGGCAACTCGGTCTGAAGCAGAATGTGACTGATTTCCCCCATCGCCTCGTCACGAGACCAGCCATACAGCTTCGTCGCTCCGAGATTCCAATAACGGATGCGGCCCTCCATGTCGCGGACGATGATGGCATCCGTGCTCAAGTCCAGCAGCCGCGCCTGCTCCTCAAGCGCCTGTCCGGTGTTTCGCCGTTCGGTGATATTGGTGAACAAAATCGCGACCTTCCGGCTCTCCGGTCCGCCGACTTTAAAGGCATAAAGATCGAACCAACTGTGGTTCATCACTTTCGCCTCGTTCACAAACCGCACCGGCTCGCCTGTTAGTGCGACTTTGCCATAGGTCTCGAACCAATATTCTTCGTGGTCCGGCGACAGCTCGCGAATACGCCTGCCGGTGATATCGGACATCCCGGTCTGTTTTTCAAACGAAGGGTTGACCTCTAAATAACGCCAATCGACCGCCTTTCCCTGATCGTCGAAAATCACGTCAACCACGCAAAACCCTTCGTCGATGGATGTGAACAAGCTGCGGTAGCGTTCTTCCGAGGCGCGCAAGGCCGTCTCCGCCCGCAGCCGCTCCAAGCATGTCCAGATGCGACCGGTTAGTTCGCGGGCCAGCTCGATTTCATCCTCCCGCCAGGCATAGGCCGTGGGACGATAGAGACACAGGGCATAGGCCCATTGCCCGTCCCGGATGACCGGCACGCAGAGGAACGAAGCGATTCCAAGGGTCGCATATTTCGCCTCACTGGTGCGGGGATCCGTGGCCGTGTCACGAACCACGATGGTCTCCCCCGCTTGGGCCATGCGGACGAATTCCCCATCCACAAAATCCTTCAGGGCGTAAACCCCAACCAAGCCAGGCACGTCCGGCCGATGCCAGTCATGGGAAATCACCACCTGGGCCGCTGGGTCGTTAACCTCGACAAAGGCACATGCCGAGAGATCGAAATGGGTGCCGATCTTCGTCCCCACGACCGACATCGTTTCCTCCAAGTCCGTCAAGCCCACCAGCTCCATGCTGATGGAGGCGAGGAACTCGAGGTTCATTTCCGCGAGCTTTCTGGTGGTGACGTCCCGCGAGACGACGAGAAGCCTGAAGGGTTGACCAGTCGCGTCGGAAATCGGTGAAATTTTCACATCCCACCATTTGTCCTCGTCGCGCAGCGTGCGGAAGAAGCCGACGAAATTTCCCTCTCCTCCCGCCGCCGCCTCGGCGATGGCCGTGCGCGCCGCCTCCCGGTCCTCGCCCTTCCAGAACGCGATCCAGGGTGTGTTCAGGTAAGGTCTAACGTCCTCGATGCCCAGCAGTTCCCACGCGCCGCGCAGGAAGGAAACCAAATTACCCGCCAGATCGAGCACCTTGATGCAGTCCGGGCTGCTTTCCATGATGCTGCGGTTGAACTGCTCACTCTCGCGCAGCGCCGCCTCCGCTAGCTTGCGCTCGGTGATGTCGAGATTGGTGGCGAAGGATTTCAGCGGCCTGCCATCCGCGGCAAACTCGGCAGTCCATCGGCTTTCGATCCAGCGCTCGACCTGGTCGTCGCCCATGACCCGGTAGTCGATCCTGCCAGCGGGTTTCCCAGCGACGAATTCCTCAAGCGAGGCTGCCACCCGCGGGCGGTCGGCCGGAATCACGTGGCCCAACAAAACCCTAACACCCTCGGCCACGTCGGCCAGCCATTCCGGCGGCGGAGCGTAGCCCATCACCGTCGCAAAATTCTCGGGTGTCCGCGCCTGTCCGCTTGCGAGGTCCAGCTCGACGTAAGTCAGCTTCGCGGAATCCGCAGCGTAGCGGAGACGCCATTCGTTCTCGCGGAGCGCCGCCTCCGCCCGTTCTCTAACGGCGATTTGCTCGACGAGCCGGACATTCGCCTCGTCGGCCGCTTGAGTGAGTTCGTGCTGGCGGACGGAGCCGAGGATCAGCGCCTCGTTCATGGCGACCGTTTTGTCATGAATCTCCGCAGTCTCGGTCACCTGGATCATGATTCCCACATGGCGGTCATCCGTCAGCACCGGCCACATGGTATAGGACCAGAAAAGTGGCCGGGCCTTGGCATCTTCGCGCTCCGTATGGGTCTCCGGTGCCCGGGTCCGGAAAACCCGGTCCAACAATTTCACACAGCTATCTTTGGCCGGCAGCACCTCGCTGAGCGGCCTTCCCGCCAGATCCTCATTCACCAAATTCACCAGTCTGCAAAAAGCCGGGTTGGCGTGGAGCACCGTGTGAGTGGCTCCCTCCACGATCGCCATCGGCAATGGTGCATGCTCGAGGACCGCGTGGTAAAGATCACGCTGTTCGCTCACTGATGATGGTTTCGCTCCCATGGGAAATACGGTGAATCGGTCATTGCCGCATTGACGGGTCTTCTCCTGCTCGTTCCCTTTTATTAGGAAAAGTCAGTCAGTGGAGAGCAGTCCGCGACAGTATAACTATCATTTTCCGGGGTGATTGAAAAAGTTGCCCATGTTCTTCGCCTTGGGTTCAGGCGGTGCCTCTTCCGCCTGGCGGATTTGCTCCGGCGAGCCGCTGGTGAGCTTGGAATATTCCGTCTGGCGCGGACTGAGAATTTCCATGCCCTTGTCCGTGATGACATACTCGCGGATGTCTTTGCTATGATTTCCGCCGCGCATCTTGATGACGACAATGACCTTGCGGATCTGCCCGTCGATTTCCACATAGCGCATCCGGATGATATCGTCGGTTAGGAATGAAATCGCATATTGGCTGAATGGCAGCCCGTTGAACGTATCCTCCACCTCCACCGTGGTAACGATGGTCACGCCAGCGCCCGTTAGTGCGCCGATCATCCGGTACAGCGACTCCCGGAAATCCATCCGAAAGCCGGGTGCCAGCGCCATTTCGAAGCCCACCAGCGAGTCGATCACCAACCGCTTGGCGCCGGTCCGCTCCACCGCATCGAGGACTTCCTGCATGGTCTCGTCCACCGAGAGATCCATCGGCCGGAGATAAATGATTTCCAGTTTTCCATTCTGCTGCGGGGTCTTCAAATCGAACCCATAGTTCGCCGCGCGCGCCGTGTAGGCCTCCGGGCGCTCTTCGAAGATCGCGATCACCGCGGGATCTCCCTCGCGCAGGCCGCTGTCGATGAATTGCGTGGCCAGCGTCGATTTCCCGGTGCCGGATGGCCCTGCCACCAGGCAGCTATCGCCCTCATACAGCCCGCCGCCGAGCATCACGTCCAGCTCGGGGATGCCGGTGGTTAGACGCCGCGGTCCCAGCGTCGATCTTGTCCGTCGGTTCACCAGGCCCAGAGTCCGGGAGAATGCCTGCAGCCCATTGTCGCTGATGCGGATGGTGTGCAGCCCCGGGACGGAAGCCTGGCCGCGCAGCTTGACTACCTGGAGCTTCCGCACCACGGAATTCCGTTCCGCCACCTGGGCGAGCCAGAACAACCCGTCCGCAATCGTAAACAGCGGATCGCCGCGCATTTCCTCCTCGGTGTATTCCCCCACCAGAAATGTGGTGGCCTCCCAACTGGTTAGAAACTGGGTGAGGCCCTGGATGAAGCGCTGCATTCCCGATTCATTGGTTCCGGTCACGGACTGGCGCATGACCGTCCGGAAGGAATCGACCACCACGATGCCCGGATTGGCGGCGGTGACTTCACGGACGATTTCCGCGAGGACCGCATCCAGATCGTGCTCCATCACGACGTCGCTTAAATTGAGAAAGCGGACGGCCTTCCCCAGCTTCGCTTCATCGAAAAACGAGAACTGCTGCTGATAGCGCAACATCTTGATGGCAGGCTCTCCGAGAACGGTGAAGTAGAGCGCGGGCTTCTTCACCGTCGCATTGGCGAACACGATCTGGTGCGCCATGGTCGTCTTACCGCAGCCGGGCGTGGCCGCGATCACGTTGAACGAAAACTCAGGAATGCCGCCGCCCAAAATGTCGTCAAGCCCGCGCACACCCGTAGGAAGCTTGCGAATCTGCACTTTCGTCGGCTGGCTTGCGCTCGCTTTCGCCGCTTTGCCGTTCGCTGCATCAGGTTGTTTTTTCATCAGTCGTTTCTTGGTTGAAATAATCGTTTAGGGGGAGCCGGGGCCAAATTTCCCGGACCAGTCGAAGCATGAGAATCTCGCCGATGAAGGCGACCAGCAGCCCAAGCAGATGGGCCAGCAGCACGGACATGCCTTCCGCGATTTCCGTTTCCCCAATCTCCGGGTTAAGCGAATCGAAGTCCAAGGTGCCGTCCGCCCCGACCTGGACCTTCCGAAGCCACCGGACCTCCGTCCCGGCCAACGCCAGTGAGCGGCTGAGCAGGGCACGGTAGCCCGTGTTCCCCATCAGGCTCGCCAGGTGCGGGCGTAATTTCTCCCCAACGGGAAAACTCGCCACCTTCTCGATGGGGGACCCTCTAACTTTTCCTTTCGCATCGTGGGCAATCAGCCGCCCTGCGAAATTGCGGATCTTTGGGGTGGCCTGATTCATCGAATGTTTGCTGAAGGACTCGGGCCGCAGTCAACCAGCCGGGAACAGTTGCGCGGTAAGAGTTCGCATCGCAACAACAATTTAATTCGGTCTCGGAAATCGGCGGGCGTCCGAATGACGCGTTAGATTATTCAAGCAAAAGTAGGGTTTTACCCCATTGCCCCAATGCGTATTAAGTGTAATATAAACATAGCTAAGGAAGCGCAGGCAGGCAAATTCCCCCCAAAAAGGAACGTCAGCCATCATCCCCAGCCAGGCTGTGACAGTTGAGAAAATATTTCCCCCCCAGGGACCAGCTGTCACAGCCTCTATTTTTGAGGCACACAGAACTCCGCCCGTTGCGGAAAAATTGTAGGGTTACACCCCATAGCCTTGCTCCCGGAACTCCTTAGTCTCTTCTTGTGTGGAAGAATTCATACTGCGAGCAAGAGCAAGTCTGGGACTCGGTAATCTACCGAATCGTCAGCGTTTCCTCCGCTTGGATCCTAGCGGCGTCCGCAATTGCTCATTATGCAATTCACGGAGATCCGCGCGGACCTCAAATGGCTATCCAACGCCCTTCGCATCTAACTGACAAGGAACGCCTGGAGAGAAATCAGGACGAAGGGCAGGACAGCCTGGTTCTGGGAGCAGACTAATTTCGATCAAAAAACCACGCCATGAAATCGCTTAGAAACAGATTCCTCTTCGACCTTCGGGAAATTTACGCTGCCGAGTGCCGCATCGCCGACGCTCTGCCTAGAATGGCTAAGGCTGATGCCTCGGACGCGTTGAAACGGGCGATTCGAGCTCACGCCACGGAGACGGCCAGTCATCTGGTGCAAGTCGAAAAACTCTTCGGATGTTTCGGCCAGCTGCCAAAAGCCGAACTTCCAAAAGCTCGGGTTTCCAAAAATCCTCCCTCCGGCGTCGAGTATCAGGTTTCCTTGGCCAATGACGCCGAACTGATCTCAGCCTTGGAGATGCTCGATCGCCAGAAAACCGGCTCCTATGGCAGCCACCGTGAATGGGAAATCGCGTCTTACAGGTGCCTTCACCAATGGGCGAACCATTTTGGGAATTCGGAGGGCGCGGATCTTCTGGAACAAATTCTTCAGGACGAGGAAAACTCATAACTGGCAGGAAGCCGGACGGGGTTGTTTTTCCGAAACCGCTCTTGTCCGTAAGCTTGTCCGTGTCCTACGCTTGCGCAACCTTAGCCAAGCGTGACCGATCTTCCAGCTCCCACCTACATTCTCGGCGTCCTGCCGTCTCGTTGGGGCTCGACCCGGTTTCCTGGCAAGCCGCTTCATTCGATCGCTGGAAAATCGCTGATCCAGCACGTTTGGGAACGCTGCCAGCAATGTTCCAAGCTCGACGAAATCATCGTCGCAGTGGATGACGAGCGGATCCGCGATGCGGTGATCGCCTTCGGCGGCAAAGTCGTCATGACTTCCCCGCAGCATCCGACGGGCACCGATCGCATCGCCGAGGCCGCCCAAGCGGTCCCGCAGGCGACTCACATCATTAACATCCAAGGCGACGAACCCTTGATCGATCCCGCGCTGATCGACGAACTCGCCAGCGTGATGGCCGCCGATCCCACACTCGACATGGCGACCGCAGCCAATCCGCTCGATCCTGCCGACCCTGCGGTTCAAGATCCGAACGTGGTGAAAGTCGTCATGGCCCTCGACGGCCGCGCCCTTTATTTTTCCCGTTCGCCGCTGCCGTTTTTCCGCAATCCGGTCGAGGGTCTCAAAGTTTTCCGCCACAAGGGAATCTACGCCTATCGGCGGAGTTTCCTGGAACGCTTCGTCGCTTGGCCGCCCTCCCCATTGGAGCTGGCCGAATCGCTGGAACAACTCCGCGCGCTGGAAAACGGCGCGACCATCAAGGTCATTCTCACCGCCGATACTTCGCCCGGAGTCGATACTCCGGAACAAGCGAGGGAAGTGGAGAGGATGTTAAAGGTTATGAGTTAGAAGTCCTGCTCCACTCTTACCCAATAACTTCTAACCGATAACTTTTAACCAATTCATGAAATACATTTTCGTCACCGGCGGCGTCGTTTCCTCACTCGGCAAGGGCCTCGCCGCAGCCTCCATCGGAACCTTGTTAGAGCATCGCGGACTGACCACGCTGATGCAAAAATTCGACCCCTACCTCAACGTCGATCCGGGCACCATGTCGCCCTATCAGCATGGCGAGGTGTATGTCCTCGATGACGGCGCGGAGACCGATCTCGACCTCGGCCACTACGAGCGCTTCACCTCGGGCGTGCTCTCGCGGATGAACAATCTAACCTCCGGTCAGGTATTCGACTCTGTCATCAAAAAGGAACGCCGCGGCGAATACCTGGGGAAAACCGTCCAGTTCATCCCGCACGTCACGGATGAAATTAAATCCCGGATGCATCAAGTCACCGTGGACAACCCCAACACCGACGTGCTCATCACCGAGATCGGCGGCACCGTCGGCGACATGGAAGGACTGCTGTTTATCGAAGCGCTGCGGCAGTTCGCGCTCGAAGTCGGCAAGGAAAACGTCTGCTTCATTCACGTCACCCTGCTGCCCTACATCAAGGCCGCCGGCGAAGTGAAAACCAAGCCGACCCAGCAGTCCGTCGCGAAACTTCGCGAGCTCGGCATCCAGCCGGACATCATCATTTGCCGCACGGAGGCGGATCTCGACGAGGACAACCGCAAGAAAATCGCCATGTTCTGCAACGTCGAGCGCAAGAACGTGGTCGCCTTCCGCGACGTTGCCCACACGATTTACGAATGCCCGCTCGACCTCCGGCGCGACAAGATCGACCGCCTGGTCGTGGACAAGCTGGGCCTCGGCCACACGCCTTCGCCCGCGCTTGAGGAGTGGGAAAAATTTGTCCAGCGGGTCATCCATCCGAAGCACCGGGTCACCATCGCCGTGGCCGGGAAATACATCGAGCTGCAGGACGCTTACAAATCGATTTACGAATCGCTCATCCACGCCGGCGCCCATCACGATACCAAGGTTCACATCATCCGCGTGGAAGCGGAAGCCATCGAAGACCACGGAGCCAAGTCCGTCATCGGCGATGTCGATGGCATCCTCGTCCCCGGCGGCTTCGGCGACCGCGGGACGGAAGGGAAAATCCTCGCCGCCAAGTATGCCCGGGAAAATAAAATCCCCTATTTCGGCATCTGCCTCGGCATGCAGATCGCCACCATCGAGTATGCCCGCAACGTTTGTGGCCTCAAGGAAGCCAACTCCACCGAGTTTAACAAAACCACGAAATACCCGGTCATCTGTCTTCAGGAAGAACAGAAGGGCGTCGAAGACATGGGGGCGACGATGCGCCTCGGCTCCTGCGAATCCATCCTCTTCACCGGCACCAAAGCCGCCGATCTCTACGACAATGTCGAACGCATCCACGAGCGCCATCGGCATCGGTATGAGCTGAACTCCGACTACCAGGACCGCCTTCAGGAAGCCGGCCTCGTCATTTCCTCCGTCTCCGCGGAAGAGGGACTGGTGGAAATCGTCGAGTTGCCGAACCACCCCTTTTACATCGGCGCGCAATTCCACCCGGAGTTCCAGTCGAAGCCGAATCACCCCCACCCGCTTTTCGCGGGCTTCGTCGCCGCAGCCTTGGAGAAGTCGCAGCTCTAACTCAAGGAGCGTGGGCGTCCCGTTCTTCATAAGGGGCATGGACGTCTCGTCCATGCAGCCGGGACGAGACGTCCCGGCCCCCTAACTTACACCTTCATCAGATCCGCTTCCTTCGCGACGGCAGCTTCCTCGATCTTCTTCGTATATTTGTTAGTCAGGTCCTGCACCTGCTTTTCGAAATCCTTCTGGCCATCCTCAGCGATCAGATTGTCCGCCTTCATTTTCTTCGCGGTATCCATACCGTCCTTGCGGGCGGCGCGAAGGCGGACCTTTGCTTCCTCGGCGAGCTGCTTGATCATCTTCACCATGTCCCGCCGACGTTCTTCGGAAAGCTCGGGGATGGGCACGCGGATCGAGCGATCGGCGGCGGCGGGATTGAGGCCTAATTTGCATTCACGAATCGCCTTTTCAATGTCGCGAGTGGTCGCGGGATCGAACGGCTGCACGACCAGCATCCGCGGCTCGGGCGAGTTGATGATCGCAAGGCTCTTCAGCTTGGAAACGGCTCCGTAGGCGTGGACATGCACGTCGAGATTCTCGATTAGGGCCGGGCTGGCCTTGCCGGTCCGCACCCCGGCGAACTCGTGGATGAGGTAATCGACGCACTTGTTCATGGCGTCCTCGACTTCAAAAATGGCTTCTTCAGGATCCATGGAAATTTGAGATTTGAGATTTACTCCCCGTGAACCAGGGTGCCGATCGGCAGGCCGCGCAGGGCATGGGAAAGATTTCCGTGAGGGGCGAGATCGAAGACGATGATCGGCACGTTGTTGTCCATGCACAGGCTGAACGCGGTGGCGTCCATCACGCTGAGGCGCTTGGAGAGGCACTCATGAAAGGTCACGGTTTCATAACGAACGGCATCGGGATTAGTGCGCGGGTCGCAGTTGTAAACCCCGTCCACCTGGGTTGCCTTGAGGATCACGTCGGCCCCCATTTCGCTGGCCCGGAGCGCGGCGGTGGTGTCGGTGGAGAAAAACGGGTTGCCGGTGCCGGCGGCGAAAATCACCACCTTGCCCTCGTTCAACTGACGCTCTGCCTTACGGCGGATAAAGGTCTCCGCGACGTTTTTCATTTCGATGGCAGACTGCACCACGCAACTCACGCCGTGGTGTTCGAGCGCGCCTTCGATCGCAAGGGCGTTCATGACGGTGGCAAGCATACCGACATAATCTGCGGTTGCGCGGTCCATCCCGCGTGCCGAGGCGCTCGCTCCGCGCCAGAAATTTCCTCCGCCCACCACGATGCCGAGCTGAAGTCCACCGGCCACGGCCTCGCGGATTTCCACGGCGATCCGGTCCACGATTTCCGGAGAAATGTTGTCGCGGGAACCGGTCCCCCGCAGCGCCTCACCGCTGAGTTTAAGAATGGCGCGCTTAAATGGACGAGGATCTTTCGAGGGGTCGGGCATGCGAGAGTGGGGCTGCCAGATCAAAGCGGAGTCCCCCCCACGATGGAAAGGGAAAACACGGATTCAATTGCACGGCACTCCGATGGTTTTCACCCCTTTCCTCACGCTTGAAGAATCCGACAAAAGATTTGTCTTGAAGCTTGCCGCGATTCTGTCTGTTCTTAGGAACACTGTTCATGCAACAAGAACTCACTCATCGCCAACAGGAGATTCTCGATTATCTGCGCAAGACCCAGCGGCAGACGGGCATCATGCCATCGACCCGGGAAATCCAACATTTCTTCGGCTTCGCCAGTCAGACCGCCGCGATGAGCCACTTGCGCGCCCTCGAGCGGAAGGGCGTCATCCAAAGGCTGGCCGGCAAGGCACGCGCCGTCATTTTCCCTGACGAACTGGACCGCGGGGAAATTATCGACATACCCATTTTTGGAAACATCGCCGCGGGGATGGCGCAGGATGTGGAGCAGGAGCGGCAAGGCTGCATTTCCATCGACATCGCCGCTTTGGGAATTCCCCGCCACGCCCGCACCTTCGCTCTCAAGGTCCGCGGTGACTCGATGATCGACGCCCATATTTGCAACGGTGACACCGTGATCCTGGAATTCCGCGAGCCGCGAAAAGGCGACATCGTGGCTGCCTTGATCGATGGTGAAACCACGCTGAAACGCTATCTGGTGGAGAAGGGACGGCCGTTCCTGCACGCCGAGAACGCGGAATATCCGGACCTCATTCCAGCTCAGGAGTTGATCATCCAAGGCGTCCTCATTGCTTTGCTGCGCCATGCTTCTTGATGCGGAATCGATAGCAAAATCCTGATTGGTCTGGGATTTCCGGGAAATTGTTAAGATTTCTGGAAGATTGACGAGTGATGGCTATTTCCGTAATTTTCGCCCACTCACCGCATGGCAGACGACTCCATCATCTTTTCGTGCCACATCTGCGGGGATCTGTTGTCCGCACCGGTTGATCAAGCGGGCGTGTCCGGCCCTTGTCCGAACTGCCAGACGCTCATTCAAGCGCCTGTGCCGGTGCTCCGGGAAGCGACGATTTTCACGAAAGCCCCGGTGGGTGTGGCCGGTGGCAGCGTGACAACGACCGGGCAGACTCCACCTGCCGCTACTGCGGTTTTTCAGATTCCTGCTCCGGTGCTGCGTCCCGAACCTCGGCAATTACCCCACCGTTCCAATCAGGTGGAACCATTCGCCAAGCAAACACCTGAGGCCAAATACAGCGGCCAGACATTTCAAGATTCCCAACCTCCCACCCGACACGCCCGGCCGCTGTTACCACTGCTTTTGGTGATCGGCACAGTGATTCTCATCCTTGGAGTGACGATCCTCCTGAAACACTCACCAAAACCGACCGCTAGCCGCATCCGAGCGAATGGATCCGGCGCGGCAACGATTCTTCCCGAGAAGCGCTCGCCTCTGAAGCCCCCGGCGGTCGCGCCACCGTCGATCAGTAAGTCCGCACTGGCTTTCCCACCGGGGCAGGAGGAAAAGCCACCGGAGGGAGCAGCCGAGGCAGTTTTGAATCAATTTCTCACCGCACGGACCCTTGCCGAACGGTTGCCCTTGATGGAAACCCGCACGACCGAGGCGGAGCTTGCAGCATCCTGCGTTGCAAGACCGCTGCCGGAAACACGCAACATCCTGAACCAGTCAATCGAGACCGATCCGGTCGAAAAGGTCACCGACATCTATTACAGCGTGGATTTCGACGCAGGCAACAACCGGTCAAATCCCCAGACGATTTTAGTGAGAAGCCGGGGAACGGCGAAACCAAAAATTGTGGTCGATCCCTTTCTCGATTCCTTCGGCGGGCGTTTGGCTGCCTACGCCACAGCGCCTTCCGAAAAAGGGGCATTCTTCCAAGTGATCGTTTGGCCGCTGGCGTCCTGCTATGAAGCGGGCGTGCCGAATCGCGAAAAAAAGCTGACTCTGAAACTGCTGCCTCGCGAAAATGCCAAGGAAATCGCGCTGGCTCATGTCGGACGCCAATCGAAAATCGCTGAGACGCTGCAAGACGGGACTTCCAGCCTCCGCTATGGCAAGGCTGAAGCCTGCACGGTGATGCTCCGTTGGAATACGGAAGAGGATCCCGGCATGCCTTATCTTGAGGCCATCGCCATCAAGACTTTGGATTGGAATCCTTGATGCGTCCCGCGTCGTTCAGCGCCCGCCAGCCACCCCGCAAGACGGAGACTTCAGCTCCGAGCTGCAAGTTGCGGATGCCCGCCGCGACCTGGCGGCTGATTCCACAGTTTTCATCGCCACAATAAACGATCACGCGAGGCGTTTCCATGATGCGCATCGCCACAGTCGTTTCGAAGGCCTGCATGTCCTCCGCAGGATCGAGATTCCATAGCACGGACCCCGGTAGTCCGGTTTTCTCCCAGTCCTTGCGCAGGCGGGCATCCACCCAAAGAACTTTCGCGTCGGTTGGAATCTGTTGGAGACAAATCTCGTCGGATTTCAACGTCGCCGGGTCGCAGACATACGTGCGCTGAGGAGGACCCTTGATCCAGTAGGTTCCACCAGCGGCGGCGAGGGAAATCAACGCAATTGCTGCCAGTTGGCCGAAGGCATTCATGGTTTTACGGCCACTTCCGAGGGCGACGGCTTTCGAATCACCCCGAATGCCTGCTGGACTTTCTGTCTGGAAACATCGCAGTCGGTTTCAATGCGGAAGACGCTGATCGCTGGCGCGTTCGTGTCTAACGGCGTGATGATCAAATCGTATTCTTTGCCTTCCTCCAAGGTCTTCAGTTCATATTGAAACAATGGCAAAGACGATTTCACACCGGTTACCCGGATCGGCTTATCTCCCGCCATTTTGATATGAATCGTTTGCGCAGCAGGTTTTCCTCCGAGCGCCCATTTCAAGCTCTTCGGCTCCACGCCCACCAAAACCGGAATATGAACCCGCACCGTAAGATGCAGGGTGGGTTCGTTGATCGAATTGCTGTCGATCCACAGGGCCACCTTTTTATCGACGGTGCCGGAGAAGTTCCCCATGTCGAAGGTGGTCCGCACCACTCCGGATTCGCCGGGGGCGTATTTGAGTTTGCCGCCGGAGATCTGGACGCTCAGGCACGAGCAGCCCGGATCGGTTTTCGAAATGGTGACTGGCTTGTCGCTTTTGTTCGTGAATTTAAAATCGGTAGTCACGGTCGGCGCGTCGGCCGGCGCGTGAACTTCCTTGAGGAGTTCGGTGAATTCCAAGCCCGTTGCCTGCGTGAAAGCTGCGAGCCCTAACCAAATGCCGATTGCAAATTTCATGCGCACACTATGGGCCGGGTTAGTCGTTCGGCGCAAGGGCGACGGCGATAATCAAGCGTCCGCCGCGCCACTCGGGACCGAGGACAAACAGCGGTCGATTGCCTTCCAGTTGGGCATCCATTTTTAGAACCTTCTTCCGGCTGAGCCAAATTTCGAGATCCAGCCCGGTTGCCAGTTTCGTGGGCCGGCTGCGTGCCTCGAACCGCACCAATACCTCGTCCGAGGGCTTGAGCGGTTGAGCCCAACTCTCGTAGCTTCTCAACAAAGGTTGCACGTCCTGCCCGAGCATCCGGTAATTTTTGAATCGCAGGCGCTCTTCCTTGCGCAGGCGCTGGGCCGTTTCCTGGCTAACTTCCCTGGCTTTCGCACCCGCCACTTTGGCATCGCCATGGGTCGCATAATAGACGGTCACGCTCACCCGGCCCATGTTCGCCTTGCCCGGATCTTCCTGAGAAAGCGCGGTACTCGAGAAAACCAGCGCGACCGAAATCATGGCCGATCCGATCCATTGGCGTCGATGGATCATGGCCCGACTTCCAATTCCGGTTGCGCCTCGCGGTCCGCCGTGAAGTCCATTTCGCTCTCAGTCGGCAGGTAAACGGTTTCGGAAAAATCCGTCTCGTCCGGGAACGCTGTCACTCCATTCAAGACGATCACGGTGGCGGCGGCCTTTGATCCACCGACCCATTCCGCCTTCACCCCGTTTTCCGGCGTGTAAACCACCGGCTCCACGGGAATCGCCTTCGGTGCGCCTGCGAAATCATAATCCGGGGTCGTCTTGAATTTTCTCCCAATCCAAAAGGTGAGGATCATGCCCGCGCACGCAGCCATGGGCATGAACCAAGATTTCCACGAACTCCCGCGACTGACGGCCTCGACCGGGGCCGGCTTCCGATCGCGGATGGACTGCATAACCCGGCTGTTGAAAAAATCCGGATACGGCGGCTCCTCCGACGAGGGGATCGCCGCCGCCATCGTCGCCCGCCAGGTCCGGATATCGTCGCGAGCGGCGATTTGTTCCGGTTGGCCGCCAGCCCACGCCTCGACTGCGGCGAATTCATCACCGGTCAATTCGTCATCCAGCCAAAGGGCCAAGGCAGTTTCATCGGGATTCATATTCATCTTTTAGCAAGACTTGGAGTTTCTGACGCGCGTAATACAACCGGCTCATGACCGTGCCCAAGGTGCTGGACATCGCCTCGGCGATTTCCTTATACGACAATCCTTGGACGTCTTTCAACAGCACCACCTCACGATGTTCCGGCGAAAGTTTCCCAAGCGCTTTTTGGATTTTCATTCTCAATTCACCGTGGGACATCACATCGGCGGGCGACTCGCCGCCTGACGGAGTGGTGAAAGAGGCGGAGTCGATGCGCTCGCGCTCGAAGATTTCATCATTCAGCTCCCCGGCGCTTTCGATCTTCCGCTTCCTCGCCCAGTCGTAAACCGCATTGTGCGCAATCCGATAGATCCAGGTGGAAAACCGCGCCTTGGCCTCGAATTTCGGCAGGGCATGCCACGCCTTGATGAAGACCTCTTGCGAGATGTCCCAAGCGTCGGCTTCCTGGTGAATCATGTTACGGATCATGGCGTATATCCTTCCCCGATGCCGGGTCACAAGCGTGTCGTAGGCGCTCATGTCCCCTTGCTGCGCGAGGGCAACCAGTCGGAAATCTTCTTCCGGGTCGCTCAAAGTGGCGTCCGAATCGTTGGAACCGACGGGCCCCTGCACGATCTCGGACGGTTCGCCACTGATATTATTCATCGTTGGAAAAAAGAAACACCTGCCCGGGTGGACCAGCTCAGCCGGGAACGTGGCCTCCACCCACTGGTGACGCAACCCGAAATCATGTGCGCGGCGGGTTTCGGGATTATCAGATCGTCGCCAGAACCTCGCTGAAGACCGTTAGAGTGTCATCGAGATCGGCTTCCGTATGGGCCAGGGAAATGAAGCCGGTCTCGTAGGGCGACGGCGCAAGGTAAATGCCTTTTTCCAGACAGCCCCAGAAGAACTTTTTGAAGAACTCGAGATCCTGTTTCATGACGTCGCTGACGTTGACGATTTCCCGGTCGGTGAAAAAGAGGCAGAACATCGAGCCGACCCGGTTGAAGCGATGAGGCACGCCTTTTTCCACGAGCAGCGCGCGCAGGCCCCTTTCGAAATGCTCGCCGAGCTGGTCGAGACGCGCGAAGCCCGAGCGATTGTCGAGTTCGCGGAGCTGCGCGAGGCCGGCGGCCATCGCCAGCGGGTTGCCGCTGAGCGTGCCGGCCTGATAGACCGGACCGATCGGTGCAAGCAGGTCCATCACATCGGCCCGGCCGCCGAAAGCACCGACGGGCAGCCCGCCACCGATCACCTTGCCGAAACAACTGAGATCCGGAGTTAGATTTTCAAGGCCCTGCACGCCTGCCTTGCCTAAACGGAAGCCCGTCATGACCTCGTCGAAAATCAGCAGCGCGCCGTGCGTTTTCGTGATCGAGGAAAGGAGATCGAGATAGCCTGGCTTTGGAAAAACCAACCCGGCATTCGCGGGATGAGATTCAACGATGATCGCGGCAATCTCCTCACCCCTGGCGGCGAACAGCGTTTCAAGGGCATCGGGATCGTTGTAGGGGAGGACGATGGTTTTCTCGGCGAAGGCCCTCGGCACGCCGGCGGAGTCGGGCTCGCCGTTGGTCAGTGCGCCGGACCCCGCGGCAACTAACAACGAATCGCTGTGGCCGTGATAGCAGCCGTCAAATTTCACGATGTAGTCGCGCTTCGTGAAGCCCCGCGCCAGGCGGATGGCGGACATCGTCGCCTCGGTGCCCGAGTTGCACATCCGGACTTTTTCCACGGATGGCACCCAGTCGCAAATCGTGCGGGCCATCTCGACCTCGAACATGTTAGGAATACCGAATGAGATCCCGCTCTTCGCCACCTCGTGGATCGTGTTGGTGATGACGACCGGCGCATGGCCCAGAATGTTAGGTCCCCACGAGCCGATGTAGTCGATGTAGTGCTTGCCATCGATGTCCTCGATGCGGCTGCCCGCGGCGCGGCGGACGAAAAACGGCTCGCCGCCGACGTTGCGGAAGGCGCGCACCGGCGAGTTGACTCCGCCGGGGATGAGTTCCCTGGCGACGGCGAAAATTTTCCGGGACAGCGGGCCTTGCAAATGCATGGGCGGACCATGGAGGAGGTTTCGCAGCGGGCCAATCGCGAAGCGCCTCCGCCGCTGGTTTTTCACGGTTAAGGAAAATGCCGGGCAAATCCCGGAATCCGTGCTTTCCTCGGTCATGGCCCTGCACTGCCCCGATTCCATGACCGCCGCAGCGGATTTTTTTAACGAGATGACACCCGCGAAATTGGAGCGGCTTGGCGACATCTACGGCCCCGGTATTGAGTTTCACGATCCCATCCACGATGCCCGCGGCCTTTCGCAACTCCGCGACGTGCTCTCGAACCGCTTCCAGAAAATGGCCGCAGTATCTGTCAAGGTGGAGGATGCGCATGGCGACGACCGCACTGGCTTCCTCTTGTGGAGCATGACCTATCAGTCCGACGGAAATCCGCAGGTGATTCACGGCACCAGCCATTTCAAATTCGCGAATGACGGCCGCATTTCCAAACAGCGGGATCACTGGGACGCTTCGTTCGTGCTCTATGGCAGGCTGCCACTGCTCGGCTGGCTGATGGGAATTATCAGACGCCGAGCCCAATTCACTCCGGAAATTTCCGGCAAGTGACGCCTTCGCACAGAATGACATCGCCGCCCGCTCCCGTTGCGTGGACCGCCCGCGGGAAATACGAGGTTCGCAGTAGTTCCGCGGCGGCAGCGTCGGGCGATGGGGGAATTTGAAATTTCATCACGCCGCGCTCATGGAGATCGAGTGCTGCTAACAGCACTGGCGCTGCAAACGATTGGGTTTCCAGCACCCGTGACCCCGCCCTCAGGAGAGCCTCGGCGCGCTTGTTGTATGCCGGCAGATCGAGCAGCGCGGAGAGCTTGAGCAGATTCTCGGCAGCCAAATGGTTAGGAGACGGTTCCGCCCCGTCATAATCTTCACGGATCACCATCAGCGTCTGACCGGCGAGCTCCGGGCGCATCACGTATCCTGATTGCGAGGGTTCCCAGAAATCGGCATCTAACTTCTGTTGGAGTTGCTCCGCCCAATCGAGCCAGCCTCCATCGTGAGCCGTGCCGCAGAGCTCGATCAGGCCGGAAATCAGAAACACATGGTCGGCGGGGAACGCCCTCACATCGCCTCTCCTCCCGCGATGCGAGCGGTATAAATTCTCGCCATCCCACAGCTCTTGCCGCAGGAAAGTGGCCGCCTCACCCGCCGCCAATGCCAGATCGCTCCTCCCTAACACTCTGGCTCCGCGGGCCAGTGCTCCGATAGCCAGTCCGTTCCATGCTGTGACGATCTTGTCATCGCGATGCGGCAGCGGACGCGTGGCCCGGGCCGCTAACAAGATTGTTTTCGCTACAGCTAACCTCTCGCGGATCGCGGCTTCCGTGCAGTCGAACATCGCCGCTAGGGCGTCATCCCGCATGGCACGGAAGAGCGTGTTTTGGTTTTCAAGCTCGCCGTGCGGATCGCTTTCGGGCCGGGCATTACCGCATTCCTCGACTCCGTAAGCTGCGGAAAAAATCGCGGCGTCACGCGGGTCTAGCAGGGAGGAAATTTTCCGCGCCTCCCATGTCCAGAATGCGCCCTCGCGTTTCTCCTCCGCGTCTGCCGCCGGGAAACTGTCCGCATCCTCCGCCGCGTGGAACGCTCCACCGGCGTCCCGCAGCGTGTCTAACATATAGCGAAGAATTCCTTCCGCCACCTCGCGGAACAACCGATCTCCCGATAGCTGCCAGCCATCAAGGTATGCCATCGCGAGCTGAGCCTGATCGTAGAGCATTTTCTCGTAATGCGGCACATGCCAGAACCGATCGACGGAGTAGCGATGAAACCCGCCTCCGAGGTGGTCATGCATCCCGCCCGCCGCCATTGCGCGCAGCGTCCGCTCGCTCATTTGCCGCGCCATTTCGCCCTCATCGCTTGCCGGTCCGAAGCGCTCGCCTAGCTGCATCAACGTCCGGATCACCGCCGGCCGCGGAAATTTCGGAGCATTTCCAAAACCGCCCCAATCGGGATCGAAGTTCGCGTCGCAACGGTCGAGGAAATCGCCGAAGACCTTCGCATCCGGCAGTCCCCGCAGCCCCGCCGTGCCCGCCGCTTCCTTTTGCAAGTGCGCTAACACCTGCACCGCGCTCGCCTCCATCTTCGCCCGATCATCCCGCCACAGGCGTGCGAGTTCGTGACAGATCTTGGTGAAACCCGGCCGCCCCTGCCGGTCTTCCGGCGGGAAATACGTGCCACCCACCACCGGCTTGCCCTCCGGGGTGAGCCAGACGCTCATCGGCCAGCCGCCCTGACCGGTCGTCGCCTGAACGAATGCCATGTACGTCGCATCGATGTCCGGGCGCTCCTCGCGGTCCACTTTCACATTGATGAAATGATGGTTCATCACGTCCGCCACCCGTTCGTTTTCGAAACTCTCGCGCTCCATCACATGGCACCAGTGACACGTCGAATAACCGACGGATAGAAACACCAGTTTCCCCTCCGACCTCGCCTGGGCGAAGGCGGCCTCGCCCCACGCCTGCCACTTCACCGGATTGTGGGCGTGCTGAAGCAGGTAGGGCGAAGTTTCATGAATCAGTGCGTTCGGCATGGTCACTCAACCTATGCCACCTCCTGGACCTGTCCATTCCTTCGTTCATCGGCACAACTCACCCAGCGTGTCGAGCGCGCCGGTCAGGCACCCTCGACAGAGGCTGGGTGGTTTTTTATAACAGTCGGTTAGTTTTTCTTACCTTTGTCCTTATCCTTGCCCTTATCCTTATCCTTGTCCTTCCCCTGATCGTGGGGCACGAGGACTCTCACCGTGGAGAGCGCGGATTGATTCCCAGCTTCGTCCGTGGCCTGAACCGTGAGGGTGTAAACGCGGCCACCTTTTTCAGGTCCCGCGCGCTCCGCACGGAGTGAAGCCGTGTGATCGCCCGTAATCAACCAATCCGGCGAGGTATTGCCGCTGCCCTTGGCATCGACCGCTTGATTGCTGGTGATTGAAACGATCTTCCAAGTCGTTTCGCCGCAGGCATCAATGACTTCAGCCCGGACGCGCACGGGCACCATTTTGTGATTTGGCGGCCACAGCACCTTCGGACTCACCGAAAGCGAATCGATCACCGGCGCGATCGTATCCTGCACCGTGATGGAGGATGAGGCGATCGTCACATTGTCGGAAGAATCCGTGGCAGTTAGAGTTAGCGTGTTGACGCCTAGATCATGCAGGGCGCCCGTGTAGGTAAGCACCGCGCTGGAGGGTGCCGCTCCCGCAGGGATGTTGTCCGTCTGCACCGGTGCGCCGTTCAAAGTCCAAACGACTCGCACGGCATTGCCATCGAAGTCGGAAACGGTCGCGGTGAAATTGGTAGAAACCCCGCATTCGATGGTCGCATCAAGCGGCTCGACGATGGATGGCGCGGCGTTGAGACGAATCAGCTGGCCGCGGATTTCGCCTCCCGGCCGGGCGGCCGTGTGGATGTTGACGTATTGCCGGTTGGCAAGCAGATGAGCGGCTTGGACCGCATCGTAGAGGACCGATCCGAAGATGAGTCCGCCGTTGGCGGGATTCGCCGCAGGGAAATGCGCTGCTGAGAGGTCATGCAAGACCGGTGCGTTCACGCCCACCGCACCTGGAGAATGGATGTGGAGACCCGTGGGCGCTCCCGTGAGGTTGGCGAACCCTGCGGATGTGCCATAGCCCATCGCGAAGGTCAGTCTCGACGTGGCGGTATCGAAAGTGATGCCTCCGGAAATCTCGTTGCCCGATCCAGTTCCGCCGACGAAAGCAGGAACTTCGTTGGCAGGGCTGAGACCGACTGCCTGATCGGTCCCGGCGGGTGAAAGGTCGAATTCGATGATGTCGGCCTGCGCAAATCCGAAGGATGACAAGATGCACAAGGCGAGTGGTTGGAGACGTTTGGTTTTCATGTTTTTAGTGGTGACGGAGACTGGACGCATTGAGCGTGCAGTTATTCGATTTTAAATTCAGCCGTTCATCCCGGATTGTCCAAAGATAAATTCGAAGTCCGCCACCGAGTTCGGTCACGTTTTAAAAAGATGCGGTGAACAAGCCACCCATGCCTCCCACAGCCAGCATGGCGCGACGTTCGATGCGCCCAAGATCAAGGGATCAAGGCCGCAAACGGGTTGCGTGAAGGCAAGTATCACTTTAGTCACCTGCATGAGAACTGAACTTGTCACCACTTTAAAGCGTAGGGCCACCGAGTTGATTTCGCAAATTGCCGACTACATCGCGCTGAGCGGAGATAAAACCCGGTTTTTTGATCGAAACGCTCATTCTCACACACCAATGGTGTTTGATTTCTCAACCCAGGGTTGGTGCGCGAAGCGAAACTGCCCTGGAAACCCGCCCATCGAAACCGGACCACAGCGTGGGTCCGTCGGTTTTCGGGAGGACGGAACTCCGTTGGAGTTCGAAATCCGGAGATAGCCCGTGCGGGCAACCTTGGGCTCCGGGGCGTGACACCGTTGGTGTGAAGAACATCGCAGTGGCTTCGATTCACTCAAAATTGGTCTTAACCACATGCTCTTCGTCCCTGCTCCTTACCGGATTTCGCCGGGGCCGCAGCACTATGTCACTTCACCTTCACGGGCTGATGGCTCCACGTGACATCGGTCTTCTTGTCGCCTCCGTCGCTCTTGCCGTCGATGCCAGTGCCCCACAGCGTGTAGCCGCCATCGGCGTTTCGCTGATAGAGATATGGATTTCCGGTGGCGATGTCGCGCGGCAGCGTGCCGCTCACGGCGTCCAGTGATTCCGGGTATTCTCCCGTCGCCCGATGTTGAATTTCTAATGCGGCGGCGATGTGGGTGTGGTCGATGGCGGATTGGCTTCTGATGATTTGCTCTGCCACCCAGCCATGATCGTCACCATACATTTCGGAATACATGTAATAGAATTTATCGAACGATACGTCCGACGGCTTTGAGCGTGGAAGCTCGCGGGTATCTCCCGCGGATTCCCCGAGATAAACTCCGGTTTCCGGATGAAAGCGGGTGAACGGCTGATCCCGCTGGTAATTGATCACCGCAAGATTGTCCGCCATTTGTTGATCGGTGATCGTGGCAATACCGAACCGGTTGATCATCTGATCGATTGTTGATTCCGAACGTGAGAATGACTGTTGGATACTACTTTGGTTTTCCCGGAAGTGAGTGAGGTAGTCATCCGTTGCGAGTCTTTGCCTGTCCATCTCGCGGCGCATGGAGGCGAGTGCATTTTCCTCGCCCATCATGGTTGAAATTCCCATCAGTTGAGTTTCCGTCCACGCTCCGAGTTTCATCCCTGCTTGTGCCGTCTCAAACATCTGCGGCCATAGCCAATACAGAGGCAATCCCAGCCCGTCATCCATGCGACCCGCACTGGAAGTCATAATTTGCAAGTCAGTCCACGCGCCATCCGTGTCGCCCGTGCGCAAGTGAGCTTCAGCTATTGCACCCAGGAGAGATTGCAGACGTATGGCCACATCAAAAATTCTATGTTTCGTCTCGTAGGAGTCCTTTGTTTCCAACGAACTGAGATCCCACGGCCCCTTGCCAACCGCCTCCCGCCACTGCGCGAGAACGCTAGAAAACCTTTCCGTCTGTTTGAGAAATTCCGCGGCGGCTTCCGCCTCCGTCATTGTTTCCGTCACCGTCAGGCCCATCTTGGCAAGCACAGCGCGGAAACTCAGCAATCCGTCCACCCGGCAGCCAAAGCGTAAGTTCATCCAAAATTTCCTGATCTCCTCAACCTGCTTCTCAAGCTCCTCCCGCGCCGCCAGATCCTTACCTATATAAACCCCAACCAACCTAAGCTCCTCTACCTGAATGCCACGGGAAGTAACGGATTCATTTTGTGTTGATAACGCCGCCACCGCGTTTTTCGACGAACTCTTTGGAAGCGTCATTCCCGGTTTCACCAATACCTGTGCCTTTTGATGCGAACTCTCCATCAGCGACCGCGCCATTAACAGGAGCGTGGCCAAGGCCAACAGGGCGAAACACAACCAGCCCAGACTTCGCAGCCAGGCAGGAAAACGTGTCGGTTCAGGAGGTTGATTCATCGGTCGCAAGAAAACCTGTTATACAAGGCGTAACGCCACTCCTGTCGTTTCTTGTTACTGGATCGTGGCGGAGCCGAAATACTGCACGAGCGCCTCGGGAATACGGATGGAGCCGTCGGGTTGCTGGTATTGCTCTAGCAGCGCAACGTAAAGCCGTGGCAGCGCGGTGCCGGAGCCGTTGAGGGTGTGGGGAAAACGGTTTTTGCCCTCGGCGTCCTTGAAGCGGAGTTTCATGCGTCGCGCTTGGAAGTCGCTGAACCACGAGCAGCTTGAGACTTCGAGGTATTTGCCGTGGCCGGGTGCCCAGACTTCGATGTCGTACGTCTTGGCGGAGTTCGCTCCGAGGTCGCCGGTGCAGAGCTCGATGGTGCGATAGTGCAGACCGAGATTTTGCAGGATCGATTCGGCGTGAGCGGTTAATTGCTCCAGGACTTCGAAACCTTGGTCCGGGTGGACGATCTGGACGAGCTCAACCTTGTCGAACTGATGCATGCGGATGATGCCTTTGTTATCGCGCCCGGCGGACCCAGCCTCGCGGCGGAAACACGGGGTGTAGGCGACCATTTTCACCGGCAGTTCGGACTCAGCTAACAACGTGTCGCGGTAGAGGTTGGTGACAGGGACCTCGGCGGTCGGCGCGAGGAAGAGGCTGTTGATGCCGGCTTCGTCGGCGTCCGTGCCATACATGTCGTCCTCGAATTTCGGGAGCTGGCCGGTGCCTTCCATGCACTCGCGCTTGACGAGGTGCGGGACGTTGACCTCCTCGTAGCCGTTGGCGGTTTGCGTATCTAGCAGGAAATTGATCAGCGCGCGTTCGAGCTTCGCGCCTTTTCCCCGATAGACGACGAAGCCGGAGCCGGCGGTGCGGATGCCGTCGTCCCAGTTGATCAAGCCGTGCTTGAGGGCGAGTTCGACGTGGTCCTTGGGATCGGCTAGTTCGGGCTTGGCGCCCCACTCGCGGACGACGGGATTGGCGGTTTCATCGCTACCGATCGGACAGGCGTCATGGGGAAGATTCGGAATGTTGAGCAGCAATTCATTTTGCTCGGCCGCAGCGTCCTCCGCCTTCACGTCGAGCGCGGCGATCTGCTCGTTGATGCTGCGGACTTCGGCCTCGATGGCGGGCGTGTCCTCGCCCTTGGCCCTGAGCATGCCGATTTGCTTGGAAATGGTTTTCCGCAAGGCTTGAAGTTGTTGCTTGGAAGTTTCTGCCGCGCGGCGGGATTCGTCGCAGGCAAGCACGGCGTCAACGAGTTTCCAATGCTCGCCGCCCCGGACTTTGAGGCGGTCTTGAACAGCGGCGGGGGTTTCGCGGATGATGCGGATATCGAGCATGGCCCGGCGACTGTCACGGGCGATGGGGTGGAGAATCAACGCGAATTTTCAATCCTCGGAATGATTCACGCCAGCCGCTGGCGGATCCTCCGCAGCAGGTCCGTCGTGCGGGGCATCGCGACTCCGGCTTCGTGCGCGCGGCGCAGTGGCTCCTCCCAGATCGGCGCGACTTCCACTTCGCGGCCTGCAACGAAATCGATCATGCTCGACGTGCGATAAGGGCCCATCGCCCGGGTGCGCTCGATGTTGAAATCGATTAGATCGTCGGATAAATCGTGCCCCAGCGCTCGTGCCGCCGCGATGACTTCGGCCATCAGCACTCGCAGTTCGTTTTCAGTGTCCGGCGAAGACAGCAAGGCATCGGTGGTCACGCCGCCTTCCGCGACTGATAGGCCGTTGAACGGGATGTTCCAAACGAGCTTTTCCCATTGCGATTTTTCCAGATCGGCCACGGCGACCGCTTTGATTCCGGTCGCCTTGAAGCGTCTTTCCAGCTCGACAACCCGGCCGGTTCCATCGGGCCGCCACTCGCCGAGCGTCATCCTCCCGCCGGCCGAGTGACTGACGAGACCGGGCGAAATGCGGTTGATGCAGACGAAACAAAGACCGCCCAGCACCCGTCCCGGACCGACGATTTCCGCGAGGCTCTCGCAATTTCCCAGACCGTTCTGCAGCGTCAGCACTTGGGTGTGCGGATGCAATAGCGGTGGCAAAACTTTCCCTAGCAGATGGTTTGCCGTCGCCTTCCACGCCACGATCACGAGATCCACGGGCCCGATTTCTTCGGCTGTCCGACAGGCCTCTAACTGCGGCAATACGAAGTCTCCATCCACGCTTTCGACCTGCAATCCGCCCCGGGAAATCGCATCGAAGTCCGAGCGGAGCAAAAACCTAACATCCTCACCTGCCGCCGCCAGACGGCCACCGAAATACAAGCCGATGGCTCCCGAGCCGACGACGGCCGCGCTTTGAAACGTCCAACTCATGCGCTGTCAGGAAATTTTAACCACAGAGACCGCATGGAAGCGCAAAGAAGGAAATTGAACTCTGGAAATCTACCGTTGCGCTCTTTGTGATCCTTGCGGCTAGATCCTTGAATCAATCGTCTTTGAATGCTTCAGCCCGGCGCTCGTCGATGCAGCGGGTGAGCCATTGCACGAGTTTTTCGGCCTCTTCGGATTCGTTGCGCATCGAGTTCAGCGCCGCCCAGTCGAGGTGCGGGCGGGATCGCGGCACGGCGAAGCGATTGATATCGAGCTTGGCCATGATCGCCTCGGTCTCGCGAGGATGAGCGTTGAGAATGTTCGCCGGTCCCGGCAGATCGTCCAGGGCCTCCGCCGTTAGACCGAACGACGTCACACCCAGCCCGAAAGTCGCACTGAGTTGGCGGAGGCTGTCGGCGAGCGCCTCGTCCTCGATGGGCGCGGCGTAAATCAGCTTTCCGCCCTGCGCCCACATTGACACGGCCAGCGTTTGGAAAAAGTCCTCGCGATACGTTTGCAGCGATGGCTGGATCCGGAGGCGCGCCGCGTGCAGCCGGAAGGGGGGAATGCCCAGCCGCTGCTTGAAGGCCAGCATCGTTTTATCGAGTGACATTTCCTCATCGGGCGAGCCGCCGGTTTCCCAGTCCACGAGCACGAGTTCAGGAAATTTCCACAAGTTGCTCAGGGGCGCGTCTTTGGCGAACGCCTGACGAAAGGCGAACGGGAAACGGCCGTTGATTTCAAAATAGCGGGTGACCACCGCGCGGAACTTGCGGATCCGCATCATCGCGGTGTCCACCACGTCAGAGTCGCCAGTGGTTAGATCGTCCAGCCGGCCCTGGGTAAGAGCTAACAATTCTTGGGCTCCGGACAACGCGGGCAGCGGCGCGCTGCGCCGATAGTAACCCTGGCCCTTCTCCACTTTCGCGATCGGCGAGGCAGGATCGCACGACATGATGGAGAAATGATAACGGAGCGACGCGTCGGAGTAATTTCCGGAGAGTTGCAACCGTGTCAGCCGGATTAATTCCGTTCCTTTGATCGAATCAACGGGATTTCCCGGAAGTAAGGTTGGGAGGATATCTGATAGCTGCTTGCGGAGACTCATGGGGGATTCGGGACGGCTTTTGCGTTCCGGCCATCCAATTCGTCCGCCCACGGATCAGCAAGCCCCAAACCGGTGGATTTTAAAAATTCACCGGCTGCGCGGAGGAATTTTTGAAGGAATCCGTGGCAAGGCTTGTCGAAGCGGCCGATTTTCCCATCCTCACGCCGATGTATTTCAAATCAATTTTCGCCGCCGTGGCCGCCGCCCTGATCGGCGAGGCCTCCGCGCAGCAGCCGGACGCCCGCAAGATCCTCGAAGGAGCCCGCATCTCGGCGACCCTCACCCAGCTCGACGCCGGCCTCAACGGGAACCTCCGCAAGGGCAACTCTAACACCCCAATCACGCTGTTCCTCAAGGGCAAGGACATCCAGTTCCAGTTCACCGAAGCCAAGAAGCCGCTGCGGATCTTCCACATGCGGATCGGCGACGAAAACTTCAATCTCTTCGAAATCATCAACGGCAAGACCCTGGAATTTCCGGCGGGAAAAATTGTCGAGCCGATCGCCGGGACTGATCTCACTTATGAGGATCTCGCGCTGCGGTTTTTCTATTGGCCGAATCCGAAACTGGAGGCGGAGGAAGAAGTCGGCGGCCAACCCTGCTATAAATTGCGGGTCGATAAACCCAAAGGCTCGGCAGGGAAATACGATGTCGTTTACGTCTGGATCCACACCAAGTTCGGCGCCTTCATGCGCATCCGCGGCCACGATAGACACGGCGGGCTGGTGAAGGAATTCCAAGTGGAGGACATCATGAAAGTCGCCGACAACGTCTGGACGCTGCGCAAAATGCAGGTCGCCACCTGCGATCCTAACAACGGCGGGAGGCGAGTCTCGATCACGGATGTCACATTCGATTCGCCGACCAAGGCCGGCCCGCGCGGCGTGCGTTAGATTCTGCCCATGGACTGCGGCAGCCTGCTGCCGCTCTGGGTCCGCAGCCTGCAGCGACCCGCCCCTCGCCAGCAGGCTGGCTTCGGAAAAGCGGCAGCAGGCTGCCGCAGTCCATGGATTTCATCCAACTTCCCATGCATCGCTGGACCGATTCACACAACCATCTCCAAGATCCTCGCTTGGGCGAACCCGATCCGGTCATCGCGGCGATGAAACAAGGCGGCGTCGCCCGTTGCGTCGTCAACTCGACCCGCGAGGCGGATTGGGAGGCTGTCTATCAGTTAGCGAAAAACGATCCGGATTTCATTCTCCCAGCCTTCGGCATTCATCCGTGGCACGCCCACACGGCAAGTCCGGGCTGGCAGGAAAAACTCCGGTCGGTGTTAGAAACCTACCCGCAAGCTTCTATCGGCGAGTGCGGTCTCGATCAATGGATCGATCATCTGCCGCTGGAAGTTCAGCGTGCGGTCTTCATCGACCAGCTCCGTCTCGCGCGCGAGATGGATCGCCCGGTCACCATTCATTGCCTCAAGGCGTGGGGCGCGCTGTTCGAAGCATTTTCCGAAGCACCGCCGTCCAGTCGATTTCTCATGCATTCTTACAGCGGCTCCATCGAAACCGCGCGGCGGCTGATTCCGTTAGGTAGTTATTTTTCGTTCTCCGGCCACTTTCTCCACCTGCGGAAATCCGCTCTGCTCGAAGTTTTCCGGCGACTCCCGCCCGACCGGATTCTGTTGGAAACCGACGCGCCGGACATGCTTCCGCCAGAGGAATTCACCAACCATCCGCTGCTGGAAGATCACAATCACCCGGCCAATCTGCCTTTGATCGGGGAAGCGCTTGCCATTGCGCTCGGCATGTCCGCTGAAAAGCTCGCGCGGATCACCCGCGAGAATGCGCAGCGCTGCTTCCGGTTTTAAGAGGGGTCGTGAAACCCGTCCATCAGGCGCGAATGACCCAGCGCAGCTTGGCGGCGGTGCTCCGGGGATTCAAACGCCGCTCCCCGGGGCTCGCAGTGACGGTGCCCTCGCTCATCTCGGAGTAAAGGCCATCGCGAACGCCGACTTTCATGAATTGCTTCACGCGCCGGTCCTCGCCCGAATGAAATGTTAGGATGGCGGCACGGCCACCGGATTTCAGGCAGTTGGGCAGGCTTTTCAAAAAGCTGTCCAACGCGGTGAACTCCTCATTCACCGCGATTCTAACTGCCTGAAAAACCCGCCGCACGGTAAGTTCCCGTTCGTCCTCGTCGCTCACGCGGACGGACTCGCGGACGGCTTGGGCGAGCGCGAGGGTCGTGGAAAAACGGTTACCCGCCAGTGCCAATGCGATGGACTGGGCGCGCGGTTCGTCGGCATTTCCATGAAGGGCCGCCTCCAGTTTTTCCGCGCTGACCTTGGCCAACCAGTCGGCGGCTGATAGACCGCGTCCGGGGTTCATCCGCATGTCGAGCGGGCCGATAGCTTTGAAACTGAAGCCGCGCGCGGGATCGTCGAACTGCATCGACGAACAGCCAAGATCGGCGAACACAAAGTCCACCGCGTCCAGGCTCTGATCCGTTAGCGCTCGAGCGATGCCGGCGTAGTTGGAGCGCACGGCGACGAACCGATTCGCACCGTAGCCCAGGCCGCGCAGGCGGGCTTCGGATCTCGGCAGCTCCAGCGGATCCACGTCGAGGCCGATGAGTTTTCCTACCGGCGAAATTTTCTCCAAGATTCTAACTGCATGGCCGCCATAACCGAGAGTGGCATCCACGCCGGTCATTCCGGGCTGGAGTTTCAGCGCCTCCAAGCATTCATCCACCATGATCGGGATATGCGTGCCCGCCGGGGTCTTGCCGGAAGCGATCACCTTGGCGACGGTCTCGCCGTAGCGGGCGGGATCGTGCTCCTTGTATTTATCCTCGAAGCGTCGGGGATTCTTCCCGCTGTAGCGCTTCCGCCGCGGCGGGCGTGGGGCTTCATCGCTCACAGTTCCGAGTATTTCAAGTTGTTGCCACGAGATTTCTCCACCGGATAGCGGACGTCGTTGCGGGCAATTTTCGCCTGCATGACCTCGCCGAGATTCATGCCGAGGTTGTCGGCGAACTCGAACAGCAGAATCGCGACATCCGCGATCTCGGAGGCGATTTCCTCACGATGCGCTTCGAGCCGATTCTCGATCTGCTCCTCCTGCTGCCACACGAAATGCTGCATGAGCTCGCCGGCTTCGGCAGCGATGGCCACGGCGAGATCTTTGGCGTTGTGATATCTCCGCCAATCGCGAGCATCCACGAAGGTCTGGATCTGTGCGGTGAGTTCTGAAATGGAATCGCTCATGGCGGGGGTTTAGCGGGGGAGCGGCGAAGCAGCGAGAAATTATCAGCCGGATCGGTCGGATCCGATGGAACAAAAAAGCCGCCCGCGGGTGAGCGCGGGCGGCCTTCAAAATCATTCCGCTAAGATTACTCTCCGGCGACTTCGACGACTTCGTTAGCCGCCTTTTTCTTTGCGACCTTCTTCGGAGCGGGAGTTTCCTCCTTGGCGGACACTTCTTCGACCGGTGCCTCATCGGCGGCGGCGACGCGGTCAACCCACTCGATGATCGCCATCGGTGCGGAGTCGCTCATGCGGGCGCCGAGCTTGGTGATGCGGCAGTAGCCGCCCTGGCGATCCTTCGAAGCGGGAGCCGTTTCGGAGAAAAGTTTCTGGACGGTTTCCTTCTGGCGGAGGAAGGCGATCGCGAGGCGGCGGGAATGAAGATCGTCGCGCTTGGCGAGGGTGATCAACTTTTCCGCCACCGGGCGGAGGGCCTTGGCCTTGCCGAACGTGGTCTTGATGCGGCCGTGCTCGATCAGGTTGCAGGCCAAATTGGCGAGCAGGGCCCGCCGTTGCGAGGCGTTGCGTTTGAGCTTAACTGTTTTGCTGCGATGTCTCATCGGTTGCTTCCGTTTCTAGGTAAATGTGTTAGTCGTCGAGGTTCTGGGCGATCAGATCGGCAAGGCCGACTGGCGCTTCATCTTCCGCACCGAGGCGCGGGCCGCGTGAGGCGGCGGCTGGTCCGGAGAGCAACGAGGATTCGAAGGACATCCCGAGGCCGAGGCCGAGCTCGACGAGCTTGTCCTTGATTTCGTTGAGGGACTTCTTGCCGAAGTTGCGGTATTTGAGCATTTCCGCCTCGGACTTCATCGCGAGCTGGCCCACCGAGGTGATGTTCGCGTTGTTGAGACAGTTGGCGGCACGCACCGAGAGTTCGATTTCGTTGACCGACATGTTGAGAAGCTTTTTCAAAGCGGCGTTCTCCTCGCTGGACTCGGCCGGCGCTTCTTCGAAGTCCACGGCGTTTTCGTCGTAGTTGACGAAGACATCGAGGTGGTGACGGAGGATGGCGGAGGCTTGGAGCAGCGCGTCTTGGGGGGTAATGCGGCCGTCGGTCCAGATATCAAGAATCAATTTGTCGAAATCGGTCATTTGACCGACGCGGGTGGTTTCCACCGAGTATTTCACGCGGGTGACCGGCGAGAAAATCGAGTCGATGGCGATGACGCCGATCGGTTGGTCCTTGCGCTTGTTTTCGTCGCCGGTGGAGAACCCACGTCCGACGCGGACTTCGAATTCGCAGTCGAACTTCACCTTCTTGTCGAGGGTGCAGATGACCTGGTCCTTGTTGACGATGTCGTAGATGTGATCCGCCATGATGTCGCCGGCGGTGACGACGCCTTCTTTCTCCACTTTGATGGTGAGGATGCGCGGATCCTTCTCGTTGTGGCTGAATTTCACCTTCTTGAGGTTGAGCACGATGTCGGTGACATCTTCCACCACGCCGGGAAGGCTGGAGAATTCATGCTGCACGCCGGCGATGCGGACCGAAGTGATGGACGCGCCTTCTAACGAGGAGAGGAGCACGCGGCGGAGCGAGTTGCCGATGGTGTGGCCGTATCCGCGCTCGAATGGCTCGGCGGTGAATTGGGCGTAGGTCTCGGTGGCGGTGTCCTCGTTGCGGACAAGGCGGTTAGGGAGCTCGAAACGAGCGAGTTTGACTGCTGACATGTTATTTTTTGGTTGCCGGGTTACCCTCTTGCGGGCCGGAAGCTTCTGTTAAAAAGCGTCCGAGAGGACCGACGGCATGATGCGATTGCCCGCGGGGGGGCGAATAAATGTCGGGCTGGTGGGCTTGCAAAGCATTTTTTTCCGGCATTTCCGGCAGAAAGTTACCATTTCGGCACTATTTTTGAAGAATTGGCTAGATTTCTATCAGAAGGCAGCCATGTTTCCCGAGCAATCCACCATATCAATATGAAATCAAAAAGAAACCTGACCCGATTCACTTACGAAAGCGCCGCCTTCGAAGGATGGCGCTTATGCATCAGCCGCGCTGGCACCACCTTCACCAAGTATTTTCCTGACAAGAAATTCGGTGGTGGAAAAAAGTCGCTGGCAGCCGCTGAAAAAGTCCTCGTCGAAGTGAAAGCTGTGATCGAGGGCTCCAAGCGCGTCGATGGCAAGCTGGCTCCCGCCACTATCAAGAAGGCCGAGAAGATGCTTGCCGAGGCGTTCTGAAGAATTCTGGAAGGTTCACTAGTTGCGCGGAACCTCCCGCGCGACACGTTCGGTGATGCCGGACGAAAACTCTTCCATCATCCACTGGTTCCGCCGCGATCTGCGAATCGCGGACAATACGGCGCTCTGCAGCGCGGCGGAACTCGGAGTTCCAGTTGTCCCAGTTTATATCCTGAGTGATTGGAACGGTCGTCATTCGTGGACCGGACCCAATCGCCAGCATTTCCTTTGTGGCTCGTTGGCATGCTTGGCGGAAAACCTCGCGGCGATCCATGGAAGGCTGATCGTGCGCCAGGGGCTGGCAGTCACCGAACTGCGAAAACTTGCCGCCGAATGCGGAGCGCGTGCCATCCATTTCAATACCGACCCGGATCCCTTCGGAAAAACGGTTGAGAAGGCGGTAGCCGCCCTCTGCGCTGAGCTTGGCATCGAGTGCCACGCCCACCCGGATGTTTCCCTGCACGATCCCGGCGAGATCCTGACCCAGAGCGGCCTTCCCTATCGAGTCTTCACACCCTACAGCCGCAACTGGCTGGATCGGCCGAAACCATCACCGAGCGCAAAGCCGCTGGTTTTGCGAACCCCAGCCCATCTGAGTTCCCTGCCGCTGCCCACCGTTCAGCTCTGGGGTTGGGAAATTCCCGCCACCCGGATTCTGGAACCGGGCGAGGGGGCAGCCCGGAAACGGCTCAAGAACGCCATCTCGGGAACGATCGCAAATTATGCCACCAAGCGGAATTTCCCTGCGGTGGACGGCACCTCGCGCATCTCCCAAGACTTGCGATTTGGTCTTGTCTCAATCCGCACGGTGTATGCGGAGGCGATGAAAGCCCGCCATGGCGCCGATCTGGCGGGGAAGGTCGGGATAGATACCTTCATCAAGGAGTTGGCCTGGCGGGAATTCTATTTCGCAATCCTCCATCATTTCCCGAGCGTGCTCGGCGAGGAATTCAACGCCGACTGGCGCGGTCTGCCATGGGACGAGCCGGGCGAACGGTTCGAGGCTTGGAAGGACGGCCGCACCGGTTTCCCCATCGTCGATGCCGGAATGCGCGAGCTCAAGGCCACAGGATTCATGCACAACCGCCTCCGCATGATCACCGCCATGTTCCTGACCAAGGATCTGCACATCGACTGGAAACCGGGTGAGTCCTGGTTCATGCAAAATCTCGTCGATGGCGAAATCGCCTCGAACAACGGCGGCTGGCAGTGGTCTGCGGGCACCGGAGCGGACGCAGCACCCTATTTCCGGATCCAAAACCCGTGGTCGCAAACCGCCAGATACGATCCCGACGGGCAATACATTAAGAAGTGGGTGCCGGAACTCGCGGCCGTCCACCCGTCGCTTTTCGTCGAAGCGCCGAAAGACGGCCGTCCGCTTGCGGCGGATTATCCGCTCCCTTGTCTGGACCACAAGACGGAGCGCGAACGGACACTGGCGATATTCAAACGCCACCGCGAAGCGCGCCGCTGACTATTTGCCCGCCTGTTTCATCAGGCGAGCGGCCACTTCCTTGAGATCCTCCACCGGGATTGCGAAGCTCTCGGCGCGGTTTGCCCGGGCGATATTCATCCCGATGCAGCGCCCGTCGAGATCCAGCAACGGACCGCCCACCACTTCGCGGCTGCCCAGGATGTCGTGCTGCATCACCCGCGGAAATCCGCTGCGACGTGGTGAAAACCGTCCGCTCATCTGGTCGTTGCGATTCATCTGGTCCGTGAACATCTCGCCGCGGGCCGCCAGCCGGACGTCCACGGTGAATTCCTCCCCGTTGCGCCGGTAGGTGAGCTTCACGGTGCTGCCCGCCTTGCGCTCTTTGAGGATCTCCGCGATTTCCTCGAGCTTCTTCAGCTTCTTGCCTTCCAGGGATAAAATCACATCGCCTTTTTGCAGGCCGGCTTCCTTCGCGCCGCTTTTTTCGTTCACCGCGTCCACTTCCAGCAGCTTTGATTTCGCGTTCAGAATCACTCCGAGCGCGGCACCACCGGACGCCGGAATTTCGCGGGTCTTCGCGCTCACGATTCCGGCCAGCAACCGTCGCGACGTGCGGGAAGTCGCGCCGTTGGCCGCCAGCCAACTCCCTTGCGGTACTGCACTGGTCGGCGCGTAAACCACTGGCACCAAACCGCTCGCCTCGATTTTCAGCAGCGCCACATCCCACGTTGGGTCAACCATCAGGACCTTCACGTCTTTGTAGTTCGTTTGGTCCACGGTCACCGCCAAGCCCGCGACATTGACCACTTCGCTCGCCTTGGTGAGCAGGTGGCCCTCGGGTGAAATCACGATGCCGTAGGCGATTTCCCTGCGCCCTTCCAAGATCACCGCGCTCGAGGTTTGCAAAACCTGGCGCTGCGCTTCGAACGCCGCCATCACCGCCGTTCCCGTCGTGCGGTAGGCGGAATCGAGGCTCTGCTGTGCGTTCACAGGGAGCGCCAGGCCCGCGACGGCAATTGCCAGAAACCAGTTAGCGTTCACCAAGTTCGAAGGTAAAAATTTTCGGTTTTCCATCACGTTCCGTATCCAGAGTCACCTCGTCGCCTGCGGACATCTCCTTGAGCAGATCCTGCATTTGCTCACGATTTTCCAAAACAACGCCATTCAGTTTTAGCAAAACGTCACCCTCCTTGATCCCGGCGTCCAGAGCAGGGCTTTTGTTGCCCACCTTGGTCACTTGCAGACCACCCGCAGGACGGGCCTCGGTGGCCAGGCCGAGGAATCCATTCCCTTTTTCCGGCAATTGCGCGTACGGCCCCTCGCCGATGAAATCCGCCTTCAGCATCCCGTCCCAGTTCGCGATGAATTCCGCCATTGGCACGTGCATGTTGACCTGCATTTGCTGCCCGACCCGCGAGTGAATGCCCACCAGTTTCCCCGTCAGATCGAACAACGGGCCGCCCGAATCGCCGCCGATCAGCATGCAGTCGGATTGAAATGTCGAGTTCGCGATCCGCACCAGCCGCCCGAGCCGCACCACCGAGCCGCGGTCCTTGTCGAAGCCGCCCGAGTGGCCCAGCGAGAAGACCCAGTCGCCCAGCCGCGTCGTCTCGTCGCGGTCCATTTCCACGAAGGGATAAATCCCCTTCTCCGTGATCCGGAGCATCGCCGCGTCGTTGTCCGCGACGAGTCCGAGCGTCTCCGCCTTCAGCCGCGTGCCGTCCTCCAAGATCACCGTGACTTTTTTCTTCACGCCCGTCGCGACGTGGGCCGCCGTTAGAATCAAACCGTCCGGGGAGACGATCACCCCGCTGCCCGAGCCTTCCTTGATCTCGATGCAGACCGTCGCCGCCCGCGCCTTGGGCAGCGCGTCCGCGACGGCATTTTGCAGGCTTTCCAAGTCCTTTCGGGTTTCTGGCGCTTTTAAATCGTTTACCGGCAGACGGCCACCGTGGGCCATCGCGCCGGACGCCAGCAGTCCTAGCAGAGGAAAAAGGATCGGAAACTTCATGGTTTGGTTGAGCGACACGCTAATGACATCCTGCCTGACTCGCAACTCATGCCTTCGCCCGCTTTCGAAATAGTCCCACCCATTCCCGTTCCTCACGACCGGGGAATGCGCTGTGCGGCACCCAGCCGTCCACCCGCTCGAACCACGGGGAAAACCAGTCGTCGAGTTCCCCGATCGTCACGCCGAACGGAGGTCCGCTCGCTTCCTCGCCCGGATCATTGGGATTTAAGAAAAACACTCCCGCCAGCAATCCGCCCGCCACCAAACAACCCGCAACCGCCTCGGCGTAGCGACCTCGGTCGCTGGGATCGATCGCACAGAAACAAGTGTGCTCCCACACCGCCGAGAACTCCCGCCCTGCCCGCCACGCCGGATTCAGGAAATCGCCGAGTTCATAAGTTTCCTCTCCCGCTTGCGGAAATTGGCCCGCCCGCTCCACTGCGGAAGGCGCGAGGTCCACTCCGATCACCGGGACCGCCAAAACCCCCAGCGCTCGGACATCGTGGCCGAAACCGCAGCCCGGCACCAGGATCGGCCCGGCGCCCCACTCTTCCGTCTCCAGCGTGGCCAACAGTTCGATCAGTGCCGGAGCGGCCTGCCCCTTTTCCCACGGCGTTTCTCCAAGACGATAGCGTTCTTCCCAGTCCGTCACGCCCCATCCTTCGCCCGGCATCGTTGCGGCGCAAGGGCCGGGAAGCGCCTCTGGTTTGCCGCCGGATGCCAAAAATATTTCCAGATGAAATCGACAACCCGGAAGTCGGAAGGTTCATTCGCTCCGCCCTCGCACTCGGACTCAATTTGAAAGCATGACCTCCGATTCCCAAGTGAACATCCTGCTGGTGGACGACGAGCCCGACAACCTGGCCGCGCTCGAAGCGGTGTTGGGCCCTCTCGGCGAGAACCTGGTCCGCGCGAGTTCCGGGGAGGCGGCGCTCCGGCATGTCCTGGCGACCGACTTCGCCGCCATCCTGCTCGATGTGGGTGATTTCGAAACGGCAAGGCTCATCCGCTCGCGCCCGCAATCGAAAGCCACTCCCATTATTTTCCTGACAGCCGTAGGCGAATCCGATTGCGCCATGGAAGAAGCCTACGCCCTCGGCGCGGTTGACCACCTGACCCAGCCGATCATCCCCGCGATCCTCAAGGCGAAAGTCGGCTTCTTGGTGGAGATCCACCGCCGCAAGGAAGAACTTCGCGGGGCTGAGCGGCGGGCCATGGAAGCGGACAAGCAGCTTCAGCAGGCTCGCGACGAACTCGAGATTCGGATCACGGAGAGCACAGCTCAACTCCAGCGGGAGAAGACCTTCCTCGAAGCCGTGCTGGAAAATATCGAGGACGGCGTGGTGGCCTGTGACGAGCGCGGCGTGCTCACGTTGTTCAACCGGGCGACGAAGGAACTTCATGGTCTGCCCCAGGAGCCGATCCCCGCCGAGGAGTGGGCAAAGCACTATGACCTCTTCACCGAAGATGGGGAAACCCGGCTTTCCAAGGACCAGATTCCGCTTTTCCGCGCCCTCGCCGGCGAGTTCGTCAAGGACGCCGAAATGATGATTGCCCCCGCGAAGGGCGAGCCTCGCACTCTGCTCGCAAGCGGCCAGCCGCTTCACGACGTGGACGGTCGCCCACTTGGAGCGGTCGTCTCGATGCACGACATCACCGACCGAAAAAGGGCTGAGGAAGCCAAGGCCGAGGTCGCCCGCGAGCAAGCTCTGCGCCGGGGCGACGAGCGGGTGAGGGATGTCTTGGAAAGCATCAGCGACGGGTTCGTCCTCTTGGACCGCGACTGGCGGATCACCTACATGAACGCGGCCGCCGAGCAGCTTAACGACCAGCGACGGGAGGAAGTGCTTGGGAAAAACCATTGGGAAGTCTATCCCGCCGCCGTCGGAACTGTCATCCACCGCGAGTTTCTGCGCTGCGCCGCCAAGCGGGTGCCGGTCAGTTTCGAAAATTATTACGAACCTTGGGATCGATGGTTCGAGATGGATGCCGCGCCGTCAACGGACGGCGGAATCGCCGTTTACTACCGGGATGTGACCGAGCGCCGCCGGGCCGGCGAAGCGCTCCGCCACAGCGAGGCGCGAAATCGGGCGGTGGTCGAAACCGCCTTGGATTGCATCATCGGCATGGACGCGGACGGCCGCATCACCGAGTTCAACCCGGCGGCCGAGCGCACCTTTGGATTTCAAAAAGCCGAAGTCCTCGGCCGGGAGCTGGGAAAAACCATCATCCCGCCCGAATATCGAGGACGCCACCGCGACGGAATGCGCCGCTACCTGGCCAGCGGCGACGGGCGGATCCTCAACCAGCGACTTGAGTTGGAAGCCATCCGGAAGAGCGGCGAGCGGTTCGACTGCGAACTCACCGTGACCCGCAATCCAGGAGAACCCGCCAGCTTCACTGGATTTCTGCGCGATGTCACCGATATCAAACGGACCGGGGAAGCGCTGAAGGCCAACGAGGAACGGTTCCGCCTGCTCGCCGATACCATCCCGAACCTGGCGTGGATGGCCCGACCGGACGGCCACATTTTTTGGTACAACAGCCGCTGGTACGACTACACCGGCAAGACTTCCGAAGAAATGGAAGGATGGGGCTGGCAGAGCGTCCACCACCCGGCCGAGCTGCCGCTGGTCCTCGCCCGCTGGCAAAATTCCATCGCGACCGGCGAACCCTTCAGCATGGTGTTTCCCCTTAGAGGCGCGGACGGGGCGTTTCGTCCGTTTCTCACCCTGGTCAATCCCTTCCGCGAGCCCGCCGGGGAAATCCTGTTTTGGTTCGGGACGAACACGGACATCAGCGAGCAAAAGCAGTCCGAAGAACGGCTGGCACTCTCGGCGGAGACCGAGCGCCACCGCTCAAGCCTGCTCACCCAGGTGGCTGAGGCTTCGAGGTCCATCAATGCCGTCCTGTCGGTCGATAGCATCACCCGCGTCCTCTCGGAAAAGGCCCGGATCATTCTGGGAACGCACGTTTCCGTGGCTTCGTTAACCGGCGTTGAAGATTGCGATCAAGTGGTCCGCGCCATTTCCCTCTCCGACAAATATGCCGAACACCGCGGGCGCGAGGTGCGGCCCGACGGACTTTCCCTCCTTGTGTGCCGGACAAACCGCCCGCTGCGGCTGAGCGAAGCGGAAGTCGAAAAACACCCCGAGTGGGATGGAGCCGAGGGGGGAGAGGCCGCTCCGCTGCCCACCCGTGGCTGGCTCGGCGTCCCGCTGATCGGCCACGGCGGGCGCAACCTCGGGCTCATTCAGCTCTCGGACAAGGACGGCAGCGACTTCACCGCGGAGGACGAGGCCGTCCTCGTCCAACTTGCGGCGACCGCATCGGTCGGCATTGAAAATGCCCGCCTCTACGACTCCCTCCGCGAACAGGACAAACGGAAGGACGAATTTCTCGCCACCCTCGCGCACGAACTCAGAAACCCCCTCGCTCCCGTCCGCACCGGGCTGGAAATTCTCAAAATCGCGGGCAACGGAGATGATGCCAGAATCGCCCGCGAAATGATGGAGCGACAGCTCGGCCACATGGTCCGGCTCGTGGACGATTTAATGGATGTCTCCCGCGTGAGCCGCGGGCAGATGGAACTGAGACCGGAGCGGGCAACCATCCGGATGGTCTTCGACATGGCTGTGGAAACGAGTCTTCCGCTGATCGAAGCCGCCCGGCACGAACTCTGCGTTTCGCTCCCCGAGGAACCGCTGCCGATCCGCGCCGACCTCACCCGGCTCGCCCAAATGCTCGGCAATCTCATCAACAACGCTGCGAAATACACCCCCGATGGCGGCCGCATCGAGCTTGCCGCCGCCCGTGACGAGGAAATGGTCGTCGTCCGGGTCACCGATTCCGGGGAGGGCATCCCGGCGGAAATGCTCTCCAAGATTTTCGACCTGTTCACCCAGGTCGGCCGGACTCTGGACCGCTCGCAGGGCGGCCTCGGGATCGGCCTGTCGCTGGTCAAGCGGCTCGTCGAAATGCACGGCGGAACGGTCAGCGCCACCAGCCCGGGACTGGGTCTGGGCAGCACTTTCACCGTCAGGCTGCCGCTGGATTTCACCGCAGCAGACCCGCCGGAAATTTCCGTCACCACCGCAATCGGCGCGCCCCCCCCCCTGCCGCGCCGGGTTCTCGTCGTGGACGACAATGTGGATGGGGCCGAGAGCCTGGCGATGCTGCTGCAACTTTCCGGCCACGAAACCCGCACGGTTCACACCGGTCTCCACGCGCTCGATGCAGCGCAGGAATTCCACCCGGACGTCGTTTTTCTCGATATCGGGCTTCCGGGCATGAATGGCTACGAAGTGGCCCAGCGCATCCGCCAAGAGGTCGAATTGAGCGGGACATTGCTGGTGGCATTGACCGGCTGGGGCAGCGAGGACGACCGGAAAAGGGCTCGGGAAGCCGGGTTCGACGAACACCTGACCAAACCGGTGAATCCCGCCGCCGTTCGGGATATTTTACAGAATTGCCGCAAGTCGGACAGCGAGACGAGCACCTGAAAACGTGGGGAGTCAGAGCGGAATCGTCATGCCCTCAGCCTCGGCCAGCTTTTTCTGATTGGCATCGAACGTCAGGAATTGCTCCGTCCCGAGGTGAACGGCGGTGGCGACATGCAGGATGTCGGCAAGGCGGTGGCCGCCGGATTCCGTGTATTTCCCGCTCAGCTCTTCCGCGATCCGATGCACGTCCGCCCAATCCGCAGCGACCATTTCCAAGACGCCGCCGGCCAAGTCGGATTGCAACGCGCGGAGCATGGCCGCGCCCTCGGTTTTGGGAAAGCCCTTGGTGCGGTCCTTTTCAAACAAGCGGGCTTGGAAGCGAATGGACTGGCGGAACTCCAGCAAAAGCAGACTGGAAACCGGCAAGCCCCCAAGGAGTCGATCATTAAAAGCGTCCGCCCGGCCCGAGTTGTCCTGTTCCCGGTAGATCGCGCAGAGGAACGAAGTGTCAGGATAAACCTTCATCCCAAGTCACCCTCAAGTTCCGCTTCCCGCATCGCACGGACTTCCTCCTCGGAGAAAACCCTGTCGCCCCAGATTGCTTGCCGTCGGGCTTCCCAATCCGGTTTTTGAATACCGACCTTGGCAGACTTGGGAGTGGCTGAGAGAAAACCAATGGGTTTCCCCCGTTTTTCGATGCGGATTTCCTCGCCCTCGCCGAGCCAGGTTTCAAGTTTTGAAAAGTTGTTGCGGAGATCTCTTACCGTGGCGGTTTTCACGTGGACAAATTGTGTCCACGTTGGGGATCTGTCAATGGCGCAAAAAAGCCGGACAGATTTCCCTGTCCGGCTTCTTAATTGATAGGCTTGGCGGTTGGAAACCGCCGCCACGATTTACATCATGCCGCACATTCCGCCCATTCCGCCGCCGTGGTCGTGACCACCGCCGCCGCCCGCTGCTTCTTTCGCAGGGAGGTCGGTGATGAGGCACTCGGTGGTGAGCAGGAGTCCTGCGATGGAAGCCGCGTTTTGAAGCGCGGTGCGGGTGACCTTGGTCGGATCGACAACACCGGAGGCGATGAGGTCTTCGAACTTGTCGGTGGCAACGTTGTAGCCATCACCACCTTTGCCCTTTTTGACTTGGTCGACGATCATCGCGGACTCGCGGCCTGCATTGGCAACGAGCTGGCGCAGTGGTGATTCGACGGCGCGGGCAATGATTGCCGCACCGGTCTTTTCGTCGCCTTCAAGACCGAGGTCGCCGATGGCGGCCTGGGCGCGGATGAGGGCGGTGCCACCACCGGCGACGATGCCTTCTTCAACGGCCGCACGGGTCGCGTGGAGGGCGTCTTCGACGCGGGCTTTCTTTTCCTTCATCTCGGTTTCGGTGGCTGCACCGACGTTGATGACGGCGACGCCGCCGGCGAGCTTGGCAAGGCGCTCCTGGAGCTTCTCGCGGTCGTAATCGCTGGTGGTGTCTTCGATCTGGCGGCGGATTTGGTTCACGCGGCCGGTGATGCCTTCGGATGTGCCGCCACCTTCAACGATGGTGGTGTTTTCCTTGGTGATGGTGATGCGCTTGGCTTCGCCGAGGTCGGTCAGTTCCACGCCTTCGAGTTTGATGCCGAGGTCTTCGGTGATCACGCGGCCACCGGTGAGGACGGCGAGGTCTTCGAGCATGGCCTTGCGGCGGTCGCCGAAACCAGGAGCCTTCACGGCAGCGATGTTGAGGATGCCGCGGAGCTTGTTGACGACGAGGGTCGCGAGGGCTTCACCTTCGACGTCTTCGGCGATGATGAGGAGCGGGCGGCCGGTCTTGGCAACCTTTTCAAGGAGCGGAAGCATGTCCTTGAGGGACGAAATCTTCTTCTCGTTGATGAGGATGTAAGCGTTCTCGAGGAAGGCTTCCATGGACTCGGGGTTGGTGACGAAGTAAGGGCTGAGATAGCCTTTGTCGAACTGCATGCCTTCGACGACTTCGAGGGTGGTTTCGATGCCCTTGGCTTCTTCCACGGTGATGGTTCCGTCCTTGCCGACCTTGTCCATGGCTTCGGCGATGATGCCGCCGATTTCCTGATCCGAGTTGGCGGAAATGGAAGCGACCTGGGCGATTTCCTTGGCGTCGGAGACGGGCTTGGAAAGAACCTTGAGCTGGGCGACGATGGCTTCGGTGGCCTTCATGATGCCGCGTTGCAGCGAGATCGGGTTGGCACCGGCGGTGACGTTGCGGAGGCCTTCCTTGTAGATGGCTTCGGCAAGTACGGTAGCGGTCGTAGTTCCGTCACCGGCGATGTCGGAAGTGCGGCTGGAAACCTCGCGGATCAGTTGGGCACCCATATTTTCATAAGGGCACTCAAGTTCGATTTCCTTGGCAACCGAAACACCGTCCTTGGTGATGGTCGGGGAACCGAATTTCTTGTCGAGGATGACGTTGCGACCGGCTGGTCCGAGGGTTGCCTTGACGGCGCGGGCGAGTTTTTCCACACCGCGCAGGAGGGCCTGGCGGGCGGCTTCGTCGAATTGGAGTTGTTTGGCCATGATAGTTATTAGTTAGAAGTTGGTTTGTTATTGAATTTGACGGATCGGGCTGATCGGTCGGATCCGACCGATCGTTGTTATCAGCCGACGATTACCATGAAGTCGGATTCGTTAATGATGAGGACTTATTTTCCGTCGAGCATAACATCGGTGCCCCCGTATTTGGAGATTAGA
>JANMSI010000157.1:0-3013 GCA_031389115.1 Akkermansiaceae bacterium
AGCCGCCTCATGGCAGCATCTACCGGAAGAAACTCAAACCAACTAACAAACAACCCGAACTCTCATAACGATTGGATCGAATATCGGGGGCATTCCAACTGACCGACCTGCGCCGTTGGCCCGCGACCAGCCCTCACGAACTCGCGATTTCCAAACTCCCGGAGGAGCCCGCGCTGGCGCTATCCTACTACCTCTATCGTCCCGCAGCGGCCGCGCTGCCACCAGCGGGGCGACTGCCGCTGGTCGTCGTGCTTCACCACGCGGGCGCGCAGCAACGGATGGAGGATATACTAACCAGCAATCCCGAAAGCATCGGCCGCTGGCTGGAACCGGAAGCCCGGCGGGCGCACCCCTGCTACGTCGTCGCGCCGTGGAGTGGCGGACGCCATTGGGAGGAAGGCGATTGGAACACGATCACCCCTTTGGCGGAAAAGCCCGGCGACAACGCGCGGCTCGTGCTGGCGCTTGTCGAGCGGCTGGTGCGCGACCTGCCGATCGACTCCGGGCGCATCTACCTCGTCGGTCAGAGCATGGGGGCCTTCGGAGTTTGGGATCTGCTAGCGCGCCGGCCGGACCTTTTCGCGGCCGCCATCCCGGTCTGCGGCGGCGGCGATCCGGCACAGGCGGGCAGGATGAAAAAGCTACCGATCTGGGCCTTTCACGGCGACGCCGACACCGTCATCCGCGTCGAGCGCACCCGCGCGATGGCCACCGCGCTCGAAGCTGCCGGAAGCCGCGATTTCCGCTACTGGGAATATCCCGGAGCCGATCACGACCCGTGCTCCGAACGAGCTTGGACCGAACCCGCACTGGCGGACTGGCTGTTCTCACAGAAGCGTTGAACCCGTCGGAGGAGGACTCTGCAAAACGTGTTCAACAACGAAACTTTTGCATCCCTCGCAAACCATCGATACCACCTCTGCTGTTATTAAATACAACCCGAAAAAACTCCAATCCATGAAATCCCGATCGAACAAATTTTCAGTGTTAGGCATGGCGCTCGCGCTCGCTGGTTCCAGTCTGAGTCATGCCGACCCCATTGCGGTCACTGGCTACAACTACGATGTCGTTTATGAAATTGGTGCGACCGGCGGCGGCAATGGCAGCTTCACCAATGAAGCCTCCGCGTTGTATGAAGAGGGCCTCGACCCCGATCCTAACGGTGGGAACGGAATCGGCTTGCCGGTCAACCGCACCCTGACGGATCTCGCCGGGGGGACCTTCGCGCTCGCACCCTACACGGAAAACAATGCATTGATCGTCGGCGAGGGAAACGGACTGCCCAAGTTTGCGACCTGGACTTTTGCCCCGGCGGCGAAAATCGAGTATAGCCGCCTGTCTGTCGTTGGCGTCTCAACTGGCGGCTCGTCGGATTTCAGCGCGGTCGTGTTTTTCACAGACGGCACCAACACGGGTTCGGGAACGAATATCGAGGGCCGCTTTGACATCCGCGGAGCGTTCGATGGCAACGCGATGCCGGACTGGTTCAACAATGGCGGCACATCGGTGGGTGCGGTAGCCAGCGGTCTGGGCCGGGTGGACAGCAATAATGGCAACGGCAACGGAGTCGGCGTAAATCTCCAACAGTGGAACTTCAATCTCAGCGCTTACTCCGGCAAGCAGGTTGACCGCGTGGAGTTCGAATCCACCGGTGGTGCCGGCCACAACAGGGCTTTCTTCGCCATCAGTGGAACGCCGGTGGCGGCTTCCACTTTCGCGATCAAAAGTTACTCCTTCAATTTCTCCACGGACCAACTCCTGATCACCTGGGAATCCGTGCCCACGAAAAACTACAGGATCACCGCCTCGCCCGATTTGCAGAATTGGACCACGGTGCTGGCAGTCGGCATCCCCGGTGCGGCGGGCATGCTTGAGACGACCGTCACGGTGAATTTCACCCAAGATGTGAAGCAATTCATCCGTATCGAGGAGGAATGATCCAACGGCTATTTTCAATCGAGGTTCCAAGATATGATTGGGTCACATTCGCGGCGGCGACGATGCTGCTAGCTTCGCCCGCCCTTGCTCTGGACCAGGAGCAAGGGTTGACCTTCCGCGTGTATGAAATCGGCGAGGCGATGGACCGGCTCTATCCACTCGTGGATGGACAAACGCCGAATTTGGACGAGCGCCGCGCCGTGATCGACTACACGTCTGCGGCGGACTTCGGCGGCGCGACCGATTTTTTCATCGTGGAATGCCACGGGCAGTTAGTCATTCCCACCGCGGGAAGTTATGAGTTCCGGCTGACCTCGGATGACGGATCGCGGTTGGAAATCGCCGGATCGGCAGTCGTGGAGCATGACGAGATTCATCCCGCCACCGCGAAGGACGGCTCGGTGGCGCTTGAGGCGGGGCGGCATCCCTTCGAGCTGCGCTATTTCGATAACCTCGAAGAGCAGCGCCTGTTGCTGGAGTGGAAGCCCCCGGGTGCAACTGCCTTCGCCACGGTCCCGGCGACCGCGTTTCTGACGGATGCGAACGCGACGCGGGTCGTCGCGCCGGGGAAGAAAAGCCTCGCCCGCGCCGACGGTGCCATCCGCCCGGGTAATGGCGCTCCACTGGCGGGCGTGCATCCGTCGTGGACCGTTGCCACCGTCCGGCCCCCGGATTTCCGGCCAAGTGTGTCGGCGATGGCGTTCCATCCGGACGGGCGCTTGTTCGTTGCCACTTTCGCGCCCGACCAAAGCCCCGACCTCGGTCCCGGCGGCGACGGAAAGATCTGGGCTCTGGCGAATGTCGGCGGGGAAGATCCGGCAGCGATTACGGTCAGGGAGGTCGCTTCCGGTCTATCCGAGCCGCTCGGCATGGCATTCATTGCCGGTGAATTGTACATCTCCCAGCGGCTCGAACTAACGAAACTCCAAGACACAGACCGCGACGGGATCTATGAAACGAAACGGACCGTCGGCAGTGGCTGGAAGGCCGACAACTATCATCATTTCCACTTCGGCCTCGTCGAGAAAGATGGCCACGCCTACTCGACTCTGGCCACGGCGATCATGTTCGACGT
>JANMSI010000159.1:0-20361 GCA_031389115.1 Akkermansiaceae bacterium
GGCTAACAGGGTCGCAGCTTCACGCAGCTTCTTCACGATTTCTTCAGGCTTGTGTCTCTTGCGTTTCATGGGGTTCTTCAGCGCCTTTCTCGCGCTTGAGAACTCTCATAGCAGATGGATCAATTCTTGGGGAGCATTCCAGGCCCGCTCCTGAATTTCTCCCGGCAATCGTTTCGACCGACCGCCGTTCCAGATCTTTTCGGTTTCTTTGCATGAGAAATCCTCAATCACTCCAGCGACGTTACCGTTTTAGGGTATGAGAGCAAACAGAAAATCTCCCCTGCATTTCACTCCTTCTACGATACTTTGCGCACCACCGCGCAGGGCATCTCCATTTGGATTTCTTCAACCGCAGATGAACGAGATTTACGCAGATAAGAGGGATTAAGAAGCGGCTTCTTGGGGAAGCCACCGGTGTGAAACGAAAAATTCAGATTTCATCCCTTCTTCCATCTGCGTGCATCTTGTTCATCTGTGGTTCAACCGTGAAATGAAGATGTCCTGCCCCTCCGCGCCCTTTGCGCCTTTGCGGTAAACTCTCGATGAACATCGAACATCGAACGCCCAACATCGAACGTTGAAGTGAAGAGGGGACGACATCTCTTATTTCGATGTTCAATGTTTCACGTTCGATGTTCAATGTTCGCCAGATGTCCGCCCCGCTCGACCGCAAGAACCTCCCCGAAAGCCCATCCCCGGACGACATCCTCAACACCTTCCTCGACTACCTCACCGCCACCGGCACCGAGCCCTACGACCACCAGGAGGAAGCCATCCTCGAACTCTTCGCCGGCAACAACGTCATCCTCAACACCCCCACCGGCTCGGGAAAATCGCTGGTCGCCCTTGCGCTCCAGTTCAAATCCCTCTGCCAAAATCGCCGCTCCTACTACACCGTCCCGATCAAGGCGCTCGCCAACGAGAAATTCCTCTCGCTCTGCCACGTTCTCGGCCCGGAAAACGTCGGCATGATCACCGGCGACGCCACCGTCAACCACGACGCCCCGGTCATCTGCTGCACCGCCGAGATTCTCGCCAACATCGCCCTCCGCGACGGCGCGAACGCCCCGGTGGACGACGTGATCATGGACGAGTTCCACTACTACTCCGACCACTCACGCGGCGCCGCTTGGCAAATCCCGCTACTCACCTTGCCGCGCGCCCGCTTCCTGCTCATGTCTGCCACTCTCGGCGACTCCTCGTTTTTCTCCAAACAACTCACCACACTAACAGGCGCACCCACCACCCTCGTCCAGTCCGACCAACGCCCGGTCCCACTCGAATTCGAATACTCCACCACCCAGCTCCAGGAAAAGGTCGCCGAGCTCAACGAACAAGGCCGCTCGCCCGTTTATCTCGTCCATTTCACCCAGAACGCCTGCGCCGACACCGCCCGCGACCTGCTCTCCACCAACTTCTGCACCAAGGAGGAAAAAACTGCCATCGCCCGCGCCCTCGACGACGCCGATTTCCGCTCACCCTACGGCCGTGAACTCTCGAAAATCCTCCGCCACGGTGTCGGTATTCACCACGCCGGCCTGCTGCCAAAATACCGCTTGTTAGTGGAAAAACTCACCGCTCGCGGCCTGCTCAAAGTCGTCTGCGGCACTGACACCCTCGGCGTCGGTGTGAACGTCCCGATCCGCACCGTCATGCTCACCGGCCTCTGCAAATACGACGGTCGCGGCACCAAGATCCTCGCCGTCCGCGACTTCCGCCAAATCGTTGGTCGCGCTGGACGCCGTGGTTTCGACACCGTCGGCTACGTCGTCGCCCAAGCCCCCGAGCACATCATCGAAAACATCCGCCTCGCGGCCAAGGCCACTGCTAACAAAAAGAAGTCGTTCGAAAAACGCAAGCCGCCGGAAAAAGGCTTCGTCCACTGGGACGAACAAACCTACGCCAAACTCCAGACCGCCCCGCCCGAACCCCTCGTCTCCAGCTTCTCCGTCTATCATCACACTCTGCTCAACGTCCTCTCCCGCACCACCGAAGACGGCTGCGCCGCGTTGAAAAAGATCATCGACGACAGCCATGAGCTGCCTTCAAAAAAGAAAGCCCTGAAGAAGCACGCCTTCAAACTCTTCCGCGGCCTCATCGGTGCCAAAATCCTCCACATCATCCCGCCCGCCAAACGCAGCGGCCCGCAAAAAGTCGTCGTCGATGTCTCGCTCCCCGAAGATTTCTCCATCAACCACGCGCTCAGTCTCTACCTGCTAGACGCCATCCCCCAGCTCGACAAGGAAGCCGAAGACTACGCCTTCAACGTCGTTTCCCTCATTGAGTCCATCCTGGAAAACCCCGACATCGTCCTCCGCAAACAGGTCGATCTCCTCAAGGCGGAACTCATGGCCCGCCTCAAGGACGAAGGCATGGAATTCGACGACCGCATCGCCCTGCTCGACCAGGTCGAACACCCCAAGCCCGGCGCCGAATTCATCTACACCACCTTCAACGCCTTCAAACTCCGCCACCCCTACCTCGGCAGCGAAAACGTCAAACCCAAGACCGTCGCCCGCGAGATGATCGAAAACTACCAGTCCTTCGAAGACTACGTCAAAACCTACAAACTCGAGCGCGCCGAAGCCGTCCTCCTCCGCCACCTCGGCGAGGTCTACAAAGTCCTCGCCCAAACCGTCCCCGACACCGCGAAAACCGAGCACCTCCACGAAGCCGAGTCTTTCCTGGAACTCATCGTCCGCCACACCGACTCCAGCCTGCTAGACGAATGGCAAGGCCTGCGTGGCGGAGACGACCCGTCTCCGCGAATTCATCCAGATCCCCAATCGGCAATCCAGAATTACAAATCCAAAATCCCCTACACCAAGGACAAGCAGGCCTTCACCCGCCACCTCCGCAGCCACGTCCTCACCCTCGTCACCGCGCTCTCCCGCTACGACACCGAGGCCGCCCTCAGCCTCATCGCCCATCACGACAGCGACGGCAAGCTCTGGTCCAACGAGCGCCTTCTCCAACAGCTCAACACCTACCACGCCGCCCGCCACCAGATCCGCCTCGATCCCGAAGCCCGCAACGCCCGCCACACCCACCTCTCCGAAGACGGCCTCACCCTCCACCAAACCCTCATCGACCCCGACGACCTCAACGACTGGTCCCTCCACCTAGCCCTCGATCTGGAAAAATCCAACGAGGCGAGAACCCCCATCCTCCACCTCGAATCCATCGCGGCGATATAGCGAGAGGAGCGGACATCTCGTGCGCTCTCTCCGCTCTCCGCACTTGCCGGGCGGGCGGCTTGGCCGTTACACCCAGGCGTGGCCGGGAAAAACATCGTTTACTTCGATTTGGAGACGCAGCGCAGCTTCGGGGATGTCGGGGGATTCTCTCACAAGTCCAAGATGGGTGTCTCGGTGGGGGTGACCTACAGCACGGCGCGCGGGACTTACGAGATTTATGCGGAAAACGAGATGGAGAAGCTCGGCGAGGAACTCGTGAGGGCGGATCTGGTGGTCGGGTGGAATCACCTGCAGTTCGATTACCCGGTGCTCCAGCCCTACGTTTTCCACACGCTCGGCGAGCAGACGATCAATCTCGACATGATGTTGGAGCTGGAGAAAACGGTTGGGTTCCGGCTCAAGCTGGACTCCGTGGCCTCCGCCTCGCTGGGCACCGGCAAGACTGCCGACGGACTGGACGCGCTGCGCTGGTGGCAGGAGCACAAAAAATCCGGAGAGTTCGCACCGCTTCGCAAAATCGCGGAGTATTGCGCGTTCGACGTGAAGGTCACCAAGTGCGTCCACGAATACGCGCTCGCTCACGGACTGCTCAAATACGACGACAAAAGCGGCCGGATCGCCGAGGTCGCCGTGGAGTGGAAATATGATTAAGGGGGGTGGGACTTCGGCCCACCCGGACGATGGAAAGCGAAAGGGCAATGGTTTGCGCCGAAATTTCACGGCGCATCGGCTTCGTGGGCCGAAGTCCCACGCTCGTTATTTCACATCCAGCCGAACTGCGCCAGGACCTTGGTCACGGTGTAGATGAAGACTAAGGACAGCACGACGATGTAAATCTTCGCGGCGAGTTCGATGGAAGTACGGGTCATGGTGCGTTTTTTTAGTCCTGCGGGCGGAGGTCGCCAAGGGAAATGTAGTCGTGGACTTTAGTCCGGTCTTGAAGTCGAAGAACGGACTGAAGTCCCTGACTACCTTCCGAACGCGGCTGCCAGCGACGCGAGGTCCACCGGACCGGCGCGGTCGGCGGTTAGAATCGCGGCTTTTTGCAGGGAGATGATTTCTGAAATTCCCTTGCGCGAGAGGTCGAGCATGGCGGTCATTTCCTCGCTGGAAAACACGGCTTCCTCGCCGCTGCCCTGCACTTCCACAAACTCGGAAGTTTCGGTCATCACCACGTTGAAATCGACCGACGCGTCCTTGTCTTCCGGGTAGTTCAAATCGAGGACCGGCACGCCCTGATAGACGCCGGCGGAGACGGCGGCGACGAGCTTCTTGATCGGGAAATGCTTGAGCTTGCCCTCGGCGAACAGCTTGTTGAAGGCGATGGCCATCGCCACGCAGCCACCGGTGATGGAGGCGGTGCGGGTGCCGCCGTCGGCTTGCAGGACGTCGCAATCGATCCACACCGTGCGCTGGCCGATTTTTTTCAGATCGATGCACGCCCGCAGCGCGCGACCGATGAGCCGCTGGATTTCCGACGAGCGGCCGTCGAGCTTGCCGCGGGAAATGTCGCGCGGTTTGCGCTCCAGGGTCGAGTAGGGCAGCATCGAATATTCCGCGGTGAGCCAGCCGCCTTCGACGCGCTGGGCGCGCATCCAGCGCGGCACGTCCTCCTCGATGGTGGCGGAGCAAATGACGCGGGTATCGCCGAAGGACACCAGCACCGAGCCGGTGGCGTAGGGAGCCACGTTCGGGACGAAGGAAATCGGGCGGAGTTGGTCGGGCTGGCGGCCGTCGGGGCGGGTCATGGGATAGTGAAGGCATCCTCCAAGCTGGCTGCAAGCGCTTAGAGTTTCAGCCCTTCCGAAAGCAATACGATCGATAGGAAACTCCGTCGGCTAACAGCCCGTTGTAAATCCGCGAGCCTTTCACGCCGGCGAAGTCGCGGCCGAGGCTTTGTAAAAATCCGGGAAGCTTCTTCTCCAACAAATCAACAGAGCGCGCGGAATTGAATTCCATGCCGCGCAGCACCTCGGCGCTGATATCCCGCGTTTGTTCTAATTGAAGCGGTGCGTTTTCCAACGCGGCTTCCCAAGTCGCCAAGCCGTCGCTGAAGCGGAAATCCGCGTAGAGGAAACAACCGCCGGGCTTCAACACGCGGGCGACTTCCGCTAGAAACCGCGGCAGATCCGGGTAGCAATGCGAGGCTTCGACATTGATGACCGCATCGAACGTGTTCTCGGGAAATGGCAGATTTTCCGCATCGCCCTGGATGAAGTCCAAGCCTGCGACCTGATGACGGTTTTTGCAGAATTCGATGCCGGCCGGGTTGATATCCAGCCCCGTGTAGTTCGCCGGTTTCAGGGTGCGGGTGAGATAGGAAGCGCCGCCGCCGTGGCCGCAACTGACCTCCAGAACCTTCTTCCCCTGCAAATCCATCTGCGTGCCGACGTGGTGATAGAGCTGGATGCAGGCCCGGTCGGATTCGTCCTCGGGCGCCAGCGGGATAGCCATCGGCGGGTCCGTCTCGAAGGCGTAGTTGAGGAAAATCACGTCATCGTGATGGAGCCGACTCGTTAGAAAAGGATACCAGAATTTCCAGATGCCCTTGCGGATCGCGCCAATCGAAAACAGATGGTCAATGAAGGGCATAACGGTCCTTGAGGTCCATCATTCGCTGACATCTTCCTCACTGGCGTCGTTGATTTCCTCGTCGGACTCAGGAGCCACCTCGGGTGGCGGTGCGATGGGTGGCTTGGGCTCGGGTTGGACATCCCGGGCCTTCTGTAGATTCTTGACGATCTCGCGACTTTCCGCGAGAGCCGCCTGATATTGCCCCATCTGGCCGGTGGTGAGGATGCCATCGAAGCATTCCAGGATTTCCTCCTGCTCGCCACGCTGCCTGTCGATGACTTTCTGGTAGGCGACCGCGGGTTCTTCCAAGGAAATTTCCTCGCCCATTTTCGCAAGCATCAGGATGCCGTCCGCAGAAAGTTCCCTGCCGCCCGTCGGCAGCAGCGATTTGTCGAACAGAAGTGTCGCGGCATTGGGAATGGACTGGAGCTCGGCCTTCGATTTCTGGCGCAGCCGTTCCAGCACTTCCACTCGCTGCCCGGCCGATAGATCGATCTCGTCGATGGCTGCTGTTAGCATTTTCTGGGAGCGCACTTCGATGCGGTTCTCCCGCTCGCGCTCGCGCATCTCGGTAAATTTCGCCAGCTGTTCCGGTGTTAGTAATTTGGCCAACCCCTCTTCCACCGCCTTGCCGCGGGCGGTTAGATCCGTGATCACCAGCGCGTTCATGCTCGCGGTAGCCTGCACGCCTTCGATCAGACTGATGATTTCACCCTGCTGGCTGATCGACAGGCCGAGTGCTTCCGTCAACCGGAGCATTTTCGCCTCTTCGCGGGTTTTCGGTCCTTGCTCCGCCTGATCCGCGAGCGGGAAATCGCCAGCTTTCACTTCTCGGGAAGGCTTGGTGTCACTCGAGGATGAACGATCTCCTGAACTATCGCGGGCCGGTCGCGTCGAAGCCGCTTCTTCCACTTCCACCGCCAGCGGAGTGGGTGAGCTAACCGGCTTGGTGAGCCAAGCAATGGAAAATCCCGCGACAGCGGTGACGACGGGCAAAAGGTAGGGCGATTTCATGCGTGGCGGATGGCGGTGATCGCGGCAGCCATGTCGGGCGCGCGGAAGGTGGAGGATCCCGCCACCATGACGTTCGCCCCGGCAGAGTAGCAGCGGGCGGCGGTCACCGCGTCGATCCCTCCGTCCACCTCAACGTGGAAGGACAGGTTTTTTGTTTCCCGAATCCGCACGGCCGCGGCGATTTTCTCCAACATCTCGGGCATAAAAGCCTGCCCGCCGAAGCCGGGCACGACCGTCATGCAGAGCAGCAAGTCGATCTGCTCGAAGAACGGCTCCACCGCGCTCAGCGGCGTCGCGGGATTCAGCGCAAGGCCGGCTTGGCACCCCTTTTCGCGAATGCGCTGCAGCGTTTCCGCCACGGCGTGGTCCGCCTCGACATGGACAGTGATCAGATCGGCCCCGGCGGCGACGAACCGCTGGAGATAGTGATCCGGCCGGGAAATCATCAGGTGGACATCGAGAAAAATGTCATTCGTTTCGTGCACCGTCTGCACCAGCGCGGGACCGAACGAAATGTTATCCACGAAATGTCCGTCCATGATGTCCAGGTGCATCCAGTCCGCCCCGGCGTGAATCGCCCGGCCGACTTCATCGCGCAGCCGCGAAAAATCCGCCGCCAGCAAGGACGGGGCGATGACACGATCATGGAAATTTTTGGGAATCACGCTGGGGCTAGGAATCATGGATCGCCAAATCAGGCACGGAAAAATTTACCCGTCCCAATGACTCGATCAAGCTGCCCCGCGGGGATGGAGGGGGCGAACATCGAACATTGAATGAAGAGTGACAGGGAACGCAGAAAGGCGGTGGAATTTTGGGTTGGTGCGGAAGGAAGGGTTGGCCTAGGGTGCCGCCCCCCGAGGGGAAATTATGGCGATACAAGGTGAAGAACTGGCTCTGGCATGCGCGAAGGCGGCGGAAGATATCAAGGCGGAAAATATCCGCGTGTGGGACATGCGAGGGGTTTCGAACCTGACGGATTTCATGGTCGTTTGCTCAGGTTCCTCGATGCCGCAGTTGCGTGCGGTGCTCCGCGATGTGGCAGGGACGGTGGAAGATCTCCACGGCGTAAAACCGACCATGACCGAGGGCAAGGCCGACACGAAATGGGTGGTCCTCGACTACATCGACGTGATGGTCCACGTGATGCACGAGGAGCTCCGCCAGTACTACGGGCTGGAAGATTTGTGGAAGGACGCGAAGGAAGTGTCCTGGCAGGCGGCGGGCGAGGTTTAGACCTCGCGGCTGTTGTTGGTGCTAGAGAATTTCCGGAATAGGAATCGATTTCAAGCACTCCCATGACCGCCGATGAGTGAATTCGCCGAGTTAGTCGATGCCCATTACCAAGCGTTGTTTCGCTTCGGAATGTCGCTGACCCGCGACGTGGACCGGGCGTCCGATCTGGTGCAGGAAACGTTTTGCATCTGGGCGGCGAAAGGTGACCAGTTACGGGATCGCACCAAGGCCAAGACCTGGCTGTTCACCACGCTGCATCGGGAATTCCTCAGCCAGCGCCGGCGGGCGGCGAAATTCTCCGATGAACCGCTGGATGAGGAACGGGCGGAGGCGATGGTCGCCCCGCAGGAAGATGCCGAGCGGCAGATGGACGGGCAGCGGGCGCTGGAGTTGCTAGGTGCGCTGGAGGAATCCTATCGGACACCGGTCGCGTTATTTTATCTCCAACAGCACAGCTATAAGGAAATCGCGGAGATTTTGGATATCCCCATCGGCACGGTGATGTCGCGTCTCTCGCGCGGGAAGGAAATGCTGCGTCGGCGGATGACTGCGGAACCGTCGAGCGCGCCGAGGAACATTTTGCACATTGAAAAAGGAGGTATCCGTCGTGGATAAGGAAAAAGCGCGTTTCATCCTGCGGAGTTTCCGGCCCGACGGCGCGGACGCGGCGGATCCCGATTTCGCCGAGGCGCTCAGGCTGGCAACCGAGAACCGCGAACTCGGGGAATGGCTGGCGAGCGAGCGGGCGTTCGATGCGGAATTCGCCACCGCGCTCGGAACGGTGAATCTGCCGGAGCAGCTGCGCGAGGACATCATGGCCTGCCTTGCGGCGGAGCGCGGGGATTTTCCTCAGGCGGAGGATGAAAATGACGCGGCGTGGATCGGCGCGTTCGCATCGATCAAGCCGCCGGATTCGCTGCGTGATTCGGTGATCGCGGCGATGGACCGCACGGTGAAAACGGACGCTCGCCCGGCCCGTCTTTTGATTTTCCGGCGTGCGGCGATTCCGTTAGCGGCGGCAGCGGGGATCGCGCTGGCGTTTTTCATCACGCGTTCTGCCAGTCCACGGGCGGTGGCTACGGTCCAGCCCACGTCCATCGAGGTCGTGCAAGCGGGCTTTCTGCGGACCTTCGAGTCGCCCTCGTTCGACTTGGAAGAGAAGCGCGAGGACCATCGGGCGCTGATCAATCACTTGAAGGACCGCGATCTTCCGCGCCCGCTCACGCTGCCACCGGGTCTGGAGAACGTGAAAGGACTGGGCTGCCGCGAGCTGGTCATCGATGGCAAGCGCGGCTCATTGATTTGTTTCCAGGTGGGTAAGTGCGGCTTGGTACATATGGTGATTTTCCGCCGGGACGATGTGACCGGAGAGTTTCTATCAGAGGGCAGGCCGGTCTTCGCCCAGAACGGAAAATGGGCGACGGCGCGCTGGGCAGAGGAGGAGCAAGTGTTTCTCGTGATGAGCGAAACCGAAGTGGGCAAGCTAACAGAGTTGTTCTGAGCCGCGCCTTGCTTCCGGGCGGTTTCCGTGTTCTTTCCAGCCATGGCCGAACCGTACATCAGCATCCGCAGGCTGACCCAGCGATTCGGCGACAACGAAGTCCTCCGTGGCATCGACCTGGATATTTTCCGCGGCGAGACGCTGGTGATCCTCGGCGGTTCCGGCGGGGGGAAGTCCGTTCTGCTCAAGCATCTGCCCGGATTGCTGCGGCCCACGGGCGGCAGCATCCGGGTGGACGGGGTGGAAATTTCCGGTTTCAAGGATCGGGAAATGGGGCCGGTGCGGCGGCAGATGGGCGTGATGTTTCAGGGCAGCGCCTTGTTCGACTCGTTTACCGTGGCGGAAAATGTCGCGTTTCCGCTGCGCGAAAGCGGACTAAAGGACGAGTCCGAGATCCGTGCGCGGGTGGCCGAGGCCTTGGAAATCGTGCGACTTCCCGGCCAGGAGGAAAAGCTGCCGTCCGAGCTATCCGGCGGCATGAGAAAACGCGTCGCGCTGGCCCGCGCGATCGTCGGCAAGCCGGCTTGCGTCCTCTACGACGAGCCGCACGCGGGACTCGATCCGATCACCGCGGATTCCATCGATCATCTCATCAAGGACATGGATAAATTCCAAGGAATCACCAACGTCGTCGTCACCCACGAAATGCGCAGCGTCTTCCGGATCGCCGACCGGGTCGTGTTTCTCGAAAAAGGCCGCGTCCACTGGACTGGCACTCCCGCCGAGCTGCGGGAGACGCGCGATCCGGAGTTACGGGCTTTCGTGGAGGGTGATTCCGGCGAGCCCTGGGACTAACCGGCCGGGATTTACAATTTTGAATTTCCGGGATCGCTGTTATGAAAGGCGGATGCCCGCTACCAAGAAACGGACTGAAGTCCATGTCGGGTTGTTCATTTTTACCGGGCTGATTCTGTTGGGCGGGCTGGTGTTGCAGTTCGGAAAATTCAACGACCGTCTCAAGGGGCACTACGGACTCACCATCGTTTTCGACGACGCATCCGGCGTGATCAAGGGCTCCGAGGTCCGCATGGGAGGCGCGCGGATTGGCCGGGTGGGCAGCCTGCCGGAACTCAACGACGCCGTGCAGGTGGAGGTAAAACTAACAATTACAAAGGCGATCCGCATTCCCGTCGGCTCCATTTTCCAAATCAATTCAGCCACGTTGTTAGGCGACAAGCTGATCGTCGTGGTCCCTCCCGATGATCGGAAAGGCGATTTCATCCAGCCGGACAGCCGCCTGATGGGGGCCGGTCCGACCGGTCTCGATGCGATCCAGAACAACGCGGAGATCGTCAGCCGGGACGTCGTCCGGATGCTCAAGGACGCCGAGGCCACGCTCGCGAAAGTCGATGGGGCCGTGGACGACATCAAAGGTGCCAGCAAGCAGCTCGGGGAATCCGTGGCGAAAATCAACGGCACGCTTTTGTCCGATAGAAACCTGACCAACGTGGACATGACCTTGGACAATCTGGCCGTCACCACCGCCCAGTGGAAGGCGACCAGCAGCAAGCTCGATCCGGTTCTGGCGGAAGCCCGTGAAGCCATTGTGGCCGTGAAAACCGCAGCGGCGGGCGCGGAAAAAGCCATGAAGTCCACCGATCAAACGCTGAGCGAAGTGAGACCCGCGCTGAACCGCCTGCCCAAGGCCGTCGATCAGTTCACGAGCACCGTTGACAAGGCCGGCGACGCCTTGGACCGCATGAAACGGGGCCAGGGCATGTTAGGCGCGCTCGCGACCGACAACGATGTCGCGCTCGATTTCAAATCCTTCATGCGCAACCTCCGGCAGTATGGGATTTTCCGCTACAAGGACGGCGTCTCGAAGCCGCCGGACAAAGCGAAGGAGAGCCCGCCGCCGCGGGTTGGTGGGCGGAATCGTTAAGGATCAACGCTGACTTCCTCCAACGACTGAACCAGCGCTTCGAACACCTCGGGCTCGAGCGCGCGGTTGGGCGATCCCTTCAAGCAACTGCTAAACCATTTCCCCAGCGTGGCCCGCCGCTCCGCCGGGAATCCGCGTGAAAATCCCGCGCCGCCGCCCTCCAGCAACTCCTCGTCGCGGCGGCCGTGGGCGCGATCCAGCATGCTGCGGTAGCGTGTGAGCACTCCGTCCAACAGAATCCACGGAAAGTTGGGATTCTTCGGCGGACCCAGCCCCAGCGATTTTCCCTCACCGGTGCCCAGCTTCACGCCGCCGGTTAGAGAAATCCGCAGGTCGGGCAGGCTGCCGCCTTTGAAAAAAGCCGCTCCGCCTCCTAACAGTGCGCCGATCGCGGTTCCCGCGCCATGGGAAAAAAAGAGAGTCCCGACATCGAATGCCAGTCCCGCCGAGGCACCGAGCGCGGACGAAACGGCGATGAGCTGGCTGCGGCTGAGACCGAACTTGGTCCAGGTTTCTCGGCTCTCCAAGTCGATGCCGTGGAACGCTTCCGGGCGGGTGTCCGCCTTGAGGAGGTGATGCCGATAGATTTTCAGCAGCTCGGTGAAACAGGCGCGCTCGACCTCCGCGAGTTTGAGGAAATAACGTTTCGAGAGCTCCGCAGTTTTCTTCTCGCGGCGGGTGGGGACGAGCAGATCGCGTTCTTCCAAGGTGGCGCTGACCCGCAGTCCCAGCGCGGTTTCGAGAAACGCGATCAAGGCCTCCGCCGCTTCCTCGCGCCGGCCCCGCCACTCGTTTTCTACCAGCCGGATGGTTTCCTCCAACAGCCCGCGCTGGTTCTCCTCAATCTCTAGCAGCGCCTTCAACAGCCGCAACCGCTCGTCGTAGCGCGCGTGATGCGCATCGAACGTGCGGACCAGATTGAAGGCACCGCCGAGCCGGGTTTTCCAGGCTTCCTCATCGGGACCGGTGGCATTCTCGCGGCGGTTCAGCAGCGCAAGCCGGGGTCGCCCGGTCCAGCGCAGGATTTCCATTTCCGCCAGGAAATCGTCGCGCAACGGCTTGGCCGGATCGACCACGTAAAGGATGCCAGCTCCGTCGAGCAGTGGTTCTAACAAGCGTTTTTCGTCGCCGAATTCCTCGCCCGCGCCGGCGACGAACTGGCGCAAGCTCTCAAGTCCCGGCGTGCCCGGCCCGTGGATGAGCTGGATCGCACGCATCGCTTCGACCGGCCGCGAAAACCCGGGCGTATCGATGAAGCGCACGCACTCCCTCCCGCCGAAGACGACCCGGTGCGGTTGGCAGCGCGTCGTCTCGCCGGGGGTGGCGCTGATTCTAACAAGCTCATTGTCGTCGATCTCTAGCAGGGTGGCGATCACCGCGGATTTCCCCATGTTCACCCGACCGACGACGGCGAAGGTCGGCACATCCTGCTGGCTCGGCCCGCTCATGGGACTTCCTGAATCGCCGCAGGGTTGATCTCGATCTCGGGACGCGAGCCCTTGACCTTGCCGGTCAGGCGGACTTTTTTCCCGATGAATTTCCGGAGCGAATCCTCGTTGATCGCGGACGTTAGATTTTCCCGTGGGATAACCCCGCGCGGCTCGTCCTTCGGGCTGGGTTTGGAAAATTCCAGATAGAGCGTGACTCCCTTTCCATTGTTGGAAAATCTAACCTCTTCCAAGCGGCCTTCCAGTTTCACCTCGGCACTCTTGTTCTCCAACAGAAGCTCGCGGTCCGTCACTTCGAACACGTCGCCGCGCTGCTGAATCTCACTCCGCCGCGTGGCTTTCCGCCGCTCGGTCTCCTGCTTCTCCTCGTAAAATACCGCAGCCTCCCGGTTCACCTGCGCCACGCCCTTTTCCTCCGAGCCGGAGGTTGCGGGGAGAGTCGCCGCGGCCAATGCATCGTTCGGGAAACTTTCAGAAACGGGGGCGGCAGGCTCAGGTGCGATTTCGAAGCTAACCGTTTCGACGGCGTTTTGAGGAAGCGGGAGCATCGCGACGTTCGCGGCGTTGTTGCGGCGGATCATGAAGAATCCGCCCAGGGCGATGGCCATGAGCGCCATCGCCGCGAGGACAAAGAAGGGCCACCGCGCCGGGTTTTTCTTGGGAGTTGACTCAAGTGACCGGGTGGCTTGGCGCAGCAGGCGCTTCGCGTGGATCGGCGGACCCACGCCGAGGGAGGCGGCCAGGTTTTCCCGGGCTTGCTGCAGGGAGGCCGTCTTTGCCGCGCCGCGGAGCCATTTCAGCCAGCCGCCCAAGCCGTTGCCCGCATGATCGGGGACGGTCTTCCCTGCCCAGCCCAGGACTTCCTCGGTCAGAGTGATGATGGATTCCAAGCCGCGCTGGCCGTCGTTTTTTCCCAGCCATTTCAAAGGGGCGATCCAAAACGTGACGCCCCGGCCGGAATCCTCGGCACCGACCACGATCGCGTTGAGGCCGGTTTCCACCCAGACGGCTTCCTCGGCCAGCACCTCGGATAGAACTTCGCAGACTTCGAGCGCCTGGGTGAGCAAATTGGCGGCCTCCGCCGGATCCAGCGGCCCGCGCTCGATGAGCGACTTCAGGCGCGGCCCTTCGATCCACTCGGTCGCGATGTACGGCATGCCATCGACCGGGTCGCAGCCTCCGCAGATGATGGAACGCAGGGCGGGATGATCGATCCTGGCCAGACGCTCGACGGCAATCATGTAGGCGATTTGCTCGTCCTCGCGCAGTCCGCCGCCCGCCGCGCCGAACGGGAAAAACCGGCGCACTGCGACGGTTCGATCCGTTTCCGTGTCCAGGGCGCGGAAGACCACTCCGGACGCATCCTGCACCACGAGGTCCTCGATCTGAAAACGTTGAATCACTGGACCGTCTCTAGCACAGGTTCCGGAGCGCTCCAAGCGGCGAAGCGGGCGGAAGCGGCGCGAAATCGATCCGGGAAAACCGCTCGGGCTGATGGAAATCCGGTTCGCCGCCGCCGAGATCGGTGGCGCTGACGAATCTTTGCTCCGGCGATTCCAGGATCATCGCCACGTTCATCCGGGTTGCCGACCCGAAGTCAAGGCGGGCGCGCAACAGATCCAGCGGGATTGCCATCGCCGCCAGCCAAGCGCCATCAGGAGCCAGATCGGAAAAGGTCGCGATGTCCGGCATCGCGATGTCCGCCGCGTCCGCCCTCACTCGCGGAGCCGTGAATTCGCACGTCCACCAAGCGCCATTCGCGGCGAGATTGAATTCGAAATAACGTCCGCTGACGGGATCCGCGAGGAAGAGCTCCGCCACGTCGTATTGCCAAAGCCCAGCTTGAAACGTCCCCGGCCGAGCCTCGGGATGAATCCGGGCGGGCCGCCGATAGTTGGCGATGAACCATAAATGCTGCGGGTCCTCGACCAGCGAAAACGAGGCTGGAATTTCCAGCGCGGCACCATGAATATCGGCGGCCAGGCCGAACAGGGGGACGTCCAGCTCGCCCCAAATCAGTGGCAGGGGACTCGTGAAAAGGGTCATGCCCCGGACTTTGGCGGGTGGCCTATTTTCTTGTCGAGGCTCCAGATCCCTTTGGCCACGGGGATTCCTAAATTTGCCGGAAATTAGGTGGCGTTTTTGGGGAGGATTTGCGTAATTTCCTCACCAGCAAATTAATTTTATGGCCCGGCCGCGCACAGGATTTCACAACACCATCGAATACATCGGCCCCCGCCCGCAGAAGCCCAAGAAGCGCAACTTTTTCGGAGGCTGGGTGATCATCGTGATCGCGGTGGGAATGGGCGGTTGGTTCGGCCGGCCCCTGATTCCCTTCCTCAAGGCGAACCAGGTGGGCGCTTCCAAGGCGGAGGCCCACCTGCTGATTTCCTCGCTCAAGCAGTCGGAAAAGTTCGGCAGCAGCCTGGCGGCGGCCGCTCTCGCTCATTCTGGGGATTCGGTGAATTACGATCCCGCCTACTATCAAATCGCCTATCCTAACGGGGACGTGCCGGCCCACAAGGGTGTCGCCGCCGACGTGATTGTGCGCGCGTTCCGCGGCATGGGCATGGATCTCCAAGTGCTGGTGCATGAGGACATGACCGGGAACTTCCGGCTTTACCCGCAGCTTTGGGCGGCCACCGCACCGGACACCAACATCGACCACCGGCGGGTTCCCAATCTCCAGCGTTTCTTCGAGCGCAAGGGCCAGACGCTCACCCCGTCCCGGAATTCGTCGGACTATCAGCCGGGCGATATCGTCGTGTGGTCGCTCGCCAATGCGGAATCGCACATCGGAATCGTAGTTCCCGGCCCCGGCGAGCGCGCCGGTGAGGCCTGGGTCGTCCATAACATGGGTGCCGGCGTGAAATGGGAAAACATCCTCTTCGACTACAGCGTCATGCGCCATTTCCGCTTCCCGGCGGATGACGCCCAACGAGGCATTGCGGCAGCACCTTGACGATCGGAATAATCCGCACGGCAGCTTGCGGATGATGCCTGGGCTTGGCTTTTCGTGATTTATTTCGGGGTGAAATGAATTTCGCGGTCCGTTGAAAGGGTGACAGCGCGCGCCGCTACCTAAACGTTGCGACAAATCTGGGACTCTGCTAAATGGGGGTCATGAACACGTCCCCGGCCCAACCGATCCCGAAAGATTTGCGGGAGCAAATGATCAGGCGCATGCAATCCGCGCCGGACGAAGACCTGGTTTTTGCCTATGAGGTGATGTTGTTTGCGGAGAAAAATCGGGGTCTGGAAAGAAATTCAGAACGAGGCGGCGGCGGGCATGCATGACCAGCTCCCCGATCTGATTCGCCAATACCGCGCTCGGAAAAGGCAGTCGGCATGATCGTCGTGATCGATACTAACACGCTCGTGCAAGGCCGGGTTCCCACTCATCGGTATTTCCCATCATTGATGTTATCATGGTCGGGCGTCTAACGTGGGCGGTTTCAATCCGGCGGAGATCAGACTCTAATGACGCTAGGGTTTCACCTCAGGCATAATCAAATTATGAAGCAATTCACGGCTTTTCCCTTCATCGGTAAACTTTCCGATCAAGTCATCTTTTGAAAGTCCAGCAGCCGACCGCCAGGAATCAAGGGCCGCCACATATAAGAGAATCAGCTTGCGGGCACTTTTCAAACTTTCCTGCTGAACATTCTTTTCCTGCTTTGATTTCTCATTCTCGATGGCATTCAAATATTGCTGACGCAATTTCGGATCACGAATCGCCTGCGGATTCATGCCTGATGCCGCATTGGGAGTTTCTGGAGGTGGGCTAATATTCGCGACTCCGTGTTGCCACTGGTAATTCTCATCAATCAAAGAGTCGAGCTTGTCCAACGCGGACTTGACGGAAGCCGAGACAGCTTTCGCCTCACCAGAATCCTTCTGGAACTTCCCTTCACCGAGATCGGTAAGCAACTTCGTTGTGGCATCTTGCACCGCCTTCACCTCCACGCGGATACTGGATGATGGAGAAAGTGTCGCTTGTTTCAGGGCCTTTTCAAACTCCGCACTAATGCGCGCCAAGTCAGCTGGCTCGCTCTCCGCAACCGCTTTCCCAACCTCGACCATATTGGGTGGAGGAGCGCCTACTTCCGCGCCAGCACCTCCCATTAGTGTAGCAAGCATTATTAGGTTAAAAATCGTTTTCATGACTGGAATTACTTCTGTTGTATATTGTTTTCAATTATTGACTGACCCTTTCATGGGGTTCGCGTTGCGCTTTGCCCCGATTTAGACTCCGTACTTCGTCCTGTGCTGTCGTGTATAGTATGCAACTGAGTTCTATTGCCCAAGAACAAACCATTGCCGCCCTCGCCCGCCGTGCGCCATTTGACTTCAATATCCCACTGATACGTTCCGAACTCCCAAGTGTGCGGAAAACCCCAGCCGCTAAAAAAAGCGTTATCGTCCCAATGATTGTCAGGATAAAGCCGTTCCCAATTAGAATTTGGAGTATGCTTTAATTCCGCTGCCGTGAATGGGGAAAAGAAACCTCTTATATTAGAGGTTCCTTTGTCCACTTCGAGAACTTCCACTTGGTAAAACGAAACGTCATCTGGTAAAGTCGTATACTTGAGCTTCATTCCCGCCCCTTGAGTGCCGGCAGCGTAAGTAAGATCCACTGTTTTTTCAGCGCGCTCTCCGTCCGGCTCCACAACCTCCCAGACTATGTCGTAAATATCGCCCGTATCAAACGTGGCGCGCAGCGTCGGGCCCTTTTTTCGAGTATCCGCTGTGAACAAAACGCTATAGCCAGCAGCTGGAGCTACGGTTGCATTCTTCTGGTTCTCCAACGACCAATTTATTACTCCTGCCGAATTGGGGGTAACCGTTACTTCCGACTCTTCCTTGACTCCCAGCTTTTTTCGATCCCGTTGATTCGGTGGCGAGAGACTGATCGTTTCGGTTTTGAATTGCATAACGAACAAGTCCGCGCTCTTTCCCGAAGCGAAAAATGAATCGCCCTCGTCGTGAACCCCCATGATTCCCTGCGGGTCTTTGATTATACGCAAGCTTTGGTCGGCTGCTGCGACTTGTGGAATTTCCAAAGTGTAGTCGTAATCCGGGTTAGGCTCTTCCCTGTAGGTTGGCCTCGTTCCGATGTGGACCAGGGTCACAGTGTATTTTGCGCCCTTGGGCAAATGAAACGTGTCCGTTTGGGTTTCCCCGTATTTTCGATTGGATCTCTCCCGAACCTGGGTGTCTCCTTCAACAGGCTCCAATTTGACTCGGTATTTCTCCGAATGACTTTGGCTATGGTCACCAAAATTCACGTTGACCTCTACTGTTCCTCCTGGGGGCGGATCTTGGTCATTCGGATCATTGGGATTGGAACCTTGAGTTACCTCCACATCATCATTCACTCCATCACCATCAGTATTAGGGTCACTGGGGCTTGTGCTGTAACCGGATTCTTGGCCGTTGGTTAGGGTATCATCATCTGGATCGGCACTTTCATCGTTGTTTGGATTTGCGTCGGTTAAATTATTGGCTTTGGCATTGAACCCAAAAAGAATCTCCCATCCATCGTCCATTCCGTCGTTATCGGTATCGGGCTGTCTTGGGTTGGTGACATGGACTGTGAATTCTTGAGTCGTGGTAAGACCATCATAGTCGGGATCTGCTGACCATGGAAACCCCGCTGCGTCTGCGGTAAAGGGATCATATCCCTTATCGATGAAAACAAATTCCAACTGATTGGCTAGACCATCCGAGTCAGCGTCGAGAAGGCCGTCTGCGAGGTCTGTCGGATCGAGGCCATAATTTAGTTCCCAGTCGTCCCACATCCAGTCTCCGTCGGTGTCCATTTTGAGGGGGTCCGTCAGAACGTCGAAAATCTCGTATGCATCAGACAGGGTATCGTCATCCGTATCCCATTTTGCTGGATCGGTACCGTGAAGGGTCACCTCGTCGCCGTCAGTAAGATTGTCCCAATCGCTGTCATCTGATGTTGGACTCGTCGAATAGTTGAAAACCTCATCACCATCGGAAAGCCCGTCACCGTCAGTGTCGGAGACGTTGGGGTTGGATCCGAGGTAAGACTCATAGAGATTTGACAGACCATCTCCGTCGGAATCTCCGTTAGCTCCATTGAGCGGATCAATCGAGCCGTCGTCCCTGGGATCGAGATTATTAGCGATTTCCCAGCCGTCCTCCATTCCATCACCATCGGTGTCCCATTCCAGCGGATTGGTATCGTGCAGTGTGACTTCGTCGATATTGCTCAACCCATCACCGTCATAATCGTCTCCTTCGGGATCGGTGCTTGGAATGTAGGCCTGTTGAAGGCGGACGAAGAATTTGCTGCTCGATGAGGTGAAGCCGTAGCTTTTCACTCCCCCTCCGTATTCGACAACCGGAGCGAAATGCCAGTCTTGAAGATCTAGCGACCACTGGACGAAGTCGGTTCTATCTGCGAGCCCGTTCCAATCCGCGTTCCAGGTTCCCGAGCTTCCTTGGGTGAGTGAAATCGGTGTGTCAGCCATGAGCGGTTGGCTGACTGCGAAAGCCAACATAGCAATTTTAATGAATCGAACTGGCGATTTCATTGTCCTTTGGTCCCTTCTTGGTTTTGCTGCGGGGCAGCAACCTTAGCGCGTTTCCAGAATTGGATTTTCACATCTTTGGGGACCGGCGGGTTTGCCAGCAGGTAGGCATGCCTTTCCTCTCGGGCTTTTTCTCTGGCATGGAACGCCAATTCCATCCTAACGCCTTCTTTCCGATACAAATCATGAACTTGGGATAAAGTATCCATTGCCTCCCCCTTCCGTTCCCCGCCGACCACCACGAAGGCCGGGCCATTGACTTTAAGATCCGGCAGATCTGGAATCTCCGGTTCATCGTAATCTTTCCCGTGCTGAGCGAGCCGTTCCCGCATCCTGCCGGTGTCGATGCTACCAATGCCCATCAAAAGCCCGTAGTTTTGAAACGTGCCGTCGCTCTCCTTGACTCTAAAGGTAGAGAAGCCGCAGAAATGATTGAAGTCTACGTTAGACCATGCGGTGATTTCTCCATCAACATTTCCGTTGGGATAAATACGCAACAGGGTGCGTGAATGGTCATGAACGCTGGCCGATACAAAAACCAATTCAGTGCCGCGGTAATTCTCGCGAAATTCTTTCAACCGTGCGATGACAGCCGGATCGTCCGGAGGCAACGCGGGTAGAGGTGGAGGAGGATCAGGCAAGCCGGGATCTTCGACTATTTGCACCGTAACGTAGATCCGGCCCTTGATGGGCGGCAGATCTGGCATTTCCGCAGCCTCGGTCACATCCATCCGCCGGGTGTTGGAAGTCAGAACCTTGAAATCGATTTGCTGCTTTTTCGGAGCTGGTTCAGATGGCGTCCCGTCCGTGATCGGACCGGGTATTTCAACATCCCATGGCGGTGTGGCTTGTTGGAATGCCCCCGATATTCGATCCAATCGTTATGAGAGTTCGGGTTGTTTGTTAGTTGGTTTGAGTTTCTTCCGGTAGATGCTGCCATGAGGCGGCT
>JANMSI010000102.1:0-17187 GCA_031389115.1 Akkermansiaceae bacterium
TTTCAGGCCCCGTCCCAAGGCCCCGCGTCGCCGCCGATTTGTGTATAAAGATCAGGGCTCACGCCACCGGCTAATTTCCAACTACCCCTCCGGGGCAAGGGAACTTCGTCGAAAACCGACTTAACTACGTGCCATTCGTCCCTCCCCCTTAGGTCGGCTGTTCGCCGCGTGCCATCACGATCTTGCCGGTGCGGACGGTCTCGATGATTTCAAACTGCGAAAACATGCTGATGGCGGCGTCGATCTTCGAGGAATTTCCGGAGACCAGGGCGATCATGGAGTTGGGCGTGAAATCGACGGTCTTGCCGCCGAAGTGCTCGATGATTTGAAGGGCCTGGGTCTGCTGGGCCTCGTTGGCCAAAAACTTGACCATGATCAGTTCCTTCACGACGGCGTCCTGGTCGTCGTGCTCGGAGCAATGGATCACATCGATCAACTTGCCAACCTGCATGATGATTTGCGAAAGCCCCTGCGGATCACCGGAAACGCCGATGGTCATGCGGGAAAAATTCGCATTACGACCCTCGGAAACGACGAGCGAGTCGATGTTGAAACCGCGGCGCGAGAAGACTTGGCAGATCCGCATCAGGACTCCTGGCTCGTTGCTCACGAGCACGGATAGGGTATGGGTCGGGCCGCGCGAAAGCGCCGGGGCGAGGACGGGAGTATCGGTAGTCACGATGGTGGGCATGGGAAGAGAATTTGAGATTTAAAATTTCAGAATTGAAATCGAATCACGTCGATCCCACCGGCTTCGCCATCTTCGTTTTTGGCGCTTCGGTGATCATGTCTTCGAGGGCGGCGCCCGCCGGGATCATCGGGAAAACGTTGTCGGTTTTCACACACTCGGCGTGGATGAGGATCGGGCCGTCATTGTAGGCGAGGGCTTTTTCGAGCTGCTTGGTGACATCGGCCGGGCGCTTGATATAGACCGACGGGATGCCATAGGCGGCGGCGAGTTTGCAGAAATCCGGGTTGCCGATGAGGTCCACACCCGAGGTGCGGTCCTCGTAGAACAACTCCTGCCATTGGCGGACCATGCCGAGGTAGTGGTTGTTCAGCACCACGATCTTGATCGGCAGCTTGTGGATCTGCGCGGTGGCGAGTTCGAACAAGGTCATTTGGAATCCGCCGTCGCCGGAAATGGAGATCACGGTTTTGTCCGGGCACGCAAATTGCGCGCCGATGGCCGCCGGGAAGCCGAAGCCCATGGTGCCCGCGCCGCCGGACGAGAGCCAGTGGTAGGACTCATGGTTCTTGTAAAATTGGGCCGCCCACATCTGGTGCTGGCCGACGTCGGTGGAGACAATGGCCTTGCCGCCGGTGAGTTGATAGAGTTCGTCGATCACCTGCTGCATGCGCAGACCGCCCTGCTTTTTGTAGGACAGCGGAAATTTCTTTTTGTAGCCGTCGAGCTTGGCGTTCCATTCCGTCGTTTCGAGCGGGCCGATCTTTTCGTTGATCTCCGTCAGCGCGGCCTTGGCGTCGCCGACGATTTCCACGTGCGCACGGACCATCTTGCCCATTTCCGCAGGGTCGATGTCGATGTGGATGATGCCGGCGGTGGCGCAGAATTTTTTAGGCTGGCCGATGATCCGGTCGTCGAAACGCGAGCCGACGTTGATCAGCAAATCGCACTCGACCATCGCCTTGTTCGCGTAGGCGGTGCCGTGCATGCCGAGCATGCCAAGCGAAAGCGGGTGCGTTTCCGGGAAAACGCCCTTGCCGAGGAGCGTCGTGGTCACCGGGCAGTTGAGGGTTTCCGCGAGGTGCAGAAGCTCTTTGTCGGCGCGGGCGATCATGCAGCCCTGGCCGGCAAGAATCACCGGGCGCTTGGCCTTGGCGATCATCTCGGTGGCCTGCTTCACCGATTTGGCGCAGATGTTAAACGAAACGGTCGGATCGTAGCCCGGGAGATTGAATGGCGGGTTCATTTCCCCGGAGAACGGGCCTTGGGAAATGTCCTTCGGCACGTCGATGAGCACCGGGCCGGGGCGTCCGGTGGTGGCGATGTGATAGGCCTCGCGGGCGATCCGCGGGAGGGCGTTGGTGTCCTTCACCAGATAGTTGTGTTTCACCACGGGGATGGTAATGCCGAAAATGTCCGCCTCCTGGAACGCATCCTTGCCGAGCATCCAGGTCACCGTCTGACCGGTGATCACCAGCATCGGCACGGAGTCCATCATTGCGGTCATCAGGCCGGTCACCGTATTTCCTGCGCCGGGGCCGGAGGTCACCAGCACCGCGGCCGGGCGACCGGTGGCGCGGGCGTAGCCATCGGCCATGTGGACCGCGCCTTGTTCGTGACGGACGAGGATGAACTTCATCTTGGTCTTCACCGTCTCGAGCGCGTCGAAAATCGGAATCGCCGCTCCACCTGAGTAGCCGAAGATGTATTCGATGCCCAAGTCGTCGAGGGTCGTGATGAGCGCTTGTGCGCCGTCCATTTGATCTTTTGCCATAAAAAATTGAGGTTCGAGCGGCAAGATGGGGTTGTTTTCCACAAAGGCAATCTGAAAATTGCCTAATTGATCCTAACATTGGACGATCCAGTCGAACCAGACCCCAAAAATTCTAAAAATAGAAACAAACTAGCCTTGTTGTCCGCTGCGCCGCTAAGCACGTCGGCGATTCGTCTGGGCGGGAATGGGGCTGTCCAAAGTTGCTCCTCGGAAAGAGGTCCATACCGTTTCCTGAGGCGTAAATCTCACAGCCATCAACTACTCGGACAGAAACTCCCTCCCAGATTAGCCTCGTCCCAAGGCACTGCCTTCGATTACATCCCGCCCACAAATGCTTTCCTGGAACGAAATCCGCCACCGCTCTATCAAGTTCTCCCGCGATTGGAAGGGCACCACTTTCGAGAAATCCGAGCGCCAGACCTTCTGGAACGAATTTTTCGACATCTTCGGCATCAAGCGCCGCACCGTCGCCTCCTTCGAGGAGCCAGTGAAAAAGCTCTCGGGAAACTGGGGCTACATCGATCTTTTCTGGTCCGCTCGCGTCCTCGTAGAACACAAATCCGCCGGGCAGCCCCAGACGGAAGCGATACCAAGCCAAATTGCGCCCCGATCCACAAATTTAATCTCTTGAACCTGAAATCACAAGTAATCATAAGAACACCATGAAACGTGTTTTAAAATCACCGAATCCATCAAAGCCGGTCGGAGTGGATCTTTTCGCTGGAGCCGGCGGAATGTCTCTGGGTTTTGAGCAAGCGGGCTTTAATGTCGCCGCAGCAGTGGAGATTGATCCAATCCACTGCTGTATCCATAAGTTCAATTTCCCAAACTGCGCTGTGATTCCCCACTCGGTTGAAGACGTGACGGGTGACCGGATACGGGAAATCGCAGGAATCAAAGGCAAGGTGGATGTCGTTTTCGGCGGTGCGCCCTGCCAGGGATTTTCGATGATCGGCAAACGGATCTTGGACGATCCCCGCAACAGTTTGGTTCGTGATTTTGTGCGCATCGTCTCGGAACTCGACGCGGATTATTTTGTGTTTGAAAACGTGAAGGGCCTGACGGTGGGAAGTCACAAGAAATTCCTGGAGGAGTTGATTGAGACCTTTGATTTGGCAGGATATTCCGTGAGATTGCCATGGATGGTTCTGAATGCGGCCTCTTACGGCGTCCCGCAGGATCGGAAGCGGTTGTTTTTGCTGGGTGCCAGGAAAGGATTGAAAGCACCAGCCTATCCGATGCCTATAACTACCAAGGCTGGACGCCCTCAGGAGATCGGACTGGCAAAAGGGCCATCATGCATGGATGCGTTGGATGACCTCCCTGATGCGGATGAATTTTCAGCGCTGCACGAAGGTGACGAAGTGAACCCGCCGCGATGGGGCAAGGTGTCTTCCTATGCCAGCGAAATGCGTTGCCTGAATCTTGCCTCCTGGCACTTTGGCGAGATGCGGTTATGGAATCCCAAACTTCTGACATCCAGCACCCGCACCGGACATTCGGAGATTTCCAAACTTCGCTTCACTGAAACCAAGCCCGGTGCGGTGGAACCGATTTCGAGGTTTTTCAAACTCTCGCCAAATGGTGCATCGAATACCCTTCGGGCCGGCACAGATTCTGCCAGAGGTGCGTTTACCAGCCCGCGGCCGATTCACTATCGTCATCCGCGTTGCGTCACCGTTCGGGAAATGGCGCGCTTGCACGGATTTCCTGATTGGTTCCGTTTTCATCGTACCAAATGGCACGGTGCCCGCCAGATAGGAAACGCCGTTCCACCACCTCTGGCCCGTGCCGTGGCAGCGTCACTCATCAAGATCATGGGAATCAATCCCCAGCGTGGACAAGAGCCGATCCCTCTTGGTGACCCTGCGCTTCTGTATGCTGATATGTCTCAAGCCTCAACCTACTGGGATGTGTCGGTGCCCATCCAAAAACGAGACCGTAAAAGTGGCGCCCGCAAGCGCACCCAAATAGAAACAGAGGCCCAACGACTTGGAAAAGTCACTTTGAAATCAGCATGAAGGAGAAACACCCGAACCGCTATCAGGCTCTGGTGACCGCGATTTTCACCAAATCCTACAAGAAGGGAATCACCTCCGTTTTGTTCACAAGGGAGGAGCTGATTGAAACCGCTGATCGCCTCCAAATCAAGATCCCGAAAAATCTGGGAGATGTCCTGTATTCCTTCCGCTATCGAAACCCGCTTCCTACGGAGATCCTGGCGACACAACCGAAAGGCAAGGAATGGGTGATCGAAGGAGTGGGGCGGGCGCTTTATGAATTCAAACTCGTTCCCATCAACCGCATCGCACCCAATCCGAATCTGGTGACAATCAAATTGCCAGATGCCACGCCGGAAATTATCGCAGTCAATTCCTTGTCGGATGAACAGGCGCTGCTGGCCAAAGTCCGCTACAATCGGCTAATCGATATTTTTCTGGGTGTGGCATCTTACTCGCTTCAGAACCATCTGCGGACAACGGTGAAAGGACTGGGGGAGATTGAAATTGACGAAGTATACGTGGGCGTTGACCGCCACGGATGCCAATACATCATTCCCGTGCAGGCAAAGGGCGGAAATGATCAATTGTCCGTAGTGCAGCCGAGCGATTTCCGCGCAATTCATGGATGACTCGCGGATCGCACTGTTTGAACTCTGTCTCGATGCGGACGGAATGGTCAGGACTGTGGAAGAGCGCCACTACCTGCTGGTTCCTGGTGATCAGATCGAGCCTGGTGATCTGCAACGCTACAGCCAAAGATCCAAGTAGGTAAGTTGGATTTTGGAAGCGCGGGAGCAATTCCCCTGCAGCACGCTGGCGGATCTCTACGATCCCGTGTCGATGCCGCCGAAGCTGGCGAAGGCCCACGAGCAGCTCGACCGCGCCGTGGACCGCTGCTACCGCAAAGAGCCATTTCTCACCGACCGCCAGCGCGTGGAATACCTCTTTGCCCTCTACGAACAACTCGCCGCGCCGCTAGCGGCAGTGAGTAAGAAGAAGAGATAATCACAGCCAGCTTGCAGCGTTAGCAGGCAGTGATTTTCGGGGCCTATCGTCATCGGCAACCCAGCCGGACACTTGCCGACTTCTGGTCCCTCTATTGCCGGATTCCGTGCTGAGCCGAATCATCCCCCCCGCGTCGCAATCCCATCCTACCCCAAACCCAGGCCCAAATTCAGTTGTGGAGGCTTGTCGTAACTCCTACGGCATAGGAGGCACGTTCAAACCATCAGCATACTCTCTTGAGCCTGTAGGAAGCTTGATTGAGGCCGTAGGAATACCGGTTGTTGCCGTAGGCGGACCCCTATTTGCCTAGTTTCGCCCTCTAGCTGGTCCGTAAGGGGAATCGCACGTTTTCGGACGTGTTATGTCAACTTGAGCGGTGGACTCCCGTTTCCACCTGAGGCTGATATTTTACATCGCCAAACCAAACAGCTTTGATAGAAATGGCGAAGCTCGGCTCGGAAGGCGATTCCGGCCCATCTTGAGCGCTTGAAATCAGATCGTTACGAAAAAACCATCCCATGCCCCTAGACATCAATACCAGCATCGACTTCCTCAAAACCCGCGTGGACAAGACGCTCAGCGTGCAGCGCCAGATCGCCCCGACGTGGACCTGGCCGCTCAAAACGCTAGCGGCTTGGGAGGAGGACAGCGTGCAACTCGACAAATCCCAGCCGGACTCGAAGGCCGCCAAGGCGATCGCCGCCAGCACCCTTGCGGAATCCGCCCGGGGCCAGATCGACCAGAGGTTGGCCACAATCCACGCGCAAACGCTCACGACGGTGGGCGTCATGCGCGTCCGGGCGCAGCGCTCGCCCGAGCACGCGGATGTGGTGGACGAGTTGAGTGCGCGCGGGGATTCCCGCAAGGCCATCGAAGACGAAGGCACGGCGCTGCTTTCCGCGTGGAAGGAAGAATTTCTCCCGGCCTTCACGCCCGCGCCGGGCGTCACTTTCGCCGGGTTCCAGGCATTGTTTTTCGGTGATGAGGCGGGCACGCCCAAGTCGCCTTCCCTCCGCGCTCTCAAGCAGTCACTCTCGGACGCCGTAACGGTGGAGCGCCGCTAGGTGGGACGCCTCAATGTGCTGCTCACCTCCGCCGAGCGCGACGCGGTGGATTGGTATGCCGAGGCGACCAGCGTTTTCGCCGCCGCCACGGAGATCGGCGATTTGATCCGCGCGGACATCCCCACGACCAATCAATACAATCCGGCGACTCCCGCGCCATCCCCGGCCGCGCCGCCGGCGGTGTGAGCGAGGCTGTCCGCCTTCCTGCTCACAAACCATCCTGAGGCCTCGCGGGCTTCAGGATGTTTTTTTGTACTAAAGAGTTCCAACCCCGCGATCAGAAGCACTACGTGCTCCGCCCAAATCCGGGTGTTGCTGTGGCCGCATATTTTCACGGAGTCAATTTCGTCACCCAATATTGATCCGGGGCTTGAGACACTTGGAATACTCAGGGGCAGTCAATGGCTAAACCCATTGCAACGACCAACCAAACATCATGAAAATCAGAAACAGCGCTTACCGGACCGGAAGCCTCGCCCTCGCGGTGTTGGCTTCGGTAATCTCGACCTCCAATGCTCAGGATCCAGGCCGCACCCCGGTTCCTTCCAATCGCCTTTTCCCGACCGGGAACGTGATCTTCTTCCACCCGGACGGCACCGGCATCAATCATTGGAATGCTGCCCGCCTCTACTTCAAGGGTCCGGACAGTTACCTCAACTGGGACCTTCTTTCCAACATGGCTGCCTACCGCGGTCACATGGTCAACACGGTCATCGGCACCTCTAACGGTGGAGCTACCACCCATGCATTTGGCTTTAAAGTGGATGGCTACGGCTCCTTCGGCAAAGACGGTGATGGCGGCACTACCCCTCCTACCGATCAATTCATCAACAGCCTCTCCGGCTTCCAAGGCTCGATCATGCGCCAGTCCGGAAACGCAGGTATGCCCGTGGGTGTCGTGAACGACGGCCACATCGGCGAGCCCGGCACCGGATGCTTCCTCAGCGAAGTCGGAAATCGCGGTAACTGGCAGGAAATCACCCGCCAGATGATTCAAGGACGCCCCGGCTTCACCGACACTCGTCCATGGGTCATCATGGGTGGTGGCGAAGCTGATACGCTTCCAAGTGGCACGACACTCCTTCATCGCAACCACAATCAAGAGCGCGGCCAAGCTCTCAACTCCTCGGTAAGCTTGCGCGCCGATGCCCTCAACCTTGAGGCGGATTGGGACACTCAACTCATCGGCGGCGTTGCATCTCCAGTGAGTTTGAGCAGCGTTAACGGCGGCTCGGACATCGCTTCCATCACGGCTCTGGACAACGCAATCGTCGTCAAGACACGCGCTCAATTCGACGCACTTGCCGCCGCGCTGACCGCCAATCCAAGCTACATGCCCAAGGTTCTCGGCCTTTTCGCATTCCAGGACATGTTCAATGACCGCAACGAAGAAGATCTTATCGCCCGCGGCAAGATCACCACGGATCCCGTCAACTTCGTAGGCCCAGTGGACAACACGAACCTCGGCGTCCGCTCGAAGGCCAGCCGCATCGTCCTCTGGGGTGATGTCGCAGGCAATCCAGGGCACAACGCTCCTACATTCGCCCAAATGACGGACGTTGCCATTAAGATCCTCGATCGCGCAGCCAAGGCTCAAACCGTTGTTAACAACCGCCGTTTCTTCCTCGTGGCAGAGCAAGAAGCTAACGACAACTTCGGCAACAACGACAACGCTGTCGGAATGTTGCACGCCATGGCTGATACGGACAAAGCAATCGGCGTTGCCCGGACTTTCCAAGCCGCCAACCCACGCACGCTCATCCTCACCGCAGCCGACAGCGATGCCGGCGGCATGCAGGTCGCCGCTCCCTATCGCGATAATGTCGATGGTGGTCCTGTCGAAGTTGTAGGTGGCACGGTGATTCCAGGTCCGATCAATACCTCCTCCATCACGACCAACCCAGCCTTCCTGAACCTGGGTCAGTTCTACTTCGGGTTTAACTCGAACAATGCTCAGGGCAGCACCAACCTTCCGAACATTGCAGATGGACTCGAAGGTCGCGGTCAAAGTGGCACCACAGGCGGCACCCTCATGTTCCTCTCAGAGGCAGATGAATTTGCTCAGAAAATGGAATTTGGCATCAACTGGGCAGGCAGTGGAGACTATACCGGCGGCATGATTTCACGCGCCTCTGGTCTTAACGCAGGCCTGCTCAATAGCGTGTTCTCCGCCCGCTTCGACAACATCGATGTCTATCGCATGATGTACACCACCCTGTTCGGCCAACTGCTGAACTACCCGGTCGGCGTCCAAGGTGCCCGTTAATCGATACACCTGGCATTCAAACTCCTTACCACTAACTGATCATGAAAAATTCATATCAAGCTGCGTGGTGCATCGGAGCGATTCTCGCGGCGGCGACCCTCAAGGTCGCCGCCGTCACGACGGTCGTCACCAATGATGCATTCGACCTCGCCACCGCTTTCGCCCCTGCACCAGGTGCGGCCACCGTCACCGGTAGCTTCGTGGAGCAATCCGGCGTCGGCCAGATCGGCTCATTCACTGATGGCACGGCCACCATCGGCTTCGGTTCTGGAATTATCCTCAGCTCCGGCGACATTTCTGAGATTGCCGTAGGCGCTACCGTCCCGTTGAGCACAGGCTTCGGAGGATCTCCCTCCTTCAGCACAAGTGCTCTTTTGGACCAGATACCGGGCTTAGGGATTTCCTACAGTGATACCATCCGCTTTTCGCTCACGATCAACGCCGGTATCATCAATGACTTCGTCAACTTTTCCTTCGCCTATCTGACCAGCGAAATCTCGCCGTCTGACCGGTTTGGAATCTTCGTTGATGGGGTTTACACAGGGATTCTTGCAGGTTCTCCCATCGATCAAGGGCACCCGTGGATCAACACTTCCGTTCCCAGCTTGGGCTTCGAACAGGCACTCTACCAAGATGCCAACCCGTTGAATCCACTGTTTTTCACCCTGTCGTTAAACGTTCCAAATCCGGGTTCCGACTTTCAGTTGGATTTCGTGGTCGCCGATGTTTTTGGTGACGGGATCGATACTGCGGTTTTTCTCGGGGAGTTCGCTCCGTCGCAATCCGCGCTGGGGCAAATCGCCGTTCCCGAGCCAAGTTCCGTCCTCTGCGGCGTGCTTACGCTGGTTCTCGGTGCGCTCCGTCGCCGCCGCTCGGCCTAAGGCCACGTGGTAATCTGGTAAATCTATCGGCGGGCCGACCCTGGAAACAGGGTCGGCCTGTTTGTGACAGCGGCGGACGCATCCCGGATTGCACGTTTGACATTCTCCGGCAAAGGTTGCGGCGTCGCGATGAATCAGCACGCTCCATACCTCCGGCAGGGAGACGGTCGCCTGTGGGTGATCGCGCTCCTGCTCTCGCTGTTGGTCAACGTCGGAGTTTTGGGAATCGCGGGTTTCACGATCTTGAAAACCCAAACGCTCCGCAAATCGCAGCGGGCTACGCAGTCACCGCAGCAGGCCTACGAATCCACGGTGACGACCGTGACGATCTTTCCCGAACTCGCGGCGGCCGAAGCCGTTCCGGTCAACCCGCGATTCGTCCGAGCTAGCGACGACCAAACCGCCGTCGTTCCTGAAAAAACTCCATTCATCGGCGAGCGGAATACCCAGGCCACCAGCGATCGCAGCCCTGACCCAACCGCGCCCGCGCTGCCCTCGCAAGCGGGCATGGATCGCAACGATCTCGAAACGACAGAAAGCCGCTATCAGGACGGAAAACTGGGCGACGATCAGCCCGCGATGCCGCAGGATTCGATGCCCGCCGCCCCGTCCCTGCCGACGATTCCCGATCCGGCCATGGCCGAAAAATCCACGGCCGGGCAAGCAACCGAAACTCCCGGGACCGACACTACCGACTCGGTTCTGCCCCCTGCGGAAAAACTACTGCTTGGCACCTCTCCCGTGGATGTTCCCACTCCTCAGGAACAGGCGACGCAGATCAAGCCCACTCCCGCGAAACGCCCCGCGCCGAAACCCGCCGCCGACCCCGGCTTCAAGGGCTATCAGCGCAAGGCGGCCATCGTCGGTTCGATTTCCCGCACCGGTCGCAGCGCCTTGGATGTCGTGGACTCGCCGCTCGGGCGCTATCAGGCCGTGATCAGCCGGGCCGTCGAACTGGAATGGCAGCGGAACTGCATGCGGCACCGGGATTTCATCACGCCCGGATTTCTAACCGTCAGATTTTTCGTTGAATCCAGCGGCAAGGTCCGCACCGTCCAGTTCGTCGGCGCCATGGAAACCGGCGAGGTCCAAAAAGGCTTCACCCTCAATTCCATCCGCAACGCCGGCATCCCGGCCATGCCCGCCGCCGTGAAAAAGGACTTCGCCGGCGAGCCGCTCGAACTCATCTTCAACTTCTATTTCTAACACAGCATCATGATCGACATTCTCGCGGCAAACCAACCGGGCGGCCTCAGCGCCGCCTGGGACTTCCTCCACAAGGGCTGCATCTTCATGATTCCCCTCGGTCTCACTTCCATCGCCGGCATGATGGCCATCCTCTACAAGGCCCTCTCGCTCTCCAGCGGCCGGGTGATCCCGAAGGCGCTCGCCCACAACGTTTCGCAGTTCCACCCACGCATGGTCGCCGACAGGGTGGAGCCGGTTCTAGCGGAAATCGAAAAGGGCGAAAGCACGCTCGCCCGCCTTTCCGCCGTCGTCCTCATGCACCGCGGCAAACCGCGCGGAGAAATCACCCACGCGGTGGAGTCCGCCGCCCGCGAGGAAACCGTCCATCTCCACGCCGGCATCGGCGTGCTCGATACCGTCATCACCATCGCCCCGCTGCTAGGTCTGCTAGGCACCGCGTCCGGGCTCGTGCTGATCTTCCAGGGTCTGGGAAACAACTCGGATCACCTTGCCATCGCCCGCGGCATCGCCGAGGCGCTCACCACCACGATTTTTGGCCTTGCCATCGCCGTCCCCTGCGTCGTCGCCCACGGCTATTTCGTGCGCCGCATCGAGACGCTAACAGCCCGCCTCGAAACCCTGCTGGGGAATCTATCGTCCGCCTGCGAGAAGCCCGCTCCGCACGCATAATCCAGCCATGCGTTTTCATCGCCCCACCACCACCCGCAGCCAGATCGCGGTCATTCCGATGATCGATATCCTGTTCGTCCTACTGGTCTTCTTCATCGTTTCGACCGCGTTCAAGAAGCCGCGTGACGTGCTGCGGATCGAGCTGCCGACCGTGCGGGAAATCCCCTCGGACACCGTGGCCGACGTCCGTTCCACCATCGCGCTGGATGCGCTTGGCAATGTCACGCTGGACTCCGTCGCCGTGCCCGAGGGCCTGCTGGAATCCTATCTTACGGCCTATCAGAAACAGAATCCCGGTCGCAAACTGGAGCTCGAAGCGGACCGGAACATCCCTCTTGAACGCCTGCTCAAGGTCTGGGATTCCCTCACCAAGGCCGGCATCCCGATCAAGGAAGTTCCCGCCCGCATTAAATTACCCCAATGAAATCCATCGCTCTGATCCTCGCCATTGTCACTTCGATCGCCTCCGCCCAATGGACCAACCTTTGGCCCGGCGATGCCCCCGCCGCGAAACCCCGCCCCCCCGGCACCGAGACGAACAAGGGAGGGCACCTCAGCGACATTGAGATTCCCCAATACCAGGTCTATCAGCCGGACAAATCCAAAGCCAACGGTGCCGCGGTCCTGATTTTCCCCGGCGGCGGCTACGGCATTCTAGCAGCGGATCATGAAGGCCGCGATTACGCCACCTGGCTCAACGAACGCGGCATCACCGGCATCGTTGTGAAATACCGCGTCAGCGGAAACCCCGCGCTGGGCTACCAGTTCCCCGTCCCCTTCCTCGACGCCCGCCGGGCAATTCGGACCGTTAGAGCAAGAGCGAACGAGTTAGGTATCGATCCGAAAAAAGTCGGCGTGATGGGCTCCTCCGCCGGCGGTCATCTTGCCAGCCTGTGCGCGACGCGGTTCGCCGATGCCTTTCCCGACGAGGGCAAGGACGCTATCGACCAACAAAATTGCCGGCCGGATTTCGCGATCCTGATCTATCCGGTGATCTCCATGAACACCCCCACCGGCCACTCAGGATCGCGCGACAATTTGTTGGGAAAAAATCCCACGCCGGAAGCCGTCGAGAAATACTCCACCGACAAGGCCGTCACCAAGGAAACACCGCCCGTTTTTCTGCTCAGCACCGCCGACGATGGCGTCGATTGCCGTAACAGCTTGGGATTCGCCACCGCTTGCAAAGCCAACGGTGTCCTCGTTTCCCTCCACCTCTTCGAATCCGGCGGCCACGGCTACGGACTCAATGGCAAGGGCGACCTCGCCACCTGGCCCTTCCTGCTAGAGCAATGGCTCGCCCGAAAATTCCCAAGGCCATGATGGACGGCTCCCTCCTCATCCTCGGCATCGCCGGCCCCGAACTAACACCCACCGAAGCGGCGCTCTTCATCAGCTTGCAACCAGCAGGCTACATCCTATTCACGCGCAACATCGTCACCGCGCTCCAGACCCGGAAACTCACCGACGACCTCCGCGGCCTGTCCAAGGAAACCCCCATTATCGCCATCGATCAGGAAGGCGGCCGGGTCACACGGACCAGGGAAATTGCCGCCGCCACTCCCTCCCCGCCCGCGCTCGCGGCCCACGGGAACTGGGTGAAAGTCGCGGAAGCCGGGGCCTTCACCGGCGAGCTGTTGAGTATGTTAGGTGTCAACCTGAATCTGGCTCCCGTGCTCGATCTCGATCATTTTCCGGATACTCAGAACGCGCTGCGCGGCCGCTGTTGGGGACGCGACCCGCAGCGCGTGATCGATCACGCGGGCCAGTGGAACCGGTGGCTGAGGAAGCGCTCGATACTCAGCTGCGCGAAACATTTTCCCGCCGGTGGCCGGGCGCAATCCGATCCGCACCACGACCTTCCATCGTCGCCAGCCACGCTGGAGGAACTGCTGCGCGAGGACGTCATCCCCTACACCGCGCTGATGCCCGAGCTGGATGCGGTCATGCTCGCGCATGTCGACTTCCCGAACATCGACCCGGACTTCCCCGCCTCGCTCTCGCCCCGGATCATCCGGCGCTTTCTCCGCGATCAACTCGGGTTCGATCACCACCTCGTCCTAACAGACGACCTCGACATGGGCGCGATCGCCCGCCGCTACGGCCGCGGCCAGGATGTGAAGCTCGCCATCGAAGCGGGAAATGACCTCGCGCTGATTTGCCACCGCACCGAGACGGCAGACGTCGCCGCCAGCGCCATCGCCGAGCTGCCCCGCCGGATCACCGACGACGCGCGCGACCGGGTGGAGAGAATGCGCCGCAAGCTTCATGACCCACCAGTCTGGTCGGACAAAAAGTGGCAGGCCACGTGCGACTCGCTCGCGAAGCTGGCCGCGGAAATCCCCGAACTTGAGACGCCGCAATCCGCCAGCCCGGTGGCGGATTATTGATTTCCATATCACGCATTGCCACGCTTTCCCCCGGAAAATTCGCTGAATTTTTAGATGCATCGACCGTCATAAGGGCTACTTTGACAAAGTCTTTACTCAAACCAAATATGAAATCACTCACTCAACAACTCGCCGCCGTTGCGACATCAGTGCTCGCGATTGCAGTATTCATTCCTGCAACCCAAGCTGCCGATATCAGGCTGCAAGGCTCCGGTTACTATGATATAGGAAGCTTTGAGATCAGATCGCGATATGGCAAAGAACAGGGCGGACGCTACGATAACTTGGGCGGAGGTTACTACCATGACATCGAATATGGGATGGACTATATCTCCAACGAATCGGGTTCTCGATCTGGATCGCTGAGTTATGAATTCTGGGCTCTCTCCTACTACGGTGCGACTTCCGGCACCATCTTGATGACGCGGGGACTTAATTCACTAGCAGGAGACAGATCTTACATCGACCTCTATCGCTTGGGTTATGGAAGATCTCTTAATCGCTACCGCTATCCCGAGCAAAACATCTGGGAATTCACCAGCAGGGGTTGGAGGTTCAGGGATTCACTGGCATTCTCGAACAAAACCCTGCTCTGATAGAATAGCGAGCATGCCCACGTGCCGGGACTCAGGTTAACTGGTCCCGGCACTTTTCGTCTAAAGTCCCACCTGAACCCACAATCGATGAAATTTGCTCCCCAAGTTGCCGGAGGTTTCCTGATCGCAATCGTCTTCAGTGCCGGGGGCTACTATATGGGAAATCGAACAGCCGCCAAATCGCCCCACGGTGAAGCGGGAGTGCGGGAGGGTGTTCCTGCCAGAACAGTCCGGGAACCGGCCGCTGCGCCGGTGAATATACAGGAATTACGTAGCCGGCTCGACGCCGAGAAAAATCCACTCGCTCGTTTCAAAATGGCACTGCAACACCTTGAAGGATGGGTCGCCAAATCTCCTCGGGATGCCTTGGACTGGCTGGCAAGTCAGCAACCCAGCGGACGGCGGGACGAGGTCATCCGGCTTGCCTTAAAGCAGTATGCCGAAACTGATGCGAAGGGTGCAGCGGACTGGGCGCTCCAGAATCTAACTGGAACCGACTTGAACAATTCCTTAATTTCCATCGCGGAAGACTGGGCGCAGGAGAACGGTCGTGAGGCAGCGGCTTGGTTCGCCGACCTGCCAGTCACTCAGGAGCGCGACGCAGCGATTGAGAATATTTTCTTTTCGTGGGGATCCAACGAACCTGCCGCCGCTCTCGATTTCCTCGGCCCGAGCTCCCCGCTCGGCGATCTAACACCGACCTTGCGCCGCGCCGCGCTGGCGGGATGGTCCAAGACCGACCCCGAGGCCGCGGTCGCTTCGAGCTTGGCCTCAAGCAGGACAAATCGCGATCCCGCGCAATTTGCCAACACACTTGCGAACTGGGCGACCATGGATCTCGAAGGCAGCTCGCAATGGTTGATGGCCAAGGTTCCCGCAGGTCCGGAACGCGCGGCCGCCGTGCAAGAACTTGCTACGATTTTCGCCCAACAATCCCCGGACGCCGGGGTCACTTGGCTGGACAAGGTGGCCGCAGGTCCGGAGCGCGATGCGGCCGCAAGCGCACTCGCTGCGGGCTGGGCAAGAAGCTCCCCCGCCGAAGCCGCCAACTGGGCGGTCACCCAAAAAACCATTGCTCTATCAGACAGAGCGATCTCTGAAATCGCGCACAACTATCTATTGCGGGATGCGGCCGCCTTCCAAGCTTGGCGTGCCACACTTCCGGATGGCCGAATCAAGTCCTTGGCCGGTCAGGCGAGGGCACCGGAAGTCGCGGATGATAATGAATAAATCATTTCCCAAGCACCCACGAGATATGCGGAGTGTAGAGGTCTGGTTCTAGCAGGAACGAATCGTGACCCTTGTCGGAATGCACGATGATGTGCATGACCTCGACCTTGGCCTCCTCCAGATGTTTGACGAGTTCCACCTGCTCCTCCGGATAGAAACAGAAGTCGGAGTCGATGGAAAACACCAGCCACCGCTGCCCCGCAACGCGCGCCCGTTCGAACAGATCGGAGGGAGTTTCCGCATCGCCTTCCTGAGTCGCGTCATAGCGGGACCACATATCGATGATGCGGAGATAGGTGTTCGCATCGAAGCGGCGGACGAACTTTTTTCCCTGATGGAGCATGTAACTCTGGAACTGGTCGCGCACCCGGTACCAGGCAAGCACATCGTCCGGCTGGACGACATCCTGCCGCGCGCGCCGCTCGATGGAATCGAGGTGGACGAAGGTTTTGTGGGAAATCATCCGCGCCAGGACGAGACCGTAGAGTGGCGCTTCGGCTTCATAGTAGTTGCCGCCGTTGAAATGCGGGTCGTTCTCAATGGCGAGGATTTGCTCAAACAAGATGAGCCGGTTGAGCACCGTGGTTTTGAAACCGCACGCGATGAGGATGACATTTCGCACCCGATTCGCAAATCGCGTGGCGAACGTCATCGCCACCAGCCCGCCAACCGACGGGCCGACCACCGCATGTAGAGTTTCAATCTTCAGGTTGTCTAACAAACTACCGAGAACCTCCACCTGATCCGCTGCGGATACTGCGGGAAAGGAAGCGCCCCACGGTTTTCCCGTGTCGGGACTCAGGGAGGCGGGGCCGGTGCTGCCGTAACAGCCGCCCAGATAGTTGGCGCAAATCACGTAATACTTGGCGGTGTCGATGGCCTTGCCCGGCCCGATCATCGACTCCCACCAGCCTTCGTGCATCTCGGGCTGCCAGAGTTCGCCGACGCCTTCGATGCCGGAATTGTGACCCACCGCATGGTGCGATCCAGACAGCGCGTGGAAGAGCATGACGGCGTTAGAGCGGTCCGCATTGAGTTCGCCCCATGTCTCGAAGGCGATGGTGATTCCGGGCAACAAACCGCCATCGCGTAGCCTCACCGGCTCGGCAGGACTGCCCGTTCGATAAAATTGTGTGCGGGTCTCGGCGGACATTCGCTGAGCCTAGGCGTCGGGAGACATTCAACGCAAGGGCGAGCTGCCGAACCGTTTACAGGTCGCCATTTTCCTCACTAAAACCGCCAGCACTCCCGCGACGATGCCCCAAAAAGCGGAACCGATTCCGGCGAACGAGATTCCTGATAGCACCACGAAGTAACTGATGACGGCCGCTTCCCGGTAGCGCTCGTCGCCCGTTGCGCTGGCCAGTCCGCTGGCGATCGTCCCTAGTAGCGCGAGCCCGGCGACCGCGAGC
>JANMSI010000104.1:0-37973 GCA_031389115.1 Akkermansiaceae bacterium
CCGGCCTGAATGGGCCGAACCCACCGCATCGCGGGACATTGGTGAAAACGAATCTGGCGACCGGCGAAGTTTCATACATCGCCGGTGGCCTGCGCACACCGAACGGGCTCTGCATCGGACCCGAGGGTGAAATTTTCAACACCGACAATCAGGGCGGCTGGCTGCCGACGAGCAAACTCCAGATTCTCAAGCCGGGAAATTTCCACAGCTTTCATAACAACACCTCCATCACCACCGTCGCCTACCCCACCGGCGGCTCGCCCAGCCTGTATGCCGACCAACCGGTGGCGCGGCCCGTCGTTTACCTGCCACAGAACGAGATTGCCAACTCGCCCACGCAGCCGGTGATGTTCCCGGCCGGATCGTTTTACGAGGGCCAGATGCTGATCGGAGAACTCACGCTCGGCGGCATCGGGCGCGTGTTTCTGGAAAAAGTGAATGGCGTCTGGCAAGGATGCGCATTCCGTTTCACCCAAGGGCTGGAGGGCGGCGTGATGCGACTCGCATGGGGGCCGGATGGCGCTCTATATGTCGGCTGCATGGGGGGCACGGGCAACTGGTCATGGAACGGCACCACCTACGGGCTGCAGCGGCTGAGTCCGAAAAAGGATGGCACGCTGGCATTCGAAATGAAATCTATCAGAGCGACCCCGGACGGCTTCACGATCGAATATACCAAGCCGCTTCACCCCGACTTCGCCGCCCGCCCGGATGATTTTTCAGTCAAACAATGGACCTACATCGCGACCGAGTCCTACGGCGGGCCGAAGGTGGACGAGCAGACCGTCATTCCCACAAAGGTCTCAATCTCTTCGGACCGGAAGACGGTCCGTCTCACTCTTGCCGGACTGAAGAAAGGATATGTGGTGCATCTTAAGAACGACCCCGCTTCCGCCGAAGGAGAAGCGCTCTGGTCCACCGAGGCGTGGTATACGCTGAACGAAGTGCCTTGAGTTCCGAGTTTCGCCAACTCCGGAGCATTGTTATAGGTTCCGCGGCGGGCTGTATCACCCAATCAACTTCACTCTGTCTCCACGCGGAAAAAGGCGCGGGTGCCTTGCACGAAGTTCACGGTGGCGGAGGTTTCGGTTTGCATCGCCGCTCCCGGAATCCCGGTTACCAGATTGGTCCATGGCGCAGCGAGATTTGACGAAGTGGTGATCCGATAGGTTTTGGCGCTCATGGATCCCCAGGTGAGGATGAGCTGATCGGTCGCAAAATTAAAGGTGTGACTCTTAATCACCAAGGGAACTCCCGGACCGCTTGTTCCAGTTAGAATGGCCTCGGCGATTTTCAGGCTGGCCGCACTCGGGCTGCGGACGGTGGGGAAGACCAACAGGTATGTGGTGTAGCTTTCGGTATTCGCAAAGGCGACTGATACCGTTACCCCCCGGCCGGACTGGGCCAGCAGTCCGGTGTCTCGGTCGGTGGTAATTTCGGTAAAGTCGGACAAAGAAAAAACGGTACCTGCCGTAGAATTAACGACTTGGGTGGTGCTGCCGTAGAGCGAAAAACTGAGCGGATCGCCGTTAGGGAAATCGACGGCGGTGGTGAGGGTGAGACCTGTCACATTGGATAGACCTACCGCCGGCGTCACGATATAGCCGGTATTCGCCGCGCCATAATTGATATAGGCGGTGGCAGCGTTGCTATCGATCGCCGCAGTTGCCTGCCCGGTGCCATTACCGGGGGTGCTGTTCTGGGTGGGGATTTCACCGGTTGGCGCGATGGTAAAATCCGAGAACACCAGTTGCCCCGCCGCGATGGGGTCGCCGCCAAGCGTGATGGGAGCTGCATCAGCGCGGGGAATGGCCGGGGTGGCCATCAATAGAGTTAATAGAAATGCTCTTGTAGATTTCATAGATAGGAATTCTTGGTTAGTCTTTCGCCAAAACCGACAACGTTTTGGACCATGCGCTGGCGGCCGCTGGATCCTTCTCAGCCCAGGTGGGAATGAGGATTCCGATCATCTCGGACCTCAGCGCGGACGCGGGAAAGGTTTCCAACCATTTGGCGGCGGCAGTGGGATCGAGATGCGACCAGCGGGTGACGACAAGCCGTGTGGCTTCTTCCTGCGCAGGGCTTTCCGGAGACATCTCATTGGCCACGTAAGAGGCTGCCGCAGCAGGCATGCGCTCGGTGATCTGGCCGAGGTAGGCGCGCTCGGCCGCGTTGCGGATGGGGCCCGCAGGCATGGACGCGAGGTGCTGGCCGGCCTTTTGAAAATCGAGTTCAGCCCAACGATCCATGACTTGAATGACGAACTCTTCCTGTCTCGCGGGCGGGCTGGTGGCGGGAAGCAGTGTGAGTGCGCGCAGCGGGTCCACTTCCGTGTAAAAACGCCCCAGTTGATTCATCCATGTGGACTGAAGATCACCGGGCGGAAGACCCTGGATCCACGCAAGCGCATGATCCAGATCGTGAGGGAGCCAGTTCTTCTCCACTCCCGGAAGATCGGCGGAAATCGATGAGCCTTCGAGCAAGAGGAAGGCAAGCTTGCGAGCGAGTTCAGGATTCGCGACTAACCAACGGTTCATGGCTAACCGCAGCAGCTCGGCCGTTGCGGGATCGCTGATGAACAATTGCTGAAACGCGTCCCGCACCTGCTGCGACTCTCCCGCAAAGACGCCAGCCGTATTTTCCATAGGATCGGCCTGTGAGCTGGGGCGGGGCCGTTCGGATTTTGATACGCGCTCCCCTGGCGCGGGCGCATCCGCTGACGACCAGTCGTGACCGAGGCGGCTGATAGCGAACCACATGACGCTCGAAAAAAGCGCTGCAGTGGCAATGAGTCTAACCGGGAAGGTCATCGATATGGTTTTCCAATGAAGAAGGGACTGCGCCGGTTTTGGCACAGTCCCTCGTTGGCATCTGCGGGATAGGGACGACGGATTACTGTTTCAATAATTTCCAGCGCATACCGCTGTTATTGTTATCGGTGCGGATCTCCACGCCCGTGCCATCGGTGGTGCCCGCGCCGATGACATTCATGCGGCGGGTGCTGGAACTCTGCGGAGCGAATTCGTAGATACCATTGCCTTGGTCGATTAGATTCCAGCGTTGTGGGTTGGTATTTGCATCGGTGGCTTGCTCCAGGAGGTTGCCATTAGCATTTGCAGGTGCGCGGGCGGTGAGGCGCAGGGCGATGGCAGACTGTGGAACGAGTTCGTAGTTGCCATTGCTTTGCACCTGAATCTGCCAGCGTTGGGCACTGGAGTTACTGTCAGTCCAGATCTGCAGTGCCGTGCCAGATGCAGTGCTGCTGGCAGGAACAGTCAAACGTTTGCCCACGGCATTCTGCGGTTCAAGTTCGTAGATGGCGTTGTTTTCCAAACCAGCACTCCAAGTCCAATTCAGGATCTGGAAGGTCGCGGTCGCCCCGCCGGTCCCACCCGTGAAACCAACCCACGCGGTGCTCGCACCGACCAGCGTTGGAATGTTAACGGTGAATACCTTGCTCCAAGCAACCCCGGTGACGGTATCGGTGAGCAGCAAGGTGAGGCGCGTATCCGCGTAGCTTACGACGGCATTGATCGGATTGCCTGTCCGCATGTTGACGCTGCCGGTGGCGGCATTCGCGACAGTGTTAAAGTTCGCGCTCGTCCCGAGGCCAGCCTGGCTGACAGCAGGATAAATATTGAACTTCAACGCGACGCTGGAGGCGATGCCGTTGTAACCAAGGCCGCCGCCGCTCGCGCCCAGCGCATTCGCACCGGCGTTTTGGAACACCATGGTGAAGCCATCCGCTTCCTTGTTGCCAGCGACCTGGAATTGGAAGGAGCTGGAGAAGCTCTGGATGTTTTGCTTGGTGTTGAAATACGCGGAGCGCCCCTGATTGCCGCCATTGTCGGTTATCGTTAGACGGTTGCTCGCGACCGTCGCACCGCCGTTCATCGTCAACTGCGCTGCGGAAGTGAAGCCGCTGGCATAATCGAGGGCGGTGCTAGGCGGAGCCTGGGTCGTCGCGGTAGCTGTGGCATACGCCGATTCCGCAGCTCCGGTTTTGGTGGCGCGAACGCGGAACCAGTAGGGCGTGGAGGCGGTTAGGCTGCCTACTACGGCTGACGTGGTATTTGCGGCAAACCCGGGCAACGTGGTGGCGGAGGTGAAGCCGCTGTTGTTCGCCCACTGGACCTCATATCCCGTTTCATCCGCCACATCGCTCCAGGTGAAGGTCACCTGGCTGGCGCTGTTAGCCGTGGCGACCGGATTGCCGGGCGTGGCGGGCGGACTTGGTGGAGTGACGACCTCGGCGAAGCCTTGGAATGCCAGCTCAGAAACCTGCACGAGCCCGGTTCCCCCCTGACCCGTTTCGGTGGAACCATTGTTAGCGATGATGAACAGACGCACTTTTTTGTAAGCAATGCTGTTGACCGCACAGGCGTAGCCAACGGTGTTGAACGCGGTGACATAGCCCTGACCCGTTTGGGTGCTGCCAGCGATGTCGGTCCAAGTGGCGCCGCCATCATTGGAGCCTTGGAGCTTGAAATCCCGTGGGTGGCGTCCGTTGTCGTCATTGGCGGAACTGATCCGGTAGCCGGTAATCCGATAGGCGGTGTCGTTGGCAAATGTGTATCCCAGCCACGCGCCTTGAGCGGTCATGTTACCGAGCCATTTCGTGCTCGTCAGTCCGTCAAACGCGCCTCCGGCAGCTTCTGAGGCAATGGGTGAGCTGGATGCATCGACGGTGCCGCCATTGGAAACGATCGGGTCTCCGCTTCCGGAAAGGATCACATAGTTGGCGGTGCCGATCGGGCTAGTAATATAGTTACTACCGAAGGCGACAGCCTTCAATGTTCCACTCGCGGCTATTGTTATGCTTCCCGAGCTGCTGGCGATCAATGTGCCCGAGGTGCTCGTAGGATCGGTTCCATCCGTGGTATAGCGCAGCGAAGCGCCGGCGGATGAAGTGGTTATCGTGATATCCTGACTGCCGATGTAGTTTCCTGAAACCGGATTGAATGTGGGCGTTGCTGCGACTGGGAGCACCAGGAAATAATCGGCGAAGGCGATCTGACTGTCGGCAAGTCCCGCTGCGAAGGAACGGGCCTTCAAAGTGACCGTAGGCGAAACCGTGATGGTGCCGGATGTGGCATTGATGAGGGTGCCGTTGGTTGGCGTTGGGTTGCTGCCATCGAGAGTGTAACGAATGGTCGCGCCACTGGTGGCGGTAGTGATCGTCACTGACTGTGGGCCGGGGTAGTTGCCACCGGGCAGACTAAGGGTTGGCGTGGCGGAGGCAATGATTGCAGGTCCAACCGAACTGCCGTCCAACTCGCGTAGATATTGGATGAGGTTGGTTTGATCCGCAGTGGGGAGCGCGAGCACGCGGCGGTGAGGTTGTGCCTTCGCCAATTCGGTGGCCGTGCTCACGGTCATGGAATCGATTCCCAAGTCACTTTGATTATGGGTGATGCTGATGACGTTTGTATTGCCCGCATTTAGATTCACGCCCTCCAATCTTGCATTGAGATAATTATCGAACTGCCAGCCCCTATTGAGACCGGTGAGCTGCAAGTTATAGTCTGTTGAGTTGACTCTTACTGTGATATTGCGCGTGCCGCCCACGGTGAACCGGATTTCAATGGCCCCGATGCCGCCGCTGCCTCCGGCGACGTTTGGCATCGTCAACGTGCCTGTGCCAGTCCACTGCACGAGGCCGCTATTTTGCGGCATGTTGAAATAGTTCTGACTAATGAAACCGGGTAGCTCCACGGAACCCGAGAGAGTGCCGGTTTCCGCCTGGTAGGTGGTGCCGCCCGCCACTTTGAATACGTCCGCAATATCGGGCGCAGAGCCATCGTGGAAGTAGGGTGCCGTGCTATGAATGCCCAACAGCGTGGGAGTATCGATGCCTGTTAAAGCCGCACCGACGCGCTTCCCGGAAGTGGTGCGCATAGTCCCTACATCATGCAATGTGGGTAGGACAGCAACGCCACCGGTAGAGTCCGTGAAGTTCGCACCGCTATGGCAGGTCACGCAGCTCTGGCTTTCAAAAACGGTCCGGCCAGCCACTGCCGATGCCGAGAGCGCGCCACTCGCAGGGCGGCTAGGGCTCTTCGGCAAGGTGTCTGCGCCGAGACTTGAAACATAGGCGGCGAGGTTGTCTAACATGGTGCTTTGTCCCGCTTTCGGTGCGCCCAGTGGCGTAGAGACAGTCGCACCGCTCATCAACCCGGTGCCGCCGAAGTGGGACCGGATGTCATTTTCGAAGTCCTGAATCTCATCGAAGTTTGCCGTCCAGTGGACGTTGCCATGTCCCATGCCGGCGCGGCCGCGGAGGTCGGTGGTGTTGCGAAGGCCCTCGTCCCGTTGGGTAAAGTCCCAAACACGGCCGTCCTGCGCGCCATCGGAATGACAGGACGCGCAACTGATATAGGTTTGGCGGCTCATGGCATCTTCATTCAGCGCGTCTTTCAATGAGGCGTTGTAGAAGGTTTGCTTACCGTTGAGAACATTCGCTGTTAGCTTCTCCGCAGACACGGCATTCACTTTTACGGTGCTTGCAAAGCGGGTACCTTGGGAAAGGAAAGCGCCCAAGTCATGGATCGATACATTGCGGGCCATGAAATTGTTGACGAACAGCTTTTTTGTCGCGCTGTCGAAGACCTGTCCCTGCGGCGCAAGATCTGCCGGGAAACGCCAACTGGTGGTTTTGGCAGCGCCGGTTTGCGACGCAAACAAATCATAGACCGCGATGTCGTTGTTGCCCTGCAAAGTGACGAAAGCCCAATCTCCCAGAGGGGAATACACGACACTGGTCGGAGAGTCGCTGTTGTCGATATCCAGGCGCTGGTTGCCCTCGCTCGGCTCATTGGAATTACTAAGTGCCAAGGGGATAATCATCGAGCGAACGACGTTATCCGTGCTGACCGCGCCGGCGAATAGAAGGCCTGCTTCGTTGTTCATTTTCGATGCAGTAATCCACGCGGTTTGATTGTCCGGGCTAATGCTGATGCCGGACAACTGGTTGGGGATTCCGCGGCCGTTGCTAGATGAGTCGGAGATGTAATTGCGCCCGAGCACATAGGTATTGGATAAGCTGAGCGATGTGCCATTGGCCACATCCCATACCGAACCGCGCGTCGCGGCGGAGAGATAGCGCGTCACGAGCACGCGGCTGCCATCTCCGGTGATGGCAATGGCACGTGGCGTGGGGCCAAGCGGCAAGCTGCCCGTCTCCGCGCGTGAGGAAGTGGAGTAACGTTTTAGGACTCCACTGCCGGTTAGTGTCACGAAAGCCGAGCTGCCGTTGGGAGAAATGGCCACGCCCAGCGGAGCGCTGCCGTATCCCGTATCGATCTGTCCAAGCAATGAGCCGCCCGCGCTGATGACCGCCACGCGATCCGCATCGTGACAGCTCACCCATGCGTTGCCACTGCTATCCAATGCGACGTTGCGCGGATCGATGCTGCCACCGATTCCAAGCAGCGTATTGAGATTGTACTCCGCCACTTTGGCGTTTGTATCCGCATTCAGAACCGTCACCGTATCCGAATCCGCGTTGACCGACCAGACGCGGCGGGCGCTTGCGTTGAGGGCGATGGTCGAAGACTGGGTCGGCGCCGTCCCGCCGGGAGCGGTGCCGACGGTTACGGTTAGGTCCTTTGAGACGACGGAAACAGCGCCGCCCGGCTTGATATCGCGAACTTGCAGTTTCACGATGTAATGGCCAGGGCTGGTATAACTGCGGCTGAATGTGGAACTGGAACCCCACGCGGTGCTCGCTGTGCCATCGCCATAGTTGAAACGATATTGCAGTGCGTCGGATTCTGGATCGCTGGCGCTGATCGGGAAATTCACGGTGGTGCCCACGGCCACGGGCGATGGATTGGCGGCGAAGGAGCTAATGACCGGCGAGGCGTTGCCACCCGATGCGGTACTACCCGTGGAAAAGGCGAAACTGTAGGCCTCGATGCCGTTTCCAACCGCGTCTTTGATGATACCGTCGGGCACGACGACTTCGTAATTTTTGTTCAGTTGGAGATAGGTCTTCGGCGTCAGGGTCAGCACACCATCGTGGGAAAAGCTTGTCCAGCAATCGAGCGGCGTGGTCGTGCCGACTTCACGTAAAATGACACTCACTCCATTGACGATGGTGTAGGATTCCAGCGCTTCATGAATCAGCAGGCTAATCGGCGCGCCGAGTGGGAAATTCGTCTGGCCGCCGCGCGGCAAGTGGTAGCCCACGTATGGCTTCTTCGTATCGGGTGCAGCTTGGTGCGCCCACACGGCGAGGCGGTCGGACTCGGGGAAACTATATCCCGCAGTGACAAGCAGATTGCCGATCGGCTTCATGTATTGGCTCGTATCGACGATACCCGCCACCGATCCGGCGGGGCGGTTGTTGCCTGCCTGGTCGAGTTCCAGCACCGGAGTGAAGCTGTCCATGTCGATCTTATGACGCATCGTAAAGATGAAATTATCCTGTGCCTGGGTATAGGGGACATTCACGTCGCCAGCCCAGCTCGGCGTGCCCGTTACATCGATGGAGGCCACGTGCTTAAGGTCGGTGGGGTCGGCGAAATCGATGACTTCGACCCGATTATTGTTTTGGCCGGCCAGGACGATGTAGTGCTCGAACGGCACTGCGATATAGGCGCCAAAATTCCCCGTCAGCTTGTCCAGCAACGTCGGGCGCTCTGCGGGAGTTTTGAAAACAGGTGAGATGTCGTAGCAGAGAACACCCAGCCCGGAGTTATCCGAGGTTACGAAAAGCAGATTTCCGAGCAGAATGGAATTTCCCGTGACTCCGTCTTCCGCCAGCGAATTCCATCCGAACAAAGTCTGCGGGCCGGTGGTGCCGGGGCGGATGAGGTTGGTGGGAGTTTCACTGTTGAGACCACTGTATTGGACCCAGTTGAATGGCAGGCGCCATGGCCAATACAACGAATGACCGCCGGCTTGATACGGACTAAACGTGCCATAGTCCGGGAGGTCCTGGTTGGTGTTCACGCCCAAGCTATCGCGCTTGATGCCGAAACCAAAGCCGCCGCCCATATAGTCGCCGCTTTTGGAGTGAGCGTGGTTTCCGTGATCGTTGAAGAGCGGGATGTTGCTATCGTTTCTCGAAAGGTCCTGCGTCAATGAGGATGCAACGGCTGGATTCGTAAAGTTCCAGAGTTTGCGTCCCGCACCGGTGACGGTATTTGTATAAAACGAGCCATTGTGATACGCGACGTTGGTGATGCGGCCCTGCGTCGTGGCGGAGCGGAAGAGCAGCTTCCCTGGGACCTGGGTCACGTTGGGAATCGCATTCGGCACCGCTGGGACCTGGGCTGAAACGTCCTTCGAACCGGCGGACCACGCGCCGAGTCCCATGGCCAGAGCGATGAAAGCATTGCGCCAGCCGAAGTTTCTACGAGGTCGGGTCGGGCGGTGGGGAAGCGGTCTTGGTTGGGCAGTAAATGAACGCGGATGAAGGCCTTGCGGGCATTGTGAAATACGAATCATACAGGTGGGTTTCAAAGGTTGTGCCCGTTCCGCTACAACGGCGGTCAAGGACGATGAATACGCTGAACGCGAGCCAAGAGTTTAGTGGATAAGATCTAATCGCAAATCTTTTTACCATTCGGTTGAAACAATTGGGGTTTTTCAGCCGGTCATTCGAGTCGAACCGGACCGATCCCGCGAGCAAAATCGGATGGATGGAAAGACGATGCGGCGCTTGCCCTAAGGGATGCTGAAGTCTCTCGGGCCACAGTCTCAGGAATCGTTTCTTCCGCAGGCGCCCTTTTAATCATCTTGGAGAATTGCCGCGATTGCCTGGCGAAAGAATTTTTACTTCTCTCCACCGAAAAAGACCCTATGAAAAGCGCGCCTCTCTTTTTATGAAACGAATAAATACGATGAATCCGATCAAACCGACTGTTTCTCTCGCCGCGCTGGTGGTGGCGCTTTGCCTCCCCGCTGCCGACGCCGATACCCTGCTCCGCTGGGATTTCCTGAACGATACACAACCGAATGGAGCTGCGCCAACTTCCGTGCCAGATCTCACCGCTCCGAATATTTCACCCGCAGTTCTGAGCCGTGGCACCCGCGCCACGCCTGACAATGTATATGTGGGCGGAGGCAAAGGAGCGTTCTCGACAAATTCCGGCGATCAAGATGCGGACCTCGCTTCGGCCCTCGCGAACGGAAGTTATTTCAGGGTGACGGTCGCTCCTCAATCCGGCTCAACCCTCTCGCTCTCGGGCATGGACATCGCCACCTTCACCCAGAATGAAAACGCGAGTTTCACGTTCGAGGTGGTTTTCAGCACGGACGGCTTCGCGACCCACACCAGCGTGGGCGTGATCAATCCCGTCAGCGATAACTTCACCGGAACGCTCACTACGCTCAATCTCGCGGGTTTTCCGGCGCTTCAAAACACCGCCTCCAGCATCGAGTTCCGGGCCGCCTACTACGGAACTGACGTGGGATACCAAAGCCGCGGCTTGGGACAGATCTCCGGAACCAATGACGACTTGGCCTTCTATGGCTCGGTGGTTAGCAGTCTGCCCCTCACTGTCACCACCAACACGTTGCCGAATGGCACCAACGGCCTGTCCTACACCCAGAGTCTGAGCGCTACCGGCGGGACTTCCCCGGTCACTTGGACAGTTAACTCTGGAGCCCTACCCGCTGGGTTGAGCCTGACACCGGAAGGAATCATCGAAGGATTTCCGACCACCAACGGCACCTCGAACTTCACCGTCCTTGCCACCGACAGCGCGCTTCCTACGGCAGCTACGGACACCCAGGCGCTCAGCATCACGATCGTCGCCCCGCCACCGCCGACGATCACGACCACCAGCGTGGCAAACACCACAACGGGAGCGAACTACTCCCAGACCCTGAGCAACATCGACGGCACGGGTCCCTTCACCTGGTCGCTCACCTCGGGCAGCCTTCCCGACGGATTGAGCCTGACGGCGGAGGGTGTCATCGAAGGGGTTCCTTCGACCACCGGGACCAGCACCTTCACGGTCACGGTGACGGACAGCGCCACTCCGGTGGCTGGGACCGACAGCCAGGTGCTAACGATCACGGTATCCGAGACGCTCGTCGCCTGGGACTTTTTCAACGATGTAGCGATCAATGGAGACGCCGTGACCGCTGTCCCGGACACGCTGAACTCCAACCTTCAGTCTCCAGTCTTGAGCCGTGGCGGCGACGGTTTCAGTGCCGCAAACGTCACCTTTAACGGCGGCCGCGGCGCGTTTTCCACCAATTCGAATTCTGTGGGGGATCTCGCCGCCGCACTGGCGCAGGGAGCTTACGCGAGCGTGACCCTTGCTCCTCAGGCGGGCTTCAAATTCTCCCTGACCAGCGTGGATTTGGCGCTTTTCACTCAGGATGCGGACAACCTGACCTTCGACGTCGTCTTCAGTACCGATGGCTTCGCGAGCTACACCAGCGCGGGGGTCATCAATCCAATCAACGCCGGGTGGACAGGGATGAATCGTTCCGTCAATCTGAACGCGTTCCCCGAGCTGCAAAACGTGACGGCTCCGGCTGGCGTCGAGATTCGGATCGCGTTTTACGGTGGCGGTGCCTATAACCAGCGCGGATTCGGACAGATCGTCGGTGCCAACAACGATATTGCCTTCAACGGCTCCATCGCTCCCACCGGGCCTGCCTCGAACTACGCGGCCTGGGCGGCCTCCAATGGTGTGACTGGAGGAAAATACGGTGACTCCGATAGCGACGGAATCGTCAACCTGGTGGAATATGCGCTGCAAACGAACCTAACCGGTTCCGATGGTTCGCTCGGCATCTTCAACGGCACCACCCTCTCGTTTGCAAAACGGGGCGTGGCGGCCTTCAACGGAGACGTCACCTATGCCATCGAGTCTTCCCCCACCTTGGGTGCGGCGCCATCCCCATGGATGACCGTCGCTCCGACCGTGAACAGCTCGTCCACGATTTCCTACATGTTTCCTCCAGGTCCGCCAGTAGGATTCTCTCGCCTGAAAGTTACCTCACCGTGAGGACGGGAAGCACCCGGTAACCGTCGGACATCCGCCCTTGGCAACGGGGGCGGATGTTTTTTGCCCACATCACGGAAAAACGGAGCGTCTCTGTCAGAGAGTGATTTCGTCCTGCGTAGCGTGCCGGATGAAAATGATTTGGCTCTGCGCGGGACTGGTCTTTACGGGACAAATTTTTGCGGCGGACGAATGGCGGCCGCTCTTCAACGGCAAGGATTTGAGTGACTGGGACACCTTCCTTTCACGGCCCGACAAGAGCTTTGAAGTCCCCGGGCTGGAACGCGATGCCGAAGGTGAATACACGGGGGCGATCGGCCAGAACAAGGATCCGCTGGGGGTTTTCAAAGTCGCCGAAGTGGATGGCGAACCGGCGATCCACGTTTCTGGACAGGGCAACGGAACGATCACGACCAAGGAATCTTTCGGCGATTTCGACCTCAAAATGGAATTCAAATGGGGTGAGAAGCGCTGGGCGCCACGCGAGACCGCGCCACGGGATTGCGGACTGCTTTACGCCGTCCACGGTGATCTCGGCGGCGTCTGGAACACCTGGCCAAAGTCGGTGGAATTCCAGATTCAGGAAGGCGATACCGGCGATCTGTGGACGGTGGGAACCCGCGCCACCGCGCTGGCGACCAAGAACGACAAAGGTTTGTGGATCTACGATCCGGAGGGAAAAAGCACGGATTTCGAATTAAAAACCGAAATCGGGAACCGCTGCGTAAAATCCCCGGACGCTGAGAAGCCGAGCGGCGAGTGGAATCTTCTGGAGATGAGTTTCGTGAAAGGCAATGCAACCCACATCGTGAACGGCGTGGTGGTGCTTAAGCTGACGAACTGCATGCGTCTGGACGGGAAAGCGCCGCAACTGCTGACGGAGGGAAAGATTTCGTTGCAAACGGAAGGCGCGGAGGTTTTTTACCGGCGGATTGAAATTCGCGAGAAGTGATCGTGGACCTATTTGATGAGACTTTTTGAACCCATACTGATTTTGTCCGCAGTGCTGGCACTGGTGCCAGCGGCCGCAAAGGTCGAATATAACCGGGACATCCGGCCGATTCTCTCTGACAAGTGCTTTCAATGTCATGGTCCGGATGCCGGGAAGCGCGAGGCTGATTTGCGGCTCGATGTCCGCGAAGTCGCGGTCAAAGCAGGGGCGATCGTGCCGGGAAATCCCGCTGCGAGCGAGGCAATCGTCCGCATCCACGAGAGCGACCCCGATGAGGCGATGCCGCCGCCGGAATCTCCGCGGCAACTGACGGACGCGGATCGCGAAATGCTCCGCAAGTGGATCGAACAGGGAGCGGAATACCAACCGCTGTGGTCGTTCACGCCATTGCCCGAATCGATCCCCGTGCCCGACAGCGGGGCGAAACACGAAATCGATCGCTTCGTCGCGGCAAGACTCAAACAGGCGTCGCTCCCAGCGGCCCCGGCGGCGACTCCCGAACGGTGGCTCCGCCGCACCGCGTTCGACCTAACCGGCCTGCCGCCGGCCCGCGGCGACCTCGATGCGTTCCTCGCCGACAAATCGCCCGCTGCGAGGGAAACGGCGGTGGACCGCCTGCTCGCATCGCCGCGCTACGGCGAGAAAATGGCGGTGGGTTGGCTCGATGTCGCGCGTTATGCCGATTCATTCGGCTATCAATCCGACCTCGATACCCACGCTTGGCCCTACCGCGACTGGGTGATTGGCGCGTTTAACCAAAACCTGCCCTGGGACCAATTCATCACCTGGCAGATCGCCGGCGACTTGCTGCCAGATGCCACCCGCGATCAGATCGTCGCCACCGCGTTCAACCGCATCCACCGCAAGACGCAGGAGGGCGGCAGCGTGGAGGCGGAATTCCGGCAGGAGGGCATTTCTGATCGAGTCCACACCTTCGGCTCCGCCTTTCTCGCGCTGACCTTCGAATGCACCCGCTGCCACGACCACAAATACGATCCGCTGACGATGCGCGATTACTACTCGATGGGCGCGTTTTTCAACTCCATCGACGAATGGGGCCTGCTCCATGGAACCGGGTCGATCCAGCCGCATCCGGTGCTGCCCCTAACAACCCCGGAGCAGGACCAACGGATCGCGGAGCAAAGGGCCGCCGTCGCCGCCGCCGAGCTGGCGATCCCGGTGAAAACGAAGGAACGCGAGCCCGCATTCCAAGCATGGCTGGCAGCGCCTGCCGCCGACATGGCGGATCTGAGCGGGTCCTACGATCTCGATCAACAGGACAAGGATGAATTCGCCAATGCGGTCGATCCCGAGCGCCCCGCGAAATCCAACGACAAGAACAAGCTGGTGCCAGGCAAGCGCGGCCAGGCGCTTTCATTTACCGGCGATGATCCGCTGTCGCTTGGAAACCATGGCGTCACGAACCAGGAGGATGCTTTCTCCGTGGCCTTCTGGCTCAAGCCCGGCGAGCTCGCGAAGCGGTCGCTGGTGTTTCATAACAGCTCGGGCAGCGACCCCGGATACAATGGATTCGAGCTGCTGCTGGAGGGCGGGAAACTGCGCTGGATGGTCGCCCGCGAGTGGCCGGGCAACTGCATCGCGGTTAGAAGTAACAGCGCTCTCCCGCCGGGCGAATGGACGCATGTCGTCGTCAGTTACGACGGCTCGTCCAAGGCGAGCGGGCTGAAGATTTCACTCGATGGCAGTAAGGCTCCGTTAGAGGTGGTGCGCGATCGGCTCACGAGGAACTGCGGCAGTGCATCGGCCTTCACCTTCGGCGAGCGGATTCGCGATTCCGGGCTGCGCGGCGGCGTGGTGGACGACATCCGGATCTTCACCCGGCCCGTCACCGCGCCGGAAATCGCGGCTCTCTATCAGGACAAGCCGCTTGCGGAATCGCTGGCTGCCACCCCGCGCGATGAAACCGGCTTGGCGTCGCTCCGCAGCTACTATTTCTCCGCCATCGATCCCGAGCTCCGCACTTCGACCGCCGATTTGAAGAAACTCAGACAAGCCCTCGGCCAAACGATCGACGGCGTTCCGGAACTTTCAGTGATGCGTGAAATGAACGAGGCGCGTCCCGCCAAGGTGCTGGCCCGCGGCGAGTACGGACATCCAGAGGGCGATTCGCTACCCCGCATCACCCCCGGATTTTTGCCGCCCTTCCCAAACGACCAACCGGTGAACCGACTGGGGCTGGCACGCTGGCTAACGGAACCCAATCATCCTCTAACCGCCAGGGTCCAGGTGAACCGCGTGTGGCAGCACTTCTTCGGACGGGGGCTGGTTTCCACCTCGGAAAACTTCGGCTCGCAGGGCGAGACGCCATCGCATCCCGAACTGTTGGATTGGCTGGCCCGCGACTTCATCGCCCACGGCTGGGACATGAAACGCCTGTGCCGGCAAATCGTGTTGAGCGCGACCTACAGCCAGGATTCGAAGGCACCGCCCGAACTCCGCCAGAAGGATCCTGCCAATAATCTGCTAGCCCGCGGCCCGGCCAAGCGGCTTTCCGGCGAGGATCTCCGCGACCAGGCGCTGGCTCTATCAGGACTGCTGCAACCGACGGTCGGCGGCCCGCCCGCGAAGCCCTATCTGCCGGAATCCGCGTATTGGAAAGTGCTCAACAGCTTTCTCCCCGATTACCAGCGCGACCAGGCACCGGGCATCTATCGGCGGAGCCTCTACACGTTCTGGCGCCGCACCGCGCCGCCGCCGGGGATGCTCGCGTTCGACGTGCCGGGGCGCGATGTCTGCACCGTGCGCCGCCAACAGACCAACACCCCGCTCCAGCCGCTGGTGATGCTCAACGACCCGCAGTTTGTCGAAGCCTCGCGCGGCCTCGCCATCCGGATGATGAAGGAAGGTGGCGCGGACTTCCCGTCGCGCGCGCGCTGGGTTTTCCGCGAAATCCTGGGTCGCGACGCCACGGCCGCCGAGAGCCAACTGTTAGCGGAACTGCACGACTCCCAGCTCGAGGTCTTCCGCAAGACCCCGGCAGAGGCGGAGTCATTCCTCAAGGTCGGCGATCTGGCCGCGCCACAGGAAATCCCCGCCATCGATCTGGCCGCTGCGACCGTGGTCGCCAATGCCATCCTCAATCTCGACGAAGCCATCACCCTCCGCTGACCCATGGCCACCGAACTCGATCCCTTGTTTGTCACCCGCCGCCACTTCTTCTCGAAGCTTGGCGCCGGACTGGGAGGATTCGCGCTCAGTTCGCTTCTATCAGGCAAGTCGGTGGATCTCCCGGGCTTCGCGCCGAAGGCAAAACGCGTGATCTATCTGTTCATGAGCGGCGGGCCGGCGCAGCAGGATTTGTTCGACGACAAACCGCTGCTCCGCCAGCGCAACGGCGAGCCGCTGCCGGAGTCCGTGCGCGCCGGCCAGCGCCTCACCGGCATGAGCGGCAACCAGGCGATCCTTCCCCTCGCAGGCTCCCATTTCAAATTCTCGCCGTATGGAAAAAGCAGCACGCAGCTCAGCGAACTGCTGCCTCACACCGGCGGCGTGATCGACGACCTGTGCCTGATCCACTCGATGTTCACGGAAGCGATCAACCACGATCCGGCGATGACATTTTTCCAAACCGGCTCGCAAATCGCGGGCCGTCCGAGCTTGGGATCGTGGATTCATTACGGCCTTGGCAGCATGAACGAGAACCTGCCCGCCTTCGTCGTGCTCGTGACGAAAAAGAAGACCGACCAGCCGCTCTACTCGCGCTTGTGGGGCAGCGGCTTCCTCGACTCCCGCTATCAGGGAGTGCGCTTTTCGTCCGGCAGGGAGGCGGTCTTCTATCTGACGAACCCCGATGGCATCTGCGGCACCGGCCGGCGCGCGATGCTCGACAAGCTCGCCGCGCTGAACCGGATTTCCTATCAAAACGAACTCGATCCGGAAATCGAATCCCGTATCGCGCAGTACGAGATGGCCTACCGCATGCAAACCAGCGTGCCGGAAGCCACCTCGATCGGGGGCGAGCCGCAATCCGTGCTGGACCTCTACGGCCCGGATGTGAGCGAGCCTGGAACCTTCGCCGCGAACTGCCTGCAGGCCCGCCGCATGGCTGAGCGCGGCGTGCGCTTCATCCAGCTCTATCATCCCGGCTGGGACAACCACAACGGTCTGCCCCAGGACCTGCCGAAACTCGCGCGCGAGGTGGACCAGCCCTGCGCGGGACTCATCCGCGACCTGAAACAACGGGGAATGTTAGAAGACACGCTGGTCATCTGCGGCGGCGAATTCGGGCGCACCAGTTATTCGCAAGGCGCTCTAACCAAGGACACCTACGGCCGCGATCACCACCCGCGTTGTTTCTCGATGTGGATGGCCGGCGGCGGGATCAAGCCGGGCATCGTCCACGGCGCGACCGATGACTTCGGGTATAACATCACCGAGAATCCCGTCCATGTGCATGATCTCCACGCGACGATCCTGCACCTGATGGGCCTCGATCACACGCGACTCACCTATTTCCACCAAGGCCGCCATTTCCGCCTGACGGACGTCGCGGGGAATGTAGTGAAACCGATACTCGGTTAGTGGGTGTTATAGTTCCTGTGCCGACAGGCGAGACGCCTGTCGGACAACACAGCCGGGACGGCTATGCTACGGCAGCTCTAGCAGCCGGATGTTGCGGAAATGGATTTCCGAGCCCTCGGACTCAAGGCAGAGATAGCCCTTTCTCACGCTGGACTGACTCATGCCGTTTACGAATTTGCCGTTGATCGAGAGCTTGATCGTGCCGTCCACGCAGACCACGTCGTAGGTGTTCCACTCGCCCTTGCCTTTGCAGCGCGGCTCCCTGGACATGCTCCGCTCGCCGCGGGGGTTATCCGGCGTCGCGGTCAGGCCGTTCGCGCCGAAAAGCTCGCCCGAGACGTAGCCGGGGTGATTCGGGGAGCCATCGGGCTGCCGATTTATATTCGGCCATTCCAGTTCCAGCATTTGGACCTCCATCCCTTTCGGCAGCGGCCCGCCCGGCGCGGGCGTTCCCTCGCTCCACACGAAGACCCCGGAATTTCCGCCTGCCTGCATGTGCCGCCACTCGATGTGCAGGATGAAATTTTCATACTGCTTCTCCGACCGCATGACGCCGATTGGTTTGCCGGTGCAAATTAGCAGGCCGTCTTTCACGCTCCACGTCGCGGGCGAGGTATTCACGTCCACCCATCCGGTGAGGTCGCGGCCGTTGAAGAGGTCTTTGAAAACTGGCGCGTCTTCTCCGGCGGCAAGGAGCGTGCAGGCGAGCAGGAGGATCGCTGGATTGGGTTTCACGGGATTGTTGGCGTAGTTTGGTTAGAAAGATTTGAACAGGAGGAAGCAGAGGGGGAATGGGCCGTAATTTGTCTGAAACTCTGCTACCTCCGCTTCCTCCTGTTCCATTCTAAATTCTAGCGGCGGCGGAAGAGGTCGCTTTGGACGATGGCGTGGATGAGATCGCGGAAGCCGTGACCGCTGGGGGTGGTGGCGGTGACGATGGACTGGATGGCGGCGCGGTCCGCGAAGGAAATTTCAGCCCCGGTGGCATAGGTGGCGAGTTGGGTGGCGAAGGCGGTGGCGAGCGCTTGCGGACGCGCGGCGAGGTGGGCGCGGAGTTCGTTCACATCGGCAAACGGCTTGCCGTCAGGCATTTCGCCGGAGGGATCCACGGCGGGGCCAAAGTGGTATTGAATCGTATGGCCGTTGACGCGCTTCCCGCCGTTTTCATCGCGATAGCCCATGGCGCGGTAGCGGGTGCGGTGCTCGCCGACGACATCGAAGGCTTCCAGAGCGAAGCCGTAGCCATCGATTTTCGCGTGGCAGGCGGCACAGGTGCGGTTGGTGCGGTGCTTGTCGAGTTGCTCGCGGATGGTGGTTGCTCCGCGCACGTCCGGTTCGATGGAGCCGACGGCGGGCGGCGGCGGTGTGGGGTGGATCCCGAGGATTTTTTCCATCACGAAGACGCCGCGTTTGACGGGAGAAGTGGTCGTTCCAGCGGCGGTCGTTTTAAGAACGCTGGCCTGGGTAAGGAATCCGCCGCGCGGGCTGCCGGGTGGGAGCGGGACTTTCCGAATGTCCCAGCCGCGCACGCCATCGATGCCGTAGAGGCGGGCGAGCGGCTCGTTGAGCATGGCGAAGTCCGAGGCGACGAGGTGGGTGACAGGGAGGTTTTCGCGGACGAGTTCGTCGAAATAGGCATGGCTTTCCAGGATGGCGGCTTCTTGGAGCCACGGCATGAACTCGGGGTAAAGGACGCGGTCCGGCTGGGTGTCGCCGATCTTGCGAAGGTCCAGCCACTCGCCGAGGAAGTTTCGGGTGAAACGGGCGGCGCGCGGGTCGGTGAGCAGGCGCTCGACTTGCTCGCGGAGGACGGCGGGCTGGGCGAGTTTGCCGCGATTGGCGAGGGTGGTGAGGATGGCGTCCGGCGGCCCGCTCCAGAGAAAGTAGGCGAGGCGAACGGCAAGCGAATGGTCATCGAGAGGGCCGACGGGCTCCTGCAGCAACATGAATTCCGGCGAGGAAAGCGCGGCGCGGTAGGTGGCTATGAGCGCGTCCTGGAAGGCCGGGCCTGCGGCGAAATGCTCCGCGAACAGGGCGAGGTATTCGGCGTGCTCGGCGGTGGTGACGGGGCGGCGGAAGGCTTTCGGGAGGAAACTTTTTAGCAGGCGGTCGGCGTCAGCCTGGGGGTCGGTGGACTCCACGAAGACGACGGGCTGCTGCTCATTGCGGTGGCCGTAGATGTCCTTGGGAAAAGTTTCGGGGTTGCCGCGTTCCCACTTTTGCTGAATCGGCTTGGGTGTGTGGGTATCCGGCGTCCAGAGCTTTACGGGGAGATCGCCGAAGAGTGCGACGTGGCTGGCGGGCGGCCATTGTTCGTGGATCGGGCCTTCCAGCTCGACCCACTCGATGGCAACGCCGGGTGCAGGCGACATCGGGCCGGGGACGTTGGCATTTTCGCCGTGGGCGTAGTCGCGGAAATTTTCCAACGAAGAGCCGATGAGCCGAAGCGAGTCATCGACGCCATGGTCGAGGCCCTTGCCACGCTCGAGGTAGGCGGTGACCTCGCGCTCGGCGGCGGCGTTCGGAGGGAGATCGACGGTGCCGAATTGCTCGCTGGTGGCGAGGATGCCCCAAGTGACGGCACCGTGGCGCTCGGTGGAGACGACATTTTTCCCATCCCAGCCGAAGCTGTATCCGCGGAGGCGTAGTTTGTGTTTTCCTGAAAGCACCGGGAGCAGATGGGTCAGCTTCAAGCGGTAGTCCGCGTCTTCGTGGCGGAACAGGCCGAAGGCGGTGGAGTGCGGCGGGTCGTCGGTGAGGTGGTGCGACCAGTCGGGATAGAGGGTCTCATCGCGGGTCATGCCGACGAGGCCGATCCCGGTTTTGTTGCCGATGGCGAGCGCGACGTCGCCTTCGCACTCCTTGCCGTTCTTGCGGAGATTGTGGAGGAGATTGTAGCGGTATTTGAAAACGGGCGGCTTTTCGGGAGATGGGCAGAGCGCAGCGTCCAGCGCGGTGTCGATGGCGGCGAGGTAGGTTTCGATGTGAACGAAAGAGGTATCGAGCGCGGCAGCGAGGCGGTCGGAGCCGTGGGCTTTTCCATCCGCAGGGAGCGTGTGGACGATGCGGAGGCCGGGAAGGGCGAGCAGGTCGCGGAGGGAATTTTCAAACTCAAAGCGATTAAGACGGCGGATGGCGGCGCGGCCGGTGACGGCTTGCCGGGCGGCGGTGGTGGCTGTAAGCGTCTTGTTCAGCGGGGAGAGAAAGGCGGCGAGCGCATCGGCCGGCGGGCGGTCTTTCTTCTTCGGTGGCATCTCACCATCGCGGACGCGGTCGTGGACTTTTACCCAGAGATCGAGAATTTTCGGATCGTCGAGCTTGGAGGAATTGAGCGTGGAAAGATCGACGCCGCCTTTTTTCAAATCCGAATCGTGGCAGTCGAGGCAGTGGTTTTCGAAAAACGGATTCGCCGAAAGGAGGGCTGAGGTGAGCGCGAAAATCGCGAGGATGGGGCGCATGAGGGTTATGCGAATTCCAAGCCGGTAAGGGTGGTGGTGGCGCTGGCGAAGCGGTCGGTGGGGATGGCCATGCGCTGGAGGAGCGAGACGTAAAGATTGGCGAGGTTGGTGTTTTTTTCGCGGTTGTGGGCGAGGTGGCCGGCGTGCTGGAAACCGCCGCCGAGGAGGACGACGGGAAGGTTGTCGTTCGAGTGAGAATTTGCGCTGCCCATGTTGGTGCCGAAGAGCAGCGAGGTGCGGTCGAGCAACGTCTGTTCGCCTTCGGCAGAAGCTTTTAGGGAATCCGCGAAGGTGCCTAGCGCGGCGAACTGGGCTTCTTCGATTTTGCGAAGCTCGGCAATGGTTTCCTCCCGACCGCCGTGGTGGGTGAGCTCATGGGTGTTCGATTTCACGCCGGGAATCGCCTTGGGCGTGACGCTGGCGAGGCTGGTGCAGACGGTGACGATACGGGTGGAATCGGTCTCGAGCGCGAGCTTTACCAGGCCGAGCATGGAGCTGAGGTTCTCGGGGAGATTGTCGTTGCTGGAGATTTCCCGCGGGGCGGCGGCGGTGACGGTTGGCTTCGGTTTGGCGAGCCAACTCTGGGAGGCGGCGAGGCGTTTTTCCAAATCGCGGATGGCGGTGAAGTATTGATCCAGCCGTTCGCGGTCGGTGGCACTGAGAGTGCGGGAAAGCGCGCTTGCCTGCTGGCGGAGACGGTCTAGCAGACTGCGGTCGGCAGTCAGGCGGGTGATGGCGGCGGCACGATCTTCAGGGGTTTCCGCGCCGAAGAGCGATTGATAGAGCGCGACCGGGCTGGTGACGGGCGGAATCATCGAGCCGCTGCGGGTCCAGGAAAGGCTAAGGCGATCCGAGCCGACCATAAGAACCAGCGAGGGGAAACGAGTATCGCCGCCGATGTGCTCGGCCATGACTTGATCGAGTGAAACGGAGTTTTTGAACGACCCACGGCTGGCTCCGGGCGCGCCGGTGAGGAAGGACTTCTCCGCCGCATGACCGCCATCGACGCCGGGGAGCGATACCCCGGAAAGGACGGTGAGTTGGTCGCGATGGTTCTTCAGGTGGCTGAGGTAGGGCGTCTCCTCGAAATCGCGGCCAGCGGTTTTTGGGAAGATGAATTCGGGTAGAATGCCTTGATTGGTCATCATGCCGACGAAGCGGCGCGGGGCCTCGGTGGCGGACGCGGACTTGGCCCAGGCGAAGGTGGGCAGCATCGCCTCCAGCATCGGCAGGGCGAGCGTGATCCCGGAGGATTTCAGGAAAGTCCGGCGGCTGACGGCTGGGCGGGTTGAGATATGGACGGACCGCATCCAGCAGGCTACGGGGGGCATTGTGGACACTTATCAGGCAGGCACGGAGTCGAGCGCTTCGAATTCTAACAACCGCCCGGTTTTGAACGTTCCTGCACCCCTTGACAAAACCGTTGACTCCCATTGAGAAGTTCAAGACAGTCAGCCAGCGCATTTGTCATCTCGGCTGATGCATACATCAAAAAAACCAATGTACAACTCCCAAATTCGATTATCAACGGCTGCTGCTTTCGTGGGCGCATCCGTGTTTGCACTCAGTGCGGCGGCTTCAAAAGCAGCCATCCTTGCCAGTGAATCGTTTGATTACGCTCTTGGCGGGATAGCTGGTTTGAACGGTGGCACCGGTTTCAGTGGTGCCTATACCGGCGCTGGATCGGTCACCGCACCAGGCCAAACCTACCCAGGCCTGACGACTGCGGGAAATACGTTTACAACCGCAGGGAACAATAATGGTGCATTCCGTACCCTGGCAGCAACCATTGGAACCGATAGCGGAACGATCTACGTGCGCTTTCTCGGTTCGAACACCGCAGGCGGTGCGCCCGAATACGCCGGTTTGTCATTCTTCAGCGGAGGCAACGAGGAGCTGTTCTTTGGCAAGCCCTTCAATGCGACTAATTACGGATTTGAGGTTTCCGGCGTATCCGGTCAAGTTACCGCTCCCAGCGCTACCATTTCCGCAGCGACTACACTATTGGTCTATCGGCTGTCGTTCACGCCTGCTGGCGATACCATTGATCTCTTCGTCAACCCGGGCAGCACACTCCCACTAACACCGGACGCATCATTCACCACTCCCGTAGACGACTCGGCCTTTCCAAGTGATTTCACCGGAATCCGCCTGCAGTCGGGCACCAATGCTCCGACGTTCGATTACGACGAGATCATGATTGCGACAACCGAAGCCGAAGTCCTGGTGATTCCTGAGCCAAGCTCAATCGGCCTGCTCGGTGTAGCGGCTGCCGGATTAGTAATCCGCCGCCGTCGCGCTTAATACGCTTCCGCAACTCGATTCGTGGGGCTCCGCCAAAGTTGGCGGGGCCTTTTTTGTCTGATCGTGTTTTGGGGCCCGGTGCTGGAAGTGCGCGTGGAAACGGTGCTCCGCAACCGCATCGTAGCGAGCTGCGACGGCGCTGCTCGACATGGTGGCGGCAATCCACTAATCGAATCTCCTCATGCCCCCTACTCCATGATGAACCTTAAAAGTCACTCCCTTGCCATCGTCGCGCTCGTTGGCAGTGCCTGCCATTTCGCCGCCGCCGCCGAGGGCGAAATCAAGCTTACCGCCGAGACGCCGCCGAAGGTCGTCGATCTTTCTGCGGAGGGAAAAAGTGATTGGGCGCATTGGGGATACATTCACAACGCCACCGTTATCAACCGCAGGGCCGACGCGAAACCGCTCATCGGCGAACTCGTGAAGCTCGGCGCACGGGAGCTGCACACCTACGAGACCAATCCGACGACGTTCAGCTGGTCGGACGGCGCACCCGCCGCGGAAGTAAAACAGACGCGCTCGGGAGTTTTCACCTACGGGCAGAATGCCGGATTCCAAATCACGCTGAGCGACGGCAGCGCCGCAGCGGTTACGGCAACAAAAGACGGCGTGGATCCCGAGGCGGGCGACAACGTGGTTTACATAATCCGCTATCTCACCGCGTCCGCCGGCCAAACGCTGACGTTGAAATGGGTAAACGCCTCGGCGCGCGGCAACGTGACGTTTCAAGCCTAGGCCCCGAACGAGGAAAGGCCATGAAACTATTAAGCACTCTATTTTTGGGCGCTGCCGCGACTTCTCTCTGCGCGGTGCCGGCGTTTCCGCTGAAAGTTTCCGCCGACGGCCGCACGCTGACCGACGCGGCGGGCGTGCCGTTTTTCTATCACGCGGACACGGCGTGGGCGCTGCCGCGCAATGCGACGCTTGCGGACGCGGACGAATTTTTTGCACAGCGGGCGAAGGATGGCTTCACCGCGATTCATCTGCACGCGGTGACAAAAGAAGTCGGGCCGGTGATAAACGTGAATGGCGACGAGCCGTTCGCGCCGCTCGACGACATTCTCAAGCCGGACGAAGCCTACTGGCGGCATGTGGACGGCGTGCTCGAAGCGGCGGAAAAGCGCGGGCTGCTCGCGGCGGTGAGCGCGTTGTGGATCCGTTGGGGCGGGCGCGACCAAGAAGGTTGGCGGAATCAACTCACTGAGGCGAACGCAAGCGCTTACGGCGAGTTTCTCGGCAAACGATACGCCGCACGAAAAAACCTGATGTGGATTATCGGCGGCGACGACAACCCGCACGAGGACCGCACGGCCCTCGCGCTGATGGCCCGCGCGCTCAAGGCCGCCGCGCCGCATCATCTCATCACCGTCCACAACCAGCCCGAGCACAGCAGCGCGGCGTTTTTCGCAAACGAGCCATGGCTCGACGCGAACGCGGCTTACACCTATCGCGAAGTCGCGCCGCACGTCCTCGCCGAGTGGGAACGGCCTTACGCCGGCGGCAGGCCGAAGCCGATTTTTCTGGTCGAGTCCGGCTACGAGCACGAGCGTAACGACAGCCGCGGCGGCGCGGCGCATCGCATGCGGCGGCAGGCGTACAGCGCGATTCTCAGCGGGGGGCTGATGGGCCACGCTTACGGCCATCGCGAAGTGTGGCGGTTTTCGCCCAAATGGCGCGAAGGCGTGGCCGATGTTGGCTCGCGCCAGATGCGGCATGTGCGCGACCTGTTCGCCACGCGCGCGTGGTGGAAACTGCGGCCCGACACCCTGAACGAACTCGTCCCCTCGCGCGTGGACCGCGTCTCGCCCGGCGACGAAAAATGGCCCGCCGCCGCGCGCGCGGACGATGGCAGCTTCGCACTCATCTATTTCCCCGCGAACCGTCCCGTCGTCGTGGACTTAGCCAAAATCGCGCCCGGCGCGAAAGCCCGCTGGTTTGACCCGACCGACGGCTCGATGCAGCCCGCCACCAGCCAGCCGTGGCGCGGAAGGCCGTGGCAGGAATTCATGCCCCCCGCAAAAAACGCCAGCGGTGACGAGGATTTCCTGCTCGTCCTAGAATCGGCAGCCACAAAATAAAACCATGGTTTCCGCTTCCGCCCTAAATTCCACCGTAGCCCGCGATGACTTACGCCGCGAGGCCGACTTGTTGAATGTCGCGCCCTTCGGCCACACCGCCCGCCAGTTGCGCTTAGTGCCGACGCTCACGACCAGTGCCGCCCGGCTTTTAACAGAAAGAAATCCATGACCACATCCACTCCCCGCCTCACCGCGCTGCTTGCGCTTTTCCTCACGATGTCCCTTCACGCCGCCGATTTCTCGGTGCGCGAAAATGGCGCAACGGGCGACGGCACCACGCTCGACACCGCAGCCTTGCAGCGCGCCATCGAAGCCTGCAGCAAGGCAGGCGGCGGACGCGTGCTTTTCCCGTCGGGGAAATATCTTAGCGGGACGCTCTACATGCGCAGCGGGGTGGAACTGCATTTGGAAAAGGACGCGCGGCTCATCGGCACGACGGACCTCGCGGCGTATGCGGGATTTTCTCCGGAAAGCAAAAAGCTGGACCTGCCGTCGGGTCGGCGGAATCGCGCGCTGATCATCGGCGAGCAGGTGAAAAACATCGCGCTCACCGGCGAGGGCGTGATCGACGGCAACAAGGTGTTCGATCCGCAGGGCGAGGAGGAAATGCGCGGGCCACACACGATTCTGCTAGGTCATTGCGAAAACGTGACCTTGCGCGGCCTGACAATTTACGAATCCGCGAACTATGCGTTTCTCATCTATGGCTGCGACAAGGTGCGCGTGGAGGATGCGACCTTCGAGGGCGGCTGGGATGGCGTGCATTTCCGCGGCTGGCCGGAGAAATGGAACCGCGACCTGCGCATCACCGGCTGTCGCTTTTATACCGGCGACGACAGCATCGCGGGGAACCACGTCGAGGACGGCGTCATCGAGCGCTGCGTCATCAATTCCTCCTGCAATGGCGTGCGGCTTATCGGTCCCGCGCGACGGCTCGCTTTCAAAGACTGCGAGTTTTTCGGACCGGGGAAATTTCCGCACCGCACGAGCGACCGCACGAACATGCTCGCGGCGCTCTGCCTGCAGCCCTCCGCATGGGGAAAAGAGGAGGGACCGATGGAAGATGTGAGCGCGCGCGATTGCACGATGCGCGACGTTGCCTGCGCCTTTCACATCGTGATCAAGCCGGGAAACACGGCGCAGCGGCTCACTTTCGAGCGGATCAAAGCGACGGGCATCTACCGCGCCGCGGCGTCCGTCGAGAGCTGGGCCGAGCGGACCTTCAGCGACGTGGTTTTCCGCGATGTGTCGCTCGAATACACCGGCGGCGGCACTGCGGAGGATGCCGCCGAGCCAGTGCGCCGACCGTCCCTCGATGCGCGCAAGCTGCCCGCGTGGGGCTTCTATCATCGCAACACCGAGGACATCCTGCTAGAGCGCGTGACGCTAACACTCCGCGCTCCCGATGCGCGCCCCGCGCTGCGCACCGACGATGCGCCGCCACCGAAGCTCATCGAATTTTCCACGCCGAAGTGAGATGCCCCGTCATATTCTCGATACCGTAGGACGGCCGTCCCGGCTGTCTTGTCAAACGGGCGTCCCGCCTGTTTTCTGTTTGTTCTCACAGATCATGCCGCGCGGAACTATAACAAGTGGGTCGGCTGGCGGACTTCCCAGCCGGTTTCTGCTAGATCAGCTTTCCACAAATTCCGATGCCCAACAGGATAAACGCGCGGCGTGGGATTCGTAATCTCCCGATGACCTCGAAATTACAGACTGTTAGGAAGCGTTCCCGCCCATCGTCAAACTCCGGTTTTTTGCCCGCTCTCGCTTGCTTCGCGCTCACGCTCCTGCCCGCTTCGGCCGCGGCACCCCGGCTCCAAATCAGCGACAACCAGCGCTACCTCGTAACCGAAAACGGGCAGCCGTTCTTCTGGCTTGGCGACACCGCTTGGGAGCTTTTTCACCGCCTCGACCGTGCGGAGGCGTCACGCTATCTGGAAGACCGCGCGGCGAAAGGCTTTACCGTCATCCAGGCGGTCGCGCTGGCCGAACTCGACGGCTTGAAAGAACCGAATCCCTACGGCCATCTACCTCTAACCGACAACGACCCCGCGCGTCCCGCCGAGATGGACGGACCCGCAAACGACTATTGGGACCACGTCGATTTCATCGTGGAAAAGGCGAACGCGCTCGGCATGGTCATCGGATTCCTGCCGACATGGGGCGACAAGTGGAACAAAAAATGGGGCGTCGGCCCGGAAATTTTCACCCCACAAAATGCCGGGACATACGGCTCGTGGCTGGGCGCTCGTTACCGCGACAAGGCGGTGGTCTGGATCCTCGGAGGCGACCGGCCGGTGGAAAGCGACGCGCACCGGGAAATCATCCGGGCGATGGCCGGCGGCCTAACTAAAGGCGATGGCGGCGTCCACCTTCGCACCTTCCATCCAAACGGCGGCGAAGGTTCCGCAACATGGTTTCACGGCGAGGAATGGCTGGATTTCAACATGCGCCAGAACGGTCATGGCGCGGAATTCACCGGCCGCTATGACCAGCTCCGCGCCGACTACGACCGCGTTCCTCCCAAACCCGTCATCGACGCCGAACCGGCCTATGAAGACCACCCGCTTTCGTTCAAAGCCAACGACCTCGGCCATACCATCGCAGCCGACATCCGGCGGGCGGCTTACTGGAATCTCTTCACCGGCGCGTGCGGCCACACTTACGGCCATCACTCGGTCTGGCAGATGTTCGACCCCGCGAAACGCCAACCAATCAACGATCCGCTCATGTCTTGGTCCTCAGCCATCGGCCAACCCGGCGCGGCGCAGATGCGGCACGCGCGACGCTTGCTGGAATCCCGGCCATTTCTAACACGGGTGCCGGACGACATCGTCATCGTGGCGGGAGCGATCCCGACCGCCATGCCCGGAGCCGGAACGCGGCGCTTCGTCGCAACTCGGGACCAAGCGGGAACCTACGCCATGGTCTATGCGCCGTTGGGCCGCCCGTTCAAGGTGCGGATGGACAAAATCAGTGGCTCGACCGTGACCGCATGGTGGTTCGATCCGCGCGACGGCACGGCCAAACGCATCGGCGAATTTTCAAACACCGGCGAGCGCGAATTCGTCCCGCCGGTGCCCGGCGAAGCGCTCGATTGGGTACTGGTTCTCGATGACGCGGCCCAAAATTTCACTCCTCCAGGGATGGGACCGCCGCTGCCTTGAGGCGGGAACGCAGTCGCCGACGACAACTATCTACCCAATGAAGCGACACGTTTTTCTCCTTCTTGCAGCCCGCGCGTTCTCGACGTTCACCGCGCCAATCGGTCTGCACGCCGCCGAGCCGTTCGACTACGCGGCGTTTCTGAAATCTGTGCGCGCGCCGGCGGACTTCACGGTCGAGCTGGCGGCGGGCGAACCGACGGTTCGCTTTCCGATGTTCGCGTGCTTCGACGACAAGGGGCGGCTGTATGTCGCGGAGTCTTCGGGCGAAGACCTTTACGCGGGCTTGCGCGATCTTACGAAGGACTGCCGCGTCTCGCGGCTGGAGGATGCGGATGGCGACGGGCGGTTCGAAAAGACGACGGTTTTTGCCGAGGGAGTGACTTTCCCGATGGGCCTCGCCTGGCGCGGCGACCGGCTCTACCTCGCCGATCCACCGAATCTCGTCGCGCTCACTGACACCGACGGCGACGGGCGCGCGGACCGGCGTGAGGTGATTATCAGCGGCTTCGGCCACAAGGATAATGGCAGTTTGCACGGGCTGACGTTTGGGCCGGACGGGCTGCTCTACTTCACGATGGGCTCGCCGGACGGTTGGAAACTGCCGCGCGGCGACGGCACGTTTCTCGAAGGCACGGCGGGCGCGCTCTTCCGCTGCCAGCCCGATGGCTCGCGGCCCGAGGTGGTGAGTCGCGGTTTTGAGAATCTCGTCGAGGTCGAGTTCATGCCGGGCGGCGAAATCGTCGGGACGGACAATTGGTTCCAACTGCCCGCTGGCGGCTTGCGCGACGCTTTGGTGGATTGCGCGCCGGGCGGGCTTTATCCGTATGCAGAGGATCGCGGCACGCCGCTGCCGCGCACCGGCATCACAATGCCGCCGCTCACGCTGCTGCCCGCGGTCGCGCATAGCGGATTGATGCGTGCGCGCCGCTCGGGATTGCCGCCGGCGTGGCGCGGCAGTCTTTTCGTCGCAGAGCACAACACGCGCAAAGTCGTGCGCCACGAGTTGCGCCGCGAAGGCTCGACGTTTTCCTCGACTCCGCACGATTTCGTCGCGGGCGAGCATCCCGATTTCCATCCCTCCGATGTGCTCGAAGCGCCCGACGGCTCGCTGCTGATTGTGGACACGGGCGGCTGGTATGTGGAGCACTGCCCGACCGGCCGCATCCGGGATTCACGCGCGCCGGGTGGAATTTATCGCGTGCGCTGGACCAAGGCAGTGCGGGCGGGCGAACCGTTGCCGGACGAGGAGCGCTTCGCGGCGATTTGGAAAATGGGGGCGGACGAACTGCGCGCGCAACTCGTGCAAAGCGCGGGCGACCATCTGGCTGAAGCTCAACCCACTCTCGCGGCCCGCGTTCTCGCATCGCGTCGCGAAAAATCCGCCGCTGACGCGCTGGCCGCGCAACTCGATTCGACAAGCGCGCCCATGCGCCGCGCCGCCGCCGAGGCGCTCGCGGTGTGTGGCTCCCGGTCGCACGCGCCGCGACTCGCCGCCGCGCTGGTGGAGGCGGGCGACGATTTCGAGCAGCACGCGTGCATCGCCGCATTGCTCGCGCTGGCGGATGAACCGTTCGTGCGCGGTTTGCTGGCCCATGAATCTGCGCGCGCCCGCCGGGCCGCGCTGCATCTGCTCGATCAGCCGCCGTTCGGCACGTTGCGCTTTGCCGATCTCGTCGCGCCGCTGAAAAGCGAGGACGCGGGCCTGCGCGCCACCGCCGGCGATTTGCTCGGCCGCCACACCGGTTGGGCGGGCGACGCGCTGCCGTGGCTGCGCGCGCAGCTTGCCGGGGAAGGCGCGAATCCCGACAACGCGGCGCTGAGCGGGTTGCTGACGGCGTTTCAAACCCACACCGAAATTCGCGCGCTGATTTCCGAACTACTGGATCCGACCGCTGCCACGCCCGCCGCGACGCGCGCATTTCTACTCGATCTCATGCCGTCGCTCAGCACGCGGGAACCTGATCCCGCGTGGCTGCTCGCCATCCCGCCAGCGCTCGGAAATCCCGCGCTCCGCTCCGCCGCGCTGAGTGCCGCCGCGGCTTTCCCGCAGGCGGATTTCGAACCGCTTCTTACCCAACTCGCCGCCGACGCCACCGCGTCCACCGCGCAACGCCTCCTGGCGGCACGCCTTGCCACCCGCGAACCTGTCCCCGGCGATGCCATTTTCGCTCTTGCCATCGCGTCGCTCGCGGCCACAGCGGATGCTGCGGATCGTTTCGCCGCGGTGGACCTGATGGCCCGCGCGCGACTTTCACCCACCCAACTCCAGCGCCTGCTCGCCGCACTCCGACCGGGCGGCCCGGTCGCGCCCGATGCGCTGCTCCCGGCCTTCACCAGGGCCGCCGATGAACGTTCGTTTCCCGAACTTGCGAAGTTTTTCGCAGCACACCTCGCCACTGGCTGGTTGCCCGACCGTGCGACGCTCGACCAGGCGCTCACCTTTCTCCCGGAAGATAACGCGGCCCCGCTGCGAACCTCGTGGGAAAAAAACAGCGGTGGCGCGCTGCAACGCTTGAAGGACTTCGCTCCGCTGCTGACCGGTGGCGATCCCGAGCGCGGGCGTGAATTTTTCACTACCGGAACTTGCGCGGCCTGCCACCGCGTAGGCCAGCGCGGCGGGGTCATCGGCCCCGACCTCACAAAAATCGGCGCAATCCGCTCGGGCGGCGATTTGCTGGAATCGATCCTCTATCCGAGCACTACCTTCGCCCAAGGCTACGAGCCTTACCTCCTCACCCGGCGCAGCGGCGAGTCCCTTGCGGGCAGTCTTCTCGCACGGACTCCCGACGCGGTGACCCTGCGCGACGCGATCGGCGCAACCCACCGGATTCCTGCGGCTGACATTACCAAGTTCGAACGCCAGCCGCTTTCCGCGATGCCCGCCGGACTCGAACAGCTATTCACCCGCGACCAACTTCGAGATCTCCTCGCCTATATCCAAAGTTTGAAATGAGGCACGCCTCCATTTGCCGCTCTGCCTTCTCACCGTTTTAGCTATCCCCTTCAATCAAGCTCACATCTGCCTCTTTTCGGGCGGCGGCACTCTGGCCATCGTCCGGAGGAAATTTCCTCGCGGCTAATGCATCTCCAAGAAATGTCGGCCCGCGAAGCAGGCTTACGGCATCGACGGTTTCTACAGCGCCGGCCTGCCAGACCTCAACTGGCTCATCGCTTACGGGTTAAATTCGCTTCCCACTTCAAGCGGCTGCTGATTTCATAAATCTGCACTGGTTAAAAACCCATCCTTTGCGAAACCCTTTATGAAAAGAACATCGATTCGTCCTTTGGCACTGTTTCCTCTTTTCTGGCTAGGAGCGTCAGCCATCTCCCACGCCCTCCTGCCAATGCCGGATGCCCCCAACCGTGACTGGGGTCTGGATATGACGGTGGCCAATGCTGCGCAAATCGCGGCCGAGGCGGGTGGTCCTGTCAACGACACATACAACGGCACCCTCTATTTCACCGCCACGATCGAGTATCATACGTTGAGTAATGGCAACGGCTTGAACGGGTTTGCCGCGTTCCACCTTTTTAGAGACAACAACACCACGGAAGGGCTCGGCATCGGCGACGCTTGGGGCGAAACCAACTGGGGCTGCTTCAACGTGATCGGTGGCACCGACTTCGTGGCGGGAGGCGGCCCATTCCCCCTCGCCATCGGGGCGCCCGAGCCGATCACTTTCCGCATCGATTACGTCGCGGGGGGTAACGATACCCTCACGGTCAACTTCCGTGGCTCGCAAAACGTGCGCACCGGTAACTTCAGCTTTGACGCGATCCGTGCCCGCGCAGGGAACAACGTGGCCAGCTTTAGCAATATGAGCTTGTCCGCCGACGTGATTGCCGACGTGGATACCGACGGTGACGGTCATAGCGATTTCCAGGAACTCGCTGCGGGCACCGATCCGAATTCCAGCGCCAGCAAGCCCAGCCGATATCTCCAGAAATTCAACACGTTCGCAGACGGTGCGAATTTCTTCCAAGACGGTTCCAAACTCGAAAGCAACAACGGCATCGGGTCGGTTCAGAATGGCGCGCTGCGCCTGACGGAAGCGGGCAATAACGGCGCGGTGTCGGTGCTCCGACTGCCGCCGCTCTACAATTCGTCGCAAGGATGGACCGCGTCCTTCGACGTGCGGATCCGCAACAACGCCAACACCGGAAATCCGGCCGACGGCGTGGGCTTCTCATACGGCGCTCTCCCGGCGGCCGGGTTTCCCAATCCGGCCGAGGAAGGATGGCCCGGCATCGACAACCATGTTTCCTACGAATTGGACAGTTACGACGATAACGGCGTCGAACGCGGCGTGAACATCGCCGAGCAGCAGGGTGGCAATGCGCAGGGCGATTTGGGGTTTGTCAACGGCACCATCCTTGAGCCCGGCACCGAGGTCGCCGGGACCGTCCTGTGCAGTTGGCGTCCCGACCCCAGCCGCCCGGGCGAATCGCTCGTTTCGTTCAGCACCACGGGATTGGTCACCGATGCGGCGTTCGCGAACTTGGAAGCCCTGCTCGATGGCTCGAATGCCCATACCTTCTCTCTCGCCGCCCGCACCGGTGGCCTGAACCAAGGGCTGCGCATCGATAATCTCTCGATCGTCGCCGGTTCTAACCCGGACACGGACGCCGACAACCTCCCGGACGCCTGGGAATATGGTCAAATCGGCAATCTGGTTCAGACTGGTACTAGCAACCCTGATGGCGACGGTTTCGATAACTTTAACGAACTCGCCAACGGAACTTCTCCGGTGAGCGCTGACAGCGATGGCGACGGCTTGAGCGATTCCGAGGAGGTGAACGTGCATAACACCCCACCGAATGTCGCGGACCCTGACCTGGATACGATCGCCGATGGCGAGGAGGTCACTGCCGGAACCGACGGATTTGTGACCAATCCTTTTTCCGCCGACACCGATGGCGATGGATATAGCGATTCGCAGGAAATCGACGACGGGTCCGACCCCACCAACCCCGCCTCGATTCCGACGCCCGGCTTGGTGTTGTATTATCCTTTCGACGTGCAAAATGGCACCGTGGTTGAAAACGCAGGCTCCGGCGGAACTACGGGCGCGATTTTAGGCGGGGGAACCTACACCACGGGACAAAGCGCCGCCTTCGGCACGGCATTCCTTGGCAACCGCACCGGAGGAAATGAAGCCCGGGTCGAGACCGGCCTGACCGCCACGCAGCTCGGATTACTGGCGGAATACACGGCGATGGCTTGGGTGCGCTGGGATGGCAGTTCCGGCGACCAGGATCAGATGGTCTTCGGTCAAGTCGGTGGCAATCCGCAACTTCACCACGGTCTGCGCCTGAACGGTGGCGGAACCGACGACGTCCATTTCGGCCATTGGGGAAATGATGTGGACAACGCGGGCAGCGTGACCCAAGGCGTCTGGGTCCACCTCGCTTGGAGTTGGGACGGGCTGCAAGGCCGGACCTACGTCAACGGCGTCGAAGCCCCGAATTTCGACGGCGATATCGAGGGACCACTAAGCGCGGCGGCCGTTGGCAAAATCGTTGCCATTGCCTACTCGGACCTCGGCGGCAGCTTCAATGGCGCGGTGGACGAGGTGAAAATTTTCGCCGGTGTCCTCAATGCGGCCGCGATCGTCGCCGAAATGGTGCCACCGGGACCGCCGGTCGCGGGAGACGACGTCGTGACGATGCATCATAACGGCAAGGTCCGGATTGAAGTGCTCGCCAACGATTTCGGCGGCACCGTGCCCGCATCGGTACAAGTGATCACGCCCCCCTCGCACGGCACCGCGACCGCGTCGGCCGACGGCTCGATTCTCTACAGCCACGGCTCCGGAACTCCGCCGGGAGACACCTTCCGCTACCGGGTCAATGGCCCGCAAGCCGGGGATTTTTCCGAAGCGGATGTCCTTGTCACCTTCGCCAGCGCGGCCCGCATCGCTTCTGGCTATGCCGATCTTCCCACCAATCCGCCGCCGACCACGCTCGCCGTGGCCAATGCGTTTCCCGGCATCGGTTTCAACACTCCCCACGATCTCGCGATCTTGCCGGGCACGCGGGCGCTCATCGTCACCGAGGCGGACGGTCGGATCCAGGTGATCGAGGACACGCTCGCGCCGGCCAAGACCCTGTTTCTCGACATCACGAACCGCGTTTTCAACGACGGCAACGAGCAGGCGATGAAAGGAGTGGCGGTCCATCCTCAATGGCCGGCCCAGCCCTACATTTTCGTCACTTACAACATCAACGTCGAGGACGGCTTGAACAGCGGCGTCCGGCTGATGCGATTCACCACCACCACCTCGCCGCCCTACACCGCCAACCCGGCTTCCGAGATCGTGCTCATCGAGCAGGATTGCGACAACAATGGCTTCGTCGTCCACACGATCGGCACGCCCGAGTTCGGTGCCGACGGCTATCTCTATGTCGGCTTCGGCGACGAGTCGGAGAGCCAGGTGGACGATCAAAACAACTCCCAGCACATCGACCGCAATGTCTGGTCGGGCGTGATCCGCATCGACGTGGACAAGAAGCCCGGCAACCTGGACCCGAATCCTGACCCGTCTGCGGTCGATCCCGAGACGGGCGCGTTGCCCCCGGGACAGTTGACCGGCGGCGATTTAAAAGTCACCCGCCTGGCGGGGGGAGGCGCCACCAGCGGGCCGGCGCATTATAAAATCCCCATCGACAACCCATTTGTCCATTCCACCCTCGGCGGCCCATGGAACGGCTCCTTCAACGGTCGCACCTACACCGCGGGCGGCGCGCCCGGACAAGTGCTTGGGGCGGTGCGCAACGAGTTCTACAACGTCGGCACCCGCAACCCGTGGCAGATTTACCCGATCGATGACAACGCGGACAACATCGTGGACGTGGTGGCGGTGGGCGACGTGGGGAACGGCGCATTGGAAGAAATTACCTTCGCGCAGGCCGGTGCCAACCTCGGTTGGGGCTGGCTGGAAGGAAACCAAGGAGGAGTACGCGCCGGACAGACACTCAATAATGCCAACCAAGGAGCTGCCACGCTCAAGGCTCCGGACTGGCAGTATCCTCACGGTGGCGGCTCATTCAGCGGCAACTCGGTGACTTGCGGCTTCCTCTACCGCGGCAGCGCGCACCCGCAGCTCACCGGCAAGCTCATCGCGGCGGACTTCAGTTCCGGCAACATCTGGAGCATCGAACGCACTGCCGGAGCTCCGGTGATCGAACGCATTGCCGGCGAAAACAGCATCACCGCGCTTTGTTTTGACCCCACCACCGAGGGCATCCTGTTCGCCGACCGCGACGGCGGTATCCGGCGCCTGGTCACGGGCAGCGACTCCGGTGACTTTCCCCCCACCCTGAGTTCGACCGGCTTCTTCGCCGATCTCTCCGACCTGTCGCCCAATCCCGGCGCGGTGGCTTACGACGTGAACCTCCGCTTCTGGTCGGACAATGCCGATAAGTCCCGCTGGTTCCTCATCAAAAATACCACTGACGAAGTGGGTTTTTCACCCACCGGCAACTGGACCTTTCCTTCCGGCATGATCTGGGTGAAGCACTTCGATTTCGAACTCACTCCCGGCAACCCGGCGACCAAGCGTCGTCTCGAAACGCGCTTTCTCGTGAAAAACGACCTCGGCGCGTATGGCGTGACCTACCGCTGGAATCACATCCTCGACGGCCAACCGCAGACGGAAGCCTTCCTTGTCGGACCCGCTGGCGCGGATCTCGTGCTGCCGGTGGACCACGACGCCAATCCCGTCACGCCGGCCACCAACCAGACGTGGCGGTTTCCTGCGCGCTCGGAATGCATGACGTGCCACAACGAGCCGTCGGGTCGCGCGCTGTCGTTCAACACCCGCCAGCTCAACCGCGATGGCAGCTTGGCTGGAACTTCAGGAAATTTCCTCACGCTGCTGGCAAGTGCGGCCTACCTGGACCAAGACCCCGGCCCGCCAAGCGCCTTGCAGCGCCATATCCGGCCGGACGAGACCGCTTATTCGCTGGAAGCACGGGTGCGCTCGTGGCTCGACGTGAATTGTGCCTATTGCCATCTCGGCGCTGGAAGTACCGCCCCGCCGTCGTGGGACGGCCGCTTGCACCGCACGCTGGACCAGACGAATCTGATCAACGGCTTCACCCTCGAAGCGCCGCTCGATCCGGCCGACCGCTTGATCGTTCCCGGACAGGTCGACGACTCGATCATCCGTCATCGCATGGCCGGCACCGGCGGCTACACCCGCATGCCTCCGCTGGCCACCAGCGTGGTGGATGCGGAAGCGGTTCAGCTAATCGAGGACTACATCAATTCGGAGGCGAGCGACATCGTCAGCTATGACGACTTCCGCCAAGACCACTTCGGCGGGCTCGTGTCAGCGGAAGGCGCCCGCGGTTTCGACGCGGACGGCGACGGCCAGACCAACGAGTGGGAATGGCTGACCAACACCGATCCGAAAAACAACAGTGACCGCTGGACTCCAACGCTCACGCCGGGTCCGACGGGTGTTACCGTATCGTTTCCCGGCCTCGGTAATCGCAGCGTGACCGTCTGGCGCTCCACCGCACTCACGACTTGGGAAAAGTGGAATGTGGATCTTAACGACGGCATCCCCCTGAACCCCGCGACTGACCCGCAGTTCCTCGACGACTCCGGTGATCCCAAGGCATTCTTCCGATTCGGCATCGAAGAGCGCTGAGCTGCCCCACCCCTCCAACGGCGGCCGAGTCGGCCGCCGTGTATCGGAGTCGGTCCATTCTCACCGCCCTGCCGATCTCGGTTCCTCCGTCACTTCCGTGCGATGCCTTCGAGTGTTGCAGTTAATGCCTGCGACCCGGAGCAACATCGGATGGTAGCCGTGGACTTCAGTCCGCGGACGGGGTCGGAAAGCAAGATTCGCGTTGCGTAGAAATTTCTACCACGTGGCAGAGGCAAAGCATGCCCGGCTGGCCTGTTCGCACATCGTGGAAACCCTCGACGCGATTTTCGCAAGATGCTCCATTTAGCAGTTGCGGTGCGGGTCAAGCCCGCCTACCTGATTCGGCCATCCTCCCCGTCCAATAAAAAATCAAACAGAGCATTTATGAAAAATCTACTAACAACATTATCATCGATAGTTATCGCCATCGCTGGGTCTCCATCAGCTGATGCGTCGGTCTTGATTTTCAAGTCCGACGTGGGTGGAGGCTTGGGTAGCGATGTTGCTGTGCCTGCTGGTTACGGCGACAACATCGGAGCTGCGGTCCAAGGTGGGTTTAGCTACGGTGCCACAGGAGGATTTACGCCAAATATTCTGGTGAGCTATTCCGGTGAAAGTCTCTACAACAGCGACTACGGCGACTTAGAATCAGTCCTTTATACTTTCCAACCCACTCTCACAATCACCTTCACCGCGACCGTTGGAACAGTGACGCTCACTTCGTTCGACATGGCCGCCTTCGTAGGGAGCGGCGATCAAACGATTCCATCGATCACGGTCTCCAGCGAGAACGGTACCTATTCCCAACCTAGCCTTGTGGCTCCTGTTACCGGTCATTCCACG
>JANMSI010000010.1:0-38465 GCA_031389115.1 Akkermansiaceae bacterium
CCGAGGATCATGCGGTTGGACCAGTTCTGGTCGTGCCGATAGAACTCGGTCTTGTCCGCGCCCTTGGGGATGCCGTTGAAGTCGGCGAAGAGATCGGGCGTGGCCTCGCCGGCCTCGTGGCGGCCTTCCCGGGTCTGGCGGAGCAGGTCGTCGATGAGGGCCTTGGGGTGGACCTTTTCCTGGATGTAGAGCGGCGGCGCGTGGACGACGAGATCGTCCTCGTCCTGCAGGTCCTTGCCGCGCCAGACGAGCTGGGGATCGAGATCGCGGTTCCGCCGCTCGTAGGCGATGCGGACGGGGCTGAGGTCCTCGGTTTTCAGCACGGACTGATGCTCGGCGGTGGGGATGTTCTTCCGCTTGGCCTCGGCATGCCGGAGCGCGGCGACTTCCCGGGCGGAGGGGTATTTGACGGGCTGGCTGGCGGATTTCTTGGCGGGCATGGGTGGGAGAAGTTTTAAGTGATCAGTGAGCAGTGATCAGGAAGAGAGTCAGGGCTTGCGGCGGGGTGCTTTTTTCGCGGGCTTGGGGGGCTGGAGGGTGTGGAAGCCGAACTCGCGGGAAGGCGCGGCGGGCGGGGCGACGAGCTGGCGGATGGCATCGAAGACGACGCGGAACTGGCCGTCGTATTTGTCCTCCATTTCCCCGATCTTGCGGGCGAGGTCGTGGTTGGAATCCATGAGGCGGCGGAGCTGCACGAAGGTCCGCATGATGGCGATGTTCACCTCCACGGCGCGCTGGGAACGAAGGACGCTGGACAGCATGGCGACGCCCTGCTCGGTGAAGGCGTAGGGGAGAAATTTAATGTTTTGCCCGCGCTTCAAGATCACAATTTGTGATCTTGAAGGCGAACTCATCACAGATTGTGATGAGTTCGCGGGAGTTTCGCTTTTGTCATCTGCCTTTAAGGTCACATTTTGTGATCTTAAAGGCTTGGCCAACTCGGCTTCATCCTCACTGAGTCGGAACATGAAATCCGAAGGAAAGCGCTCGATGTTGCGTTTGACGGCTTGATTCAGAACACGAACTTCCACGCCATAAAGCCCTGCCAGATCGGAATCGAGCATGACTTTTTCATGGCGGAGCATGTGGACCATCGGGGCGATGGATTCAGGGGAAATGGCGACGGGATTCGGATCGGAGGGTTTCATGACACGCTCGTGATAACAGAATCGAGCACGGAGGCGATGTGGGTTTCCACGGCTTTTGCGAAATCCGCCTCGATCTGGAAGACCTCGGTGAACTCGACGAAGGCCCAGCGCCCGAAGGATTCGAGGCGGTTCACGCCGGGAACCCAGTAGGCGCGCAGGGTGTTGGCCTTGTCCTTGGCGTCCTCGTCGCGGTAGCCCTTGATTTCGATGACGAGATGGAGCGGATCGTCCGGGCCGTGGCCGTCGTCGATGAGGGCGATGAAGTCCGGCAGGTAGCGGCGGTTCTCGGTGCCCATGCGGTAGGGAACCTCGAAGCCGAGGCCTTGGTTTTTCACGTAGCGGAGGACCTGCGGGTGATCCTCCAGGACGCGGCAGCACTCGGCCTCCCACTCGCTGTCGGTGACGACGTAATTGACCTGGCAGCGGTCGTGGCGGGTGGTCCAGAGATCCTTGGAGGTATTGAAAGCGACGTGGCGGGAGGAGCCGCGCGGGTTGTAGGGATCGAGCATCGCCTTGGTGATGCCCTCGCCGCCGGTGCCTTCGGTGACGGCGGCGGCGATGCGCTCGCAGGCGTAACCGGCGATTTCCCGATAGAGCACCTGCGCGGGGTAGGTGCTGCCGGTGCATTTCAAACAGGTCCGGAGCCACTCGTCGGCGATGGACTTGAGCTGGCCGAAGAGCTGGAGCGGCGGCTCCTGGCCGGCATCGCGGTATTTCTCGTAGAGCAGGTGATGGACGAGGTGATAGAGGATGGTGGCGTGGCGGGTGGTGGCGAGGTGCTCGACGGTGAGATTCACGCTTTCCCCGATGATGCCGCTGTTCTTGGTGATGGACGGGCCGACGAGGGCGGGGGTGAGGGCGAGCACGGAGTCCGCGGTGAATTTCGCGACGAGGCGGCGATCCGGCAGTTCGGTGCGGTAGCCGGCCACGCGGGGAAAGGTGATTTCCAAGGCATCGCGATCCGGGCGGACGCGTGGACGCGCTCGGTCTTCTTCGGCGGCTTGGGCGGGGCGACGACGGGCTTGGCGGTGAAGTCGAAGGGGATGCCGAGGATGTCGGCATACTCGACATCGAAGCGGTTTTCGGAGTTCAGCTCATAAGACTGGCGGCGCAAACCGCGGCCGACGACCTGCTCGCAGAGGAGCTGCGTGCCGAAGGCGCGGACACCGAGGATGTGGGTGACGGTATTCGCATCCCAGCCTTCGGTGAGCATGGAAACGGAGACGACGCAGCGGACCTCGCCGCCGAGCTTGCCCTTCTTGCCGACGGTGTTCATGACCTCGCGGAGGATGTCCTGATCGGTGAGGTTTTTCGCGGCCTCGGGATTTCCCGAGCGCTCGATGACCTCGCGGCGGAAGAGCGCGATCTCGTCGGCGGCGATGTCGTGGAAATTCCTGTCGAGCGCCTCGCCGGATTCGAGCTGGTGGCTGTCGATGAGCAGGGTCCTGGGTCTGGCGAGGCCGTTTCCGTTCTCGTCGTAGTTCCGGAACAGCGGGAGACGGCCGGCGTGAAAGACTTCGGAAGGTTTCCCGTCCTCGCTGCGACGGAAGCCGGAGATGAAGTCGTAAACGAGCTTGGAGGTGGAGGTGTTATTGCAAACGACGATGAATACCGGCGGGACGGGGATGCCGCGCTCCTGCCAAAGATCGAAGGTGAGTTTATAGTGGCCGTAAAGGGCTTCGAGCGCGGTCTGGAGCTCGGCGGGCAGGCTGAGGGGATCGGGCGGGATGGCGTTTTTTCCCGCGCCTTTCTTCGGCATCTTTTTGCCGATGTGCTCCCAGAGATTCCGCAGCTTCGGCATCTCGTCGGCACTGGCGATGGAATTGTCGGCGATGGGGACGCGCGGGAGTTTCACGATGCCGCACTCAACGGCGTCCATTAGCGAGAAATCGCTCATCAGCCAAGGGAAGAGCGAGCCTTCGCGGTAGCCGGACCCCGCGAGGAAGAACGGCGTGGCGGATAGATCGTAAACGGTGCGGATGCCGAGCTTGCGCTTCACTGTCTCCAGGCCGGAGATCCACAGGCGGGCGGCTTCGTTGTCCTTTTTCGCCTGGGCCTTCGCGTCCTTGAGCGCGTCGCCGACGAGCTTCTCGCCCTTGTCGTCCACGAAGGCACCGTCGCCTAACGGCCGCTCGCAGTAGCAATGGTGGGCTTCGTCATTGAGGACCATGACTTTCTTCATGCCCATGAGTTCGGGCATGATCCGCTGGAGCATCTGGCCGTCCGTTTCCAAGGTCTGGAGGTCGGGGCCGCGGCCTTTCAACAAGGCCCGGCCGGTGGCGGAAATGCTGAGGCGCTCGCGGAGCTTGAAGGCGTGGTAGTTCGTGATGACGATCGCTGCCTTGCCCAGCGCCGGCAGGTATTCGTCCGGGACGAGCTCGTTCTTTTTGTAGTAGCTGTCCGGATCGTTCGGGAAAAGGACGCGAAGGCGGTCCTTGATGGTGATGCCGGGCGCGACGAGCAGGAAGCCCTTGGTGAAGAGCTTGCTCGCGGGATAGCGGACGGCATTGATGACCTGCCAAGCGATGAGCATGGCCATGACGGTCGTCTTCCCGGCACCGGTGGCGAGCTTCAGGGCGATGCGGAACAGCTCGGGATTCGCCTGCTCGTTGGAGGCCGCCAGCCAGTCGAGGAATTTCCTGCCGCGCAAGCCCTGCTTCGGGGCGATCTCGGCGAGCCAGATGGCCGTCTCCACCGCCTCGATCTGGCAGAAAAACGGGCGGATGGAGTGGAAGGGATGGTGTCGCCAATGCTGGAGCAGCCGCGCCGTTTCCGGAGTGACGCCCCACTGGCCCGGCGGCAGCGTGCGCCATTGATCGACGAATTGGCGGAGCTCGTTAACGATCGGAGTGGGGTCGTAAACGTCGCCTTGGATGGAAATCCCGTCCGCGTCGGGCAGAAGCATTTCGGCTTGCTGCGGCTTGGCCTTCTTTTTCTTCGGCTTGGGAACCGGCGTGTAATAGGCGGACTTCCGGCGATGCTCTAGCAGAACGTTGGTGGGTTGCCCGTCCGCTCCGAGGTCCCAGTGGCGGGCGGGATATTCGTATGGCGAATTCAGGATCGGAGCTTCGAAGAAATCGGGCATGTGGGGTGGAATGCGGATAGATTGCGAGGCCACGCTTGGGTTGTAACCACAAAAAAACGGACCTTCCGGTAGAGAAAGTCCGTGAAGATGGCTGGAGTTAATTATCCCAGCACGTCGTCCATCGCGTCGATGAGCTCCTGCATGGTGGCTTCGGTTTCGTTGCCCATGTTAGAGATGCGAAACGTTGTGCCTTTGATTTTCCCGTAGCCGCCGTTGATGAGGAAGTTGTGCCTGGCCTTCAGGTTTTTGATGAAACCGGAGAGATCGAAACCTCCCGGAGTTTTGAAACAGGTGAGCGCAAACGAGCGGTGGCCTTCAGGCGCGAAGAGTTCGAAGCCGTGCTTGGCACCCCAGGCGACGATCATCGCGTTGGTTTTCGCATGGCGCGTTTGGCGGGCGGCGAAGCCTTCCTTGGCGATTTCACCCAGGATAAATTGCAGCCCGTAGATGATGGAAATCGCCGGAGTGGAAGGCGTGTTGTTGACGGCCGCGTTCTTGGCGAACTCGACGAAATCGAAATAGTAGCCGCGGTTAGAGTTTCCTTTAGCGCGCTCCATCCCCGCTTCTGAAACGGCGAACACGGCGAGGCCGGGAGGCAGTGCCAGCGCTTTTTGGACGCCGGCGAGCATGACGTCGATGTTATTGGCGTCCATGTCCATTGGGACGGTCGAGAGCGAGGAAACAGTGTCCACGATGAGCATGGTGTCCGGGAAGGATTTCACGACCTTGGAAATGGCGGCGAGGTCGTTGAGGACGCCGGTCGAAGTTTCCGAGTGGATGAAAGTGACGGTATCGAAGCCGCCTTCCGCAAGCTTGGCTCTAACAACTTCGGGGTCGATGGCCTGACCCCACTCGACTTGCACGGAGTCGGCCTCGAAGCCGCATTTTTTCGCCACGTCCAGCCATTTGTCGGAAAACGCGCCGCAGCAAAGGCAGAGAACTTTCTTTTTGGCGAGATTTCGCAGAGCGCCTTCCATCACGCCCCAAGCGGACGAGGTGGAGAGAAAAACCGGGCGGGCGGTGCCGAAGATTTCCTGCAGGCCGGGCTGGGTCGAGGCATAGAGTTCCTCGAAATCCTTGCCACGATGGCCGATCATCGTTTGCGACATGGCGGCGAAGGTTTCCTTCGAAACATCGACGGGACCGGGAGCGAAGAGTTTGGGTGATGGCATGGCGGTTTAAGGAAGAAGGTTGTAGGAGCTGAGCAGATAAGTGAGCTGGGAGACGGCACCGTCACTCATCGGCGCGAGCGGCAGGCGGAGGTCCGGCAGGCAGTGGCCTTGGAGGGCGACGGCGGTTTTGACCGGGACCGGGTTCACGTCGAGCGACATCAGGCCGCGCATCAACGGGTAGTACTGCTTTTGCAAGGCGAGGGCTTCTGGGAAATTTCCTGATAGGCAGGCTCTGACCAACTGGACCATGACCTCGGGGATGAGGTTCGAGGCGACCGACACCAGACCCGTGGCGCCGCAGGAAACAAAAGGCAGCATCAGGGGGTCGTCACCGCAAAGAATCCCGAAGTCGGCGGGAAGGGCCTGGACCAATTGATTGATGCGGTCCACCGAGCCGCCCGCTTCCTTGATGGCGACGATGGTCGGGCAATCGGCGGCAAGGCGCGCGGCGGTTTCCGGGGCGATCTCGATCGAGGAGCGTCCGGGCACGCTGTAGAGCATGATCGGCAGGTGGGTGGACTCGGCGATGGCCTTGAAATGGAGGTAAAGTCCTTCCTGTGACGGCTTGTTATAATACGGGCAAACCTGCAGCGAGCCGGTGGCTCCCACCTTTTCCGCGGCTTCGGTGAGTTCTATCGCTTCGGCGGTGGCGTTGGCCCCTGTGCCAGCGACCACCTGGCAGCGGCCGGCTGCGAATTTCACCGCGAGGCGGATCACTTCGATGTGTTCCTCCGTGTCGAGGGTCGGGGATTCGCCGGTGGTTCCGACCGGAACAATTCCGTCGATGCCAGCTTCGATCTGCCGCTCGATGAGTGATTGGAACGCGGAAACGTCAACTTCGCCGTGGCGAAACGGAGTGATGAGAGCGGTATAAGTGCCGGAAAAGGTCATGGCGGGCGGACGATGCACCAACTTGGCGGAAGGTCCAAGCCGTATCCGGTGGTGTCATGAAAATTTCAGGTTCTGACGATGGGCCGCGCATTCCGGCAGTCCGGATTGGGTAGAAGTCACGGCAATCGCGTCGAGCCCATCAGGAAGCGGTCGCATTCGCGGGCGGCGCCCCGGCCTTCGTTGATGGCCCAGACCACGAGCGACTGGCCACGGCGCACGTCGCCGGCGGCGAAAACGCCCCAAATGTTAGTCGTGAAAACGTTGTGATCGGCCTTGATGTTAGAGCGGGAGTCGGTTTCCAAGGCGAATTTCTCGACGACTTCGGTTTCCGGGCCGGTGAAGCCCATGGCTAACAACGCGAGCTGGCAGGGAATCACGCGCAACGTGCCTTCGACGTCCTTGGGAAGGAATCGGCCCTGCTCGTCCTTGGCCCACTCGATCTCGACGATTTCGAGGCCGGTTAGATTTTCCGACTCGTCCTTGATGAAACGCTTGGTCTGCACCAGGTAGTGGCGCGGGTCGCGGCCTTGGAGCGCGGCGGCTTCCTCTTGGCCGTAGTCGAGCTTGTAAACCTTGGGCCACTCCGGCCACGGGTTGTTAGCCGCGCGCTTGTCCGGCGGCTGCGGCATGATTTCAAGCTGGATGACGCTCTTGCAACCGTGGCGCAGACTCGTGCCAACGCAGTCGGTGCCGGTGTCGCCGCCGCCGATGACCACCACGTCCTTGCCGGTCGCGTTGAGCGCGGGGTTGCTGCCGTCGAACCGGTGGTCGAGCTGATGACGGGTGTTGACGGTTAGAAATTCCATCGCCATGTAAACGCCTTGCGCGTCGCGGTTCTCGATGGGCAGGTCGCGGCCCTCGGTCGCGCCACAGCAGAGGACGACCGAGTCGAAATCCTTGCGCAGGCGTTCGGCGGTCCATTCGGAATCCTTGCCGATGAAAATGCCGGTTTTGAAAACGATTCCTTCCTCGGCCAGCAGGTTCACGCGGCGTTGGACGACGAGCTCCTTGTCGAGCTTCATGTTAGGGATGCCATACATCAGCAGGCCGCCGATGCGATCCTCGCGCTCGAAAACGGTGACCGAGTGGCCGGCCTGGTTGAGCTGGTCCGCGCAGGCGAGACCGGCGGGACCGGAGCCGACGATCGCGACTTTTTTGCCAGTGCGAATCGCGGGGATGCGCGGGATGACCCAGCCTTCTTCCCAGCCTCGGTCGATGATCGCGCACTCGTTGTTTTTGATCGTGACGGGCGGCTCGATGATGCTGAGGACGCAGGATCCTTCACATGGAGCCGGACAGACGCGGCCGGTAAATTCGGGGAAATTGTTAGTCTTGTGGAGGCGCTCCAGCGCTTCCTTCCAGCGGCCCCGATAGATGAGGTCGTTCCATTCCGGGATCAGATTGTTCACCGGGCAACCGCTGGCCATGCCCGAAACCATGTGGCCGGTGTGGCAGAACGGAGTGCCGCAATCCATGCAGCGCGAGCCTTGGGCGCGCTGCTGTTTCTCGTCGGAGTGAATCTTAAACTCGCGCCAATTTTTGATGCGCTCGAGCGGTGCGGCTTCGGAATCGGTGACCCGCTCCACTTCCATGAATCCTGTTGGCTTGCCCATTTGATCTGATAGTAAAATTGTAAGGTGTGGCTCAGTTGCCGCCGACGCGGGCGAGATCCTTGAGGTTTTCCTCGAAGGCCGCCATCGCGGCCTCGTCGCCGGTTAGGCCTTGTTCCTCGACTCTCTTGAAGGCCTCTAACATCCGCTCGTAATCGCGGGGCAGAACCTTGAAGAACTTCGGCAGCTCGGCGCTCCAGTTTTCCAACAGAAACTTGCCGCGCGGCGAGCCGGTGTAGCCGACGTGCTTTTCGATGGTGGCCTTGACCTTGGCGATGTCAGTGTCGCTGCACTCGATGAGCCGGTAGAGATTGACCATCTCCGGGTTGAGGCGCTTCTCGAACAGTCCATCAATGTCATACACATAGGCGACCCCGCCGGACATTCCCGCGGCGAAGTTGCGGCCGGTTTCTCCCAGCACGATCACCTGGCCACCGGTCATGTATTCGCAGCCGTGGTCGCCCACGCCTTCGACGACCGCCGCGGCACCGGAGTTGCGGACGCAGAAACGCTCGCCGGCGATGCCATTGAAATAGGCCTCGCCACTGGTCGCGCCGTAGAGAGCGACGTTGCCGATGAGGATATTTTCCTCGGGTTTGAAGCGCGCGTCCTTTGGCGGATAGATGATGATCTTTGCACCTGATAGGCCTTTGCCGACGTAGTCGTTCGCGTCTCCTTCAAGGCGGAAGGTCATGCCCGGAGGCGTGAATGCGCCGAGCGACTGGCCGGCGCTGCCCGTGAAGTTGAGCTCGATGGTGTCTTCCGGCAGGCCCTTGCTGCCATACTTCCGGGAAATCTCGCTGCCGGTGATGGTGCCGACGACGCGGTTGACATTGATGATCGGCAGGTCGATGCGGACCTTTTCACCGCGCTCGATCGCGGGCTCGCACAAGGCTAACAAGTGGGTGTTATCGAGCGCGGCCTTCAGACCATGGTCCTGCGCGATCTGGTTGTAGCCACCCACCTTGTTGCCGACATCCGGCTTGTGGAAGATGCTGGTGAGATCGACGCCCTGGGCTTTCCAATGTTCGGTCGCTTCGTTGGTATCGAGGCATTCCACGCGGCCGACCATTTCGTTGACCGTGCGGAAACCGAGTTCTGCCATGATTTCGCGAAATTCCATCGCAATGAAGGTCATGAAATTGACGACATGCTCCGGCTTGCCCTCAAAATTTTTGCGCAGCACCGGATCCTGGGTGGCGATGCCGACCGGGCAGGTGTTTTTCTGACAGACGCGCATCATCAGGCAACCGACCGTGACGAGCGGCGCGGTGGCGAAGCCGAATTCCTCGGCTCCTAACAACGCGGCGATGGCGACATCGCGACCGGTCTTCAACTGGCCGTCAGTTTCTAACACCACGCGGCTGCGAAGATCGTTGAGAAGAAGGATTTGGTTGGTCTCTGCCAGACCGAGTTCCCAAGGGGCACCGGCGTTGAAGATCGAGGACGACGGTGATGCGCCCGTGCCGCCGTCGTGACCGGAGATCAGAATGACGTCGGCGTGGGCCTTGGCGACCCCGGCGGCGATGGTGCCCACGCCGACTTCCGCCACCAGCTTCACGTTGATGCGGGCGCGGGTGTTGGCGTTTTTCAAATCGTGAATCAGTTCTGCCAGATCTTCGATGGAGTAAATGTCATGGTGCGGGGGAGGGGACACGAGGCCAACACCGGGAGTTGAATAGCGAACCTTCGCAATCCACGGATAGACCTTGGAGCCGGGAAGCTCACCGCCTTCTCCTGGCTTGGCACCTTGCGAAATCTTGATCTGGATTTCATCCGCGTTGACCAAATATTCGCCGGTGACCCCGAAGCGGCCGGAGGCGACCTGCTTGATGGCGGAGCGCTTGCTGTCGCCGTTAGGCATCGTGACGAATCGCTCCGGATCCTCGCCGCCCTCGCCGGTGTTCGACTTGCCGCCGATGCGGTTCATCGCGATGGCGAGAGTTTCGTGGGCTTCCTGAGAGATCGAGCCATACGACATCGCACCGGTTTTAAAACGCTTGGTGATGACCTCGATCGATTCGACTTCATCGATCGGCACCGGCGTGCGGTTGCCGCGGAATTTCATCAGCCCGCGCAGGGTTGATAGATTCTCGCTCTGGTCGTTGACCTTCTTCGCATACTGTTTGAAAACCTCGTAACTCCCGGTGCGGGTGGATTTTTGCAGCAAGTGAATCGTCTCCGGATTGAAGAGATGATACTCGCCATCGCTGCGCCACTGATAGACACCGCCCGCGTCGAGTGCGGCTTCCTCGGCTTCGATGTGGCGGTCCGGGAAGGCCTCCCGGTGACGGATGAGCGCTTCCTCGGCGACTTTTTCAATGTCAGATCCTTCGCAACGACTTGAGGTGCCGCAGAAGAATTTATTCACGAGGTCGGTGCTGAGGCCGATGGTTTCGAAAATCTGCGCGCCGCGATACGAGGCAACTGTCGAGATGCCCATCTTGGCCATCGTCTTCACCACGCCCTTGATCGAACCTTTTAGGAAATTGTAAGTCGCCTTTTCTAACGTGATGTCCAGCATGTCGTCCTCGATCATCTGGTGGATCGACTCGAAGGCCATGTACGGATTGATCGCGTCCGCACCGTAGCCGATGAGCGTCGAGAAGTGGTGGACCTCGCGGGCCTCGCCGGTTTCCAAGATGATGCTGACAAGTGTGCGCGTGCCCTTGCCTACCAAGTAATGATGGATACCGCCCATCATCAGCAGCGTCGGGATCGCAGCGTGGGCCGCATCGATATTTCTATCAGAGAGGATCAGGAGGTTGTTACCGTCTGCAATGGCTTGGTCTGCGGCGCGACACACCCGATCGAACGCGGCTTCAAGTCCACCGCCGTCCTGATTGACGGGGAACAACGCATCGATGGTGATGGCTTTGAATCCATCCAGCTCCACCTCGCGCAAGCGGGCGAGCGCTTCGTTGTCGATCAGCGGGCTGTCGAGGCGGATCATGCGGCAGCTCTTGGGTCCGGGGGCTAACAGATTCCCCTCGGAGCCAAGGAAGGTTTCCGTGGAAGTCACCAGTTCCTCGCGGATGCAGTCGAGCGCCGGATTGGTGACCTGCGCGAAAATCTGTTTGAAATAGTGATAGAGATGCTTCGGCTTGCTGGAGAGCACTGCGAGCGGTGTGTCATTTCCCATCGAGGAAATCGGTTGCACGCCGGTCGAAGCCGTCGGCCCTAACAACATGCGGAGATCCTCGTAGGTGTAGCCGAACGCCAACTGGCGCTCGAGGATGCGGTCAGGCTCGATCGTCTTCGTTTCCCGTGCGGCCGGCAGATCCTTGAGCGTGATGCGGTTGGCGGCAAGCCACTCGCGGTAGGGCTTGGCGGAATAGACACGCTTTTTCACCTCTTCGTCAGGGACGATGCGGCCTTCCTTCATGTCCACAAGGAACATTCGGCCAGGGCGCAGGCGGCCTTTTTCGACGATGGTCTTCGGATCGAGATCCGGCACCACGCCGACTTCCGAGGCCATGATGACGAGGTCGTCGTCGGTGACATAATAACGGCTGGGGCGCAGTCCATTTCTATCGAGCACGGCGCCGATTTGTTGGCCGTCGGAAAAAGTGATCGAAGCGGGCCCATCCCATGGCTCCATCAGGCAGGCATGGAATTCTTAGTATGCCTTCTTCTCCTAATCCATCATGGTGTTGCGTTCCCACGGGTCGGGAATCATCATCATCATCTCGTGGACAAGATCGTAGCCGCCGTAATGCATGAACTCTAACGCATTGTCGAATCGCGCGGAATCCGAGCCGTCCTCGTTGATGACCGGGAAAACATCCTCGATCTCGGTTCCGAAAAGATCCGTCTGGCAGAGCGCCTGGCGGGCCTTCATGAAATTGGCGTTGCCCATGACCGTGTTGATCTCGCCGTTGTGGGCGATGAAACGGTTAGGGTGGGCGCGCGACCAGCTTGGGAAGGTATTCGTCGAGAACCGGGTGTGCATCAGCGCCAGCGCCGACTCGAAGTCCGGGTCGTGGAAATCCTTGAAATACGAGGACAACTGGCAGGGCGTCAGCATCCCTTTGTAAATCATCGTGCGGGCTGACAGGCCGGTGACGTAGTGATAGCCCGCGCCGGGAAATGAATTCCCTTTCGTGCCATGCACGTCACGGAATTTGTTAGGCACTTCGTTGTTGCGAATCCAATTTCCGACTTGTTTGCGGATCACATAGAGCTTGCGCTCGAACGCCATCGGATCGGTGATGTCAGGATTTTTCCCGATGAACACTTGCTTGATCATCGGCTCGTAGCGCCCCGAGGTCTTGCCGAGGATTTCGCTTTTCACCGGGACCGTGCGCCAGCCGAGAAACTTCTGCCCTTCCTCGCGGATGACATGCTCGAAGACCTGCATGGCCGCCTCCCGCACCGACGCGTCCGGCGAGAAAAACACACAGCCGGAGCCATAATCGCCTTCCGGTGGAAGCGTCACGCCCTGCGCCGCCATTTCCCGACGCAGGAATTTGTCCGGCATCTGGATGAAAATCCCCGCGCCGTCACCGGTGTCCGGGTCCGAGCCGCTGGCACCGCGATGGTCCATCTGCTCGTTCATCGTCAGGGTTTTCATGACGATGTCGTGCGAGCGCTTGCCCTTGAGGTGGGCGATGAAGCCGACGCCGCACGCATCCTTCTCGCGCGATGGATGCCAGAGGCCTTGAGGTTCGGGCCAGCCAAATGGAGACTTTTGCGATAAGGACATAGAATTGAGGTGGGAAAAATATGGAATGCCGTTGCTGGCACTGATGGGATGTCCGACCGGGCCTGCAGTGCGACCGGGATTCTCGGAAACATCACAGGTTGAGGGAAACGGGGCAGGAATCTGCTTTTCGCGACGCGGGCTGTCAAGCGTGGGGGTCGCCCCCGCCGGGCTACCGAATCGCGCAACAATCGTGCCCGCGCAAGTGCCGATAAATCGCAGTGAATATCGGCCAATACCCGTATCTGAAATCCGTCGCGGATGGGCAGGATTCCCCCCTTGCGCATTTCTGGATGCGGGGCGAGGGCAGGAACCATGATGCTTTCAATACTATTTCACCCGTTCTCCACCTTCGCGATGGGGCTGACCGTGGCGCTGCTCGCGATTTTCCTCATGTTGAATTCCTGCGCCGCGCCCAACCGGTCCGCGGATGCCGTCGCGGGCTACCGCAGCCGTTTGGCGCAAGTAGGGTCAAGCGGACTGGAAGCCGGTAGCCCTGCGGAAAAGGCGGCGCTCGCGCGGTTCACTGGATTTCTCCAAGGCATCGGCGATGTGAACTTCGTCCGTGAAAATGCGCGGAAGGTGTATGCGACCGACGCCTATCTGGACGACACGCTGGTAGTCCACCACGGGGTCGCTGAGATCGAAAAATATTTCGCAAAAACCAGCGAAACGATGACGAGCTATCAGGTCACCATCGACGACGTGGCGCGCTCGGGTGCCGACCACTACGTCCGCTGGACCATGGTCTTCGCCGCGCCGGCGCTGAGTGGCGGCAAGCCGGTCCACTCCATCGGCGTTAGCCAGATCCGACTGAACGGCGAGGGCAAGGTGGAATTCCATCAGGATTTCTGGGACTCGGGGAAAAATTTCTACGCCCATCTGCCGGTGGTCGGCGGCGCGGTCGGGTTCGTGCGCAAGCGTTTGGAATCGAACTGAAGCATGGACACCCAACCACCAATCACCGATGTGCCAAGGCAGGGTCCATGGAGTGTTCTCGTGCTAACTCTTTGCCGCTGGCTCGACTCGGATTACCGCCGTGAGGATTTGCCCGATCCGTCGGAACTCCCCGAGGAGGTGAATTGGCAGCGGACATTACCATTTATTTTCCTACACCTCGGCTGCCTGGCGGTGTTCTGGGTGGGAGTCAGCCCGCTGGCGGTGGGCGCGGCGGTGTTTCTCTATCTGCTCAGGATGTTCGCGATCACGGGATTCTATCACCGGTATTTTTCGCACAGAACCTTCAAGACCTCGCGAGCGGTGCAGTTCATGTTCGCGCTGCTAGGTAATAGTTCGATGCAGCGCGGGCCGCTGTGGTGGGCGGCCACGCACCGGCATCATCACAAGCATTCGGATCACGAGCACGACATCCACTCGCCGGTGATCAGTGGCTTCGCGTGGTCGCACATCGGCTGGCTGACCTCAATGAAAAATTTCCCCACGGCTTACAAGTCCATCCCGGATCTCAGCAAGTTTCCCGAGCTGGTTTTCCTCAATCGCTACGACCAGACCGTGCCGATCGTCTATGGGTTGCTCATGTTAGCGATCGGCTGGGTGCTGGAAACCTTTTTCCCGGCGACGGGAGTGACGATTGGGCAGTTCTTCGTATGGACGTTTTTCATCAGCACCACAGTTCTATTGCACGGCACTTTGTTCATTAATTCGCTCGCCCACGTCTGGGGCCGCCGCCGATATGAAACGGACGACGACAGCCGCAACAGCTGGCTCCTAACACTCATCACGCTGGGCGAGGGCTGGCATAATAATCACCATCGCTACCCGCACTCGGTTAGGCAGGGCTTCCGCTGGTGGGAAATGGATTTGACCTACTATGGACTCAAACTGCTTTCATGGACTGGATTGATCTGGGACTTGCGACCGGTGCCCAAGGCCATACTGGAAGAGGGGCGGGGCGCATGAATCGCCTACGTATCGCCATCGTCGGAACGGGCATCTCGGGCATGGCGTGCGCACATTTCCTGAGCCGCGAGCACGACGTGACCTTGTTCGAAAAAGACGACCGGGTAGGGGGGCATTCCCACACGGTCATGGTGGATGAGGGCACAGGTCAAATTCCGGTGGACACCGGATTCATGGTTTACAATGAAGTCACCTATCCGCTTCTAACACGAATCTTCCGCGAGCTGGAGGTGGAGACCAAGCCGACAGCCATGTCTTTCAGCGTCCAGCATATTGGTGAGCGTCTGGAATTCAACGGCGGCAGCCTCAATCTGCTATTCGGTCAGCGTAAAAACCTCTTCAGTCCGCGTTACTGGCGCATGCTTTGCCAGATCGCCCGCTTCAACCGCGAGACCGTGGCAGAACTGGAGAATCCGGTATTCGGAGACCTATCGTTGCGCGACTATGTGAAGGTCCGAGGCTATGGAAATGATTTCCTGCATTGGTATCTATCACCCATGGCGGCGGCGGTGTGGTCCAGCCCGCCGGAACGGATCGAGGAGTTCCCCGCGCGGACCTTGATGCGCTTCTGGCACAACCACGGCTTCCTTGGCTTGGACACCCAGCACCTATGGCGCACGGTTACTGGCGGATCGCGGAGTTATGTGGAGAAATTAACCCGGCCATTCGAGCAGAACATCCGCCGGGGAGTCGGTGTGAACTCAGTCGTCGGTTCCAAGCTGGTGCTGGAGGACGGCACAGAGCTGAATTTTGATCGAGTGGTGATCGCCGCGCACGGCGATCAGGCGCTGCGGATGCTGGCGGAACCGACCGTGCTTGAAGCCGAACTGCTAGGACAATTCCACTATCAGAAAAACTCAGCCGTGCTGCATACCGACACGCGCTTCATGCCCCGAACGCGGCGATGCTGGGCAGCCTGGAACTACCGGATCGAGCAGAACCGCCACTCAACGCACTACTGGATGAATGAGCTGCAAGGCGTCTCGGAGCGGGAACAGTATTTTGTATCTATCAATCCTCCGTCACCTCCCGCCGAGGACTCTATCAAGCGGCGGTTGGTTTACGAACATCCGCTTTTCGACCTGAATGCCGTGGCGACCCAAGTTCGCCTGCCGGAGTTGCACGCTGCGGGCGCTGAAACCCATCGGTATTTCTGCGGAGCATGGCAGCGATACGGCTTCCACGAGGACGGCCTGTGGTCGGCGGTGAATGTCTGCACGCAAATCCTGGGAAGGGATCCATGGCAATGAGTTCACTCTACGAATGCTCGGTCGCACATTGCCGGCTCAAGCCGAAACGGCACGCGTTCAGCTATCGGGTCTTCATGTTCTGCGTGGATATCGACGAGCTTCCGTCTCTGGGCCGGCGGTTGTGGGGATTCAGTCACAACCGCTTCAACTTGTTCTCGATCGACGACCGGGATCACATGGATCTGGGGCATCCGGAAGGAATCCGTGCCAATCTAACGTCATGGCTGGCGGGGCAGGGAGTTGTCTGTCCGACTGACGCACGGATTCGCTTGCTGACCTTTCCACGGGTGCTGGGCTACGGCTTCAATCCGGTGTCCTTCTACTATATCGATTTGAAATCCGGTGAACCGCTGGCCGCCGTCGCCGAAGTGGTGAATACGTTCCGCGAGATGAAACTCTATGTCATGGAAACCGCGGATGCCGACGGAACATGGCATCGCCGCGTAGCGAAGAATTTCTATGTCTCGCCGTTTTCCGATCCCGGGATTGAGTTCGATTTCAATCTCGGACCACCGGGCGAAACGTGGCGTGTAAACATAGATGACTACGATGCGGGCGAGCGAATGCTGTTAAGCGCCGTGCGCGGCGAGCGGCGGGAACTCACCTCGGCGCGGTTGCTCTGGTATAGCTTCAAATACCCGATGCTCTCTCTGAAAATCATCGGTCTCATTCACTGGCACGCGTTTCTGTTATGGCTCAAGCGCGTGCCGTTCGTTCGCAAATCCGAGCGGCATGAAGTGCAGCTCGACGTGATGCGACCTCATCCCAATTCTAAGTAAACCCACCATGAATGCCTCGATAGAACTCACTGAAGAACAGGTGCCACGCCATGCAACGCAAGGATTCGCCGAGTGGATGGTCATTCGCTTGCTAGAAAAAATGCCGGTGGGCGGGCTACGCCTAGAACATGCCGATGGCCGGGTCCGGCTCTTCGGCAAACCGGACTCCCCGGTCACCGCGCGGGTTGTTTTGCGAAACGACGCGGAGTTTTTCAAACGCTGCGCCTTCTATGGCAATATCGGCATGGGCGAGGCCTACACCGTCGGCTTGTGGGAAACGGACGACATCGCCGCAGTGATTGCCTGGTTTATTCACAACGTGAATGCGCTTCAAGGTTCGGATACTTCGTCATCGAAACTTCCGGGAGTAAACCTTCTGAATATGATCAATTGGTTCCGCCACTTGCGTCGTGAGAACACTGTGGACACCAGCCGCAAGAACATCGCGGAACACTATGATCTGGGCAACGAGTTCTATCGACTCTGGCTCGATCCAGGCATGACCTACTCCAGCGCGAGGTTTGAAACTTCCGGGCAGTCATTAGAGCAGGCGCAACATGCGAAATACGACGCGCTCTGCCGCAAGCTTAAACTAAAATCCACCGATCGCGTTCTTGAAATCGGCTGTGGCTGGGGCGGGTTCGCGGTGCACGCGGCCAGGAATTATGGCTGCCACGTCACTGGAGTAACGATCTCCGAGGCCCAGGCAGCATATGCCAGGAAGCGCGTCGCCGACGAAGGTTTGGCTGACTTGATCGAGATCCGTATCCAGGACTACCGGCACATCGAGGGCAGTTTCGACAAGATCGCCTCGATCGAAATGCTGGAGGCGGTCGGTGACAAATATCATCACTCGTTCTTCGCAAAATGCGCCGATGTGCTGAAGCCGGAAGGTTTGCTCGGAGTGCAAATGATCACGGTTCCGGATTGCAGCTACCGCAGTTTGAAGAAAAACGTGGATTGGATTCAAAAGCATATCTTCCCTGGTTCGCTGCTGTTGAGTGTCGGCCGGATCAATCAAGTTCTGTTGGAGACGGGGGATCTGTTCATGCACCACCTCGAAGACCTCGGTGCCGACTACGCGCGCACACTCGCGACCTGGCACGAGAATTTTTACGCGGTCCGTGAGCAGGTTAAAGCGCTGGGGTTCGACGAGCCATTCGTCAGATCATGGAACTACTACCTAAAATATTGCGAAGCGGCGTTCGCGACACGCAACATCTCGGTGGTGCAGGCGATCTACACCCGCCCTAACAATGCCAGCTTGCATCACTCGTTCGGAGAGGGGCGGAAATAATGGGAGAAGCTGCCACAAGGCTCCGTGAAAGCTGGTGGCGCCGGTGGCTGGTCGCTCCGGTCGTGGCCCAACTAACCGTCGGCATCTCGCCGGAGCGGATCGGGTGGACCATTGCCCTGGGAATCGTCCTCGGAGTTTTTCCAATCATGGGATCGACAACATTGGTTTGCCTGCTGGTGGGCTGGATGCTGCATCTGAACCAGCCGGTGCTGCATGTGTTCAAGACATTGGTCTATCCGCTGCATCTCGCGCTGATCCTGGTTTTCATTCGCTTGGGGGAGCGATTGTATGGAGTACCATTGATCGCATTTTCAATCCCGCAGATGGTTGGGAAATTCAAAGCGGACCCGCTCCAGTTCGCGCGGGATTTCGGCATGGCCGCGTGGCATGGCGTGAGTGCGTGGCTGTTGATCGCGCCTGTGGCCGCGGTCCTGATCAAACTGGCCGTCATGCCGGTTTTGCGGAGAATGACAATTTCACTGGAACGACGGCAGGAGGTGACCTCATGAATCTTCCGCCCGCGATTGGCCTTGGATGCGGAATGATGGTAGTTGTGTTTCTGGCTGCGTGGGCATGGGCAAAAAAGTGCGACAACTACTCGCTGGTGGACGCGGTGTGGGCCTTCGGGATCGGTCTAACTGGCGTGGTGTGGCTGGCCGTCAGTGGCGCAGGAAACACTAAACATTGGGTGGCTGGTGGCTTGGTGGCGGTGTGGAGCTTGCGGCTTGGCTGGCACTTGCAGCGGCGAATCCGTCGGGCGCACCCGGATGAGGATGCCAGATATGCCAAGCTCCGAGAAGTGTGGAAAGGCAGAGTGCCTTCCGCGTTCTTTTGGTTTTTCCAAGCACAGGGAATTTCGGTGGTGCTGTTAGCATTGCCGTTCCTATTGATCGCGTCGGATCCCGACGGATCATGGAGTGGTTGGGAATCGGCGGGACTGGCAGTGGCTGTGCTTGGTATCCTTGGCGAAGGTTTGGCGGATCATCAAATGGCGGGATTCAAGGCACGTAACAGAGATTCCAAAGCAGTCTGTCAGGACGGGCTGTGGCGCTACTCCCGGCATCCCAACTATTTTTTCGAAGCGATGATCTGGGTGGGATTCTATACATACGCCTGCGGCTCGGACTGGGGATGGACCATGATTCATGCCCCGGCGATGATCATTTTCCTGCTGCTGCGCGTCACGGGCATCCCACCAACGGAAGCCGCCGCCGTGCTGCGCAAGGGCGACGCCTATCGCCGCTATCAGAAAACCACAAGTTCATTCATCCCGTGGCCGCCTAAATAACTTCATTTCATGATTCATACCAACGACCTACTCGCCAAGGGCATCATCCCGGATTCCTTGATCCGCATTGGAATCCGCCATCGCCTGGCGGGAACCCTAGCGCCATTTGAAAAGCTCAACTGCGAACAGCGCCAGGCGGGAATTATGCAACATGTCGCCGAACTGACGGCGAGCCCGATCGCCATCGCGACCGAAGAGGCGAACGAGCAGCATTACGAATTGCCCACGCGATTCTTCGAGCGGGTGCTGGGGAAGCACATGAAGTATAGCTCGGGCTATTGGGACGATGGGGTCACCAGCATCGACGATTCGGAAGCGAGGATGTTAGGCATCACCTGTGAGCGCGCCGGATTAAAGGATGGACAACGAATTCTCGAGCTCGGTTGCGGCTGGGGATCGCTCACGCTGTGGATGGCGGAGAACTATCCTAACGCCCGCATCACGGCGGTTTCGAATTCACGGACGCAGAAAATCCACATCGATTCCCAACTGGCGGCCCGTGCCCTGACAAACGTGGAAGTGCGGACCGCGAACATGATCCACTACGAAGGCGAGGGCGAGGCGGAGTTCGACCGGGTGGTATCGGTGGAGATGTTCGAGCACATGAAAAACTACGAGCTGCTATTGAAGCGGATCTCGCGCTGGCTCAAGCCCGGCGGTGCCTTGTTTGTCCATATCTTCACCCATCGAGAGTATGCCTATCACTACGAGGCGGAGGGAGAGGATGACTGGATGGCGCGGTACTTTTTTACCGGGGGACAGATGCCTTCGGACGACCTGTTGCTCTACTTCCAGGACAATCTCAGGATCGAGGGCCACTGGCAGGTCAATGGGAGCCACTATCAGAAAACATCCGAGGCATGGCTGTCCCGGATGGATGCCGCGCGGGATGAACTCTTGCCGCTGATTGGCGAGACCTACGGCCAGGATCAACAAACCCGCTGGTGGGTCTATTGGCGGGTCTTCTTCATGGCCTGTGCGGAACTTTGGGGATATCGCGGTGGTGACGAGTGGATTGTTTCCCACTATCGGTTCCGCAAGCCGGAAGGAGCTAGGTAAACTTCCGTCGCACCGGCTGCCAACGCCAAGTCTTTAGCCCTGTCTATTCGGGCGACGCAGCAGGCAGTGGCAAGCGCATCGCTTAAGGTGGCGGTGGGGGCGATGACCGTGGCGGACCTGCCGTTGGTTAGACCGAGGCCCGTGGCGGGATCGACGATGTGCGAGTAACGCGTTCCGGAGATTTCGATGAACTGATGGAGATCGCCGGAAGTGGAAACGGCGCAGTTTTCAAGAAGGAGAACTCTGGATTCCTCATTCGCACCGGTTCGCATATCGATCTTCCACCCAGTGCTATTAGGCGGCGGGTCTCCCAGCCTGACGTCGCCGCCGGCAGTGATGCAACTGCGGGGAATGCCGCGCTGCTTCATGACTGTTAGCATGGCGTCGGCGGCCTGGCCCTTGGCGATGCCGCCGAGGTCGAGGCGCATGGCGGGTTTCATGAAGGCAACGGTTCGCTTTTCGGCGTCGAGGATCAGATTTTGCCAGCCACAGGCCGCTCGGGCGGCTGCGAGGGTTCTTGCGTCTGGTAGAGATTTCCGCCTGCGGGATTCACGCCAGAGTTGGGTGAGAGGCCCGAGGGTTGGGTCAAAAAGGCCGTCGGTTTTCCCGGCGATACCTCGGGCTTCCGAAATCAATTGGAACAACAGTGGCGAGACAGCGACTGGTTTGGCGACCGGGCGCTTGGACAGACCTAGCAGCTCACTGTCCGCGATGTAATCGGAGGCGACTCGGTTGATGCATTCCGCTTCATCGAAGGCTGCGTTTGCGGTAATCTTGGCTTGGCCTGGATCGTCCGAATAACAGGTGATTGCAAAGCGGGTTCCCATGAGACCTCGCTCGAAGGAGTGAAATTTGGTGACGGACGCCGCTTGAATACGGGGGGCGAGTGCCGACCCTAACAAAAGTATGGCATGACGGCGGGTCATATCATCGCGCTACTCGCTGGGTCCGGGTCCCATGTTCCAGTAGCGGTGCATTTCCTCGACTGCGGGAGTTTTCACCGGACGGACGATGCGAAATCCAAGCCACGGCGCGTCCGTGAAATACCAGATAGATTTGGGAATCTGCGGGTCTTGGACTTTCCATGCCTTGGTGCTCGCCAGGCGCGCCGCGCTGCGGAGCAAGGCCGGGTCGGCGTCCCAGTGACCGCCGCGGACGACGGTCGGGTAACGGTTAGCCGCCGGGATCCAAGGCACGGTTCCTGAATAGGAATTTGCGGAGTATTGATCGAGCACATGTTCGGCGACGTTGCCATGCATGTCGTGAAGTCCCCACGGATTGGGCTTTTTTGTGCCGACCTTCTGATACTGAAATTCCGAGTTGGCCGCGAACCAGGCGTAGTCCGCTAATTTTGCGGGATCATCCCCAAAGGAAAATGCGGTGGAAGTCCCGGCGCGGCAGGCATACTCCCACTCGGCCTCGGTCGGGAGCCGATAGAAATGGCCGGTTTGCTCGCTGAGCCATTCACAGAATTTGCTGGCGGCATGCTGGGTCATACCGACGGCGGGATAGTCCTTGGAATAGCCGTCGCCCATTTGGAAGTGCATCGGCACATAGGGCGGAGTCGGTTGGGTGACGGTGTCGATGAACAACTCGTCACCCTTGATTTCGGGAGGGTCGGTGGTGGTTGGATTGGAGTCGCGGTTGAGCGTGCCGTCCTTGTTACGGGTCTTGCCGTTTTCCATGAAGGGACGGTAGAAATCCCAAGTGATCTCAAGCTTGCTGATCCAAAACGGCTCAATCGCGACCTTCCTTTGCGGGCCTTCATCCGGCTTCCTGCCCGTTTCCGAGTCCGGCGATCCGAGATTGAATTCGCCGACTGGGATGGCGACGAGTTCAAGGTTGGAGTCGCGCGCGAGTTTGATTTTTTCCCCATATGATTTCGCAGCGGCGGGCTCCGGGTCGGGAGATTTCATGATGAGTTCATGAATGGCCTTGGTGGTCGGAAGCAGTTGGGGATTCGGCAATTCCGCCAACACACGAAGGCCTAGCAGAACGAACGCGGAAACAATGAAGAACCGGATGGAACTCATGATCCGGTTGTTAGACCAACGTGTATTTGCCGGGCACCGGGACGGATTGCGTCGGAAAATTGTCCTTCATCGTGAGCGTGTCCGGGGCGAGATCCTGATTGGCTTTCCAGACTTCATCCCAAGTGATCCGTTGCCCGGAATGCGCGGCTTCGCGGGCGAGGATTCCAAGCATGGTGCTGTTAGCCATGTATTCGCCCGCGTTGAGCGGCTCGCCCTTGCGGATGGCGGCGAACCATTCGTTGTGGCAGACCTGATACATGTCAGCCGGGTCGCCGCGGTAGGCCCAAGTGACCTTGCCGGTCGGATCTTTAGTTAGAACCCTGCCAGGAGCTTCGAGAGTTCCGTGCTCGCAGAACACCCGGTCCACCACCTCGCTGAAGGCATTTTGAAACTGGCGCTGCCCGATATGGCAGAAAACGCCACCGGGATATTCGAACGTAACATCGTAGTGATCCCAAACATTCCCGTCGTCACTACGCTGGGCCCGACCGCCGCCACCGCGGGCGGCGATGGGCTGCACGTCGTTCATGGCCCAGGCGATTTTGTCGATCGTATGGATCGCCTGCTCCAGCAGCGGGCCGCCCGAAAGCCATTCATGGCCCATCCAGTTGCGAATCTGCCACTCAACGTCGCTCCATTCGGTTTTCCGCTGGTCAATGGACGTCGATGGCTTGGGCACGGTTGCCAGGTAAGTGCCGTACACCGAAATCGTTCTGCCGAGTTCACCTGTTAGCAGTTTGCCGTAGCCTTCCCGAGTGTTAGGAGAAAAGCGCCAGCAAAATCCGTGTTGCAGGGTCAGGCCTTTCTTCTGGGCAATGTGGGCGGACTCCAGCACGGACTTCACTCCGGAAACATCCACAGCCATCGGCTTCTCCGCGAAAACATGTTTGCCTGCCTCCACGGCGGCCCGCAAATGGAGCGGACGGAATCCGGGCGGCGAAGTGAGGAGCACCACATCGACACCGCTGTCGATGACCTGCTGATAAGCATCAAGCCCGGAAAATCGGCGCTCGTTGCTCACCTCCACCCGGTCGCCGAAGCTGGCCAAATTTTGTAGGCTCGCATCAATCTGACTGGTGAAAGCGTCACCGACCGCCCACAGCTTTACGTGAGGGTCGGCGGCGAGCGCTTGACTGGCCGCTCCCGTTCCGCGCCCGCCCGCTCCGATGAGTCCGATTTTCAGAACGGAATTGTTAGCACCTTGGGCGCGCACGATTTGTGGAAATCCCGCAATGGCCGTTGCGGCTCCGACACTGGCGATGAAACGACGGCGCGTGGGTAATGAATCCATGGGTTAAAAACTACCGGATGGAATCCGCGCGATCAAGCCCCTTGGTTTCCAGAGTACACAATACCACCTTCGGAGGGAGACCCCGAAGGTGGTGTTGGGTCGCTGTCCCTAAATTTTTCCCAGGACGAGTAAAATAACCAAGATTAAGACGATGAGGCCGATCCCACCGCTGGGTCCGTAGCCCCAGCTGCGGCTGTGGCCCCAGGTAGGGAGGACGCCGACCAGGGCGAGAATAAGAATAATGAGAAGTATGGTTCCGATGCTCATGGCAGTATTAGTTGGGGTTGTTTTAGAGGTGGGGGTTATCCCGATGCGCTTCGTTGATAGTAGGTATCCTCGACTTGATAGATTGAGGTTTTTATTAATTACCCCGGGAATGCTTTGCAAATCTCAGGCCAATCTCCGGAAGCGGTTTCAGAAGGCCCGAACGCTAGCGGTTAAAGGATTCCCTGGAGGGAGATGAGTGCAATGCGGCCTCCGCTGCCGATGATCTGCATTCAGGCCCGTGCACAATGCAATTGCTCAGCGAGGAAGCTTCGACAATGTCGGTCCAGCATCTCCACCCGCGCTTGTTGGCACTAGCCTGGCACGCGCGCCTAATTCCTCGCGATGTCGAGTCACGTCAAGATTCTTGGAAACCGCCAGCTCCAGTTGGGCCTCGCGATCGGAGGCTTTCCCTAAGGCACCCTGCAGAGCACCTTCAAATTTGCTGTCGGTCACCCCACCCGCATATTTCCCGTGCAGCCGAAGAAGTGTCGCAACATCTTGGTTTCCCGCCGACGAGTCGATTTTCGTGCGGATGAAGGCACTTCCCGTCTGGTAATCGCTTAAAGACGCAGACTTGTTAGATCGGTCCGAATGAACCTTTAAGACCGCAGGCAAAAGGATCAGCGTGATCAAAATCGCTCCCTGGGAAAAACCCAGCGGATTTCTGGGCCTGTGGCGCGGCATGGTGGCAGTCATTTTCGTGGAAAATTTAAGTTTAGGTCGCGGCAGCGGCACCCATGGAATCAGTCCATCCGTGCCCCGTTACGCCCGACCCAATCGCATTTCCAATGCCGAAAGTGACGCTCGTTTCACCCTGGTGGTAAGTGGGCGATTATCAACGGTCTGCGCCGGGCTGCCCGAACTTATCTCCAGAACAGTCCTCGCTTTTCACGGCGCAAATCGCAAGACCTCCGCATCGTTCTGGCGATTTGCAACGACCGGGCTGCGACTCAAAACGTCTTTCGTAAATGCGAAGGCAGGATGCTCAATTGCTCCCGGTATTTCGCGACGGTCCTGCGGGCCACCTTGATGCCTTGCTTGTCGAGAGCCTTCATCAGAAATTCGTCGGACAATGGCTTGGCGGGATCTTCCGCAGTCACCAATTGTTGAATCGCCTCGCGCACCCCGGCATTCGAAACCTCCGTGCCATCGCTCGTCTGATAGCCGGTCGCGAAAAACGCCCGCATCTCCATCAGCCCGTGCGGGGTGAAAACGTATTTCCCGGCGACCGCCCGCGAGATCGTGGTGGCGTGGAGACTGAGTTCGTCGGCGATGTCGTTCATCGTCAAGGGCCGGAGGTGGCGATGCCCGCGAGAGAGAAATGCCGGCTGGTGCTCAATCAGCTTGTGCGCGATGGCGAGAATCGTTTCCTGACGCAACGAGATGGCATGGATCAGGCTGCGTCCGTCTCGGATTTGGTCGCGGAGAAACTGCCGGGCTTTTGCGTCGGTGCCGCTCTTCCCGATCATGTCCTTGTAGAAATCGTTGATCCGCAAATTCGGCAAATGTTCGCCGGTGAGGCGCGCATACCAATTGCCGTCGTCATCGCGCTCGATCACGACGTCCGGGAGGATGTAGGGATTGCCGGTGGGGTCATATTCGCCTCCGGGATTTGGCGTGAGGCGACCGATTCGCGAGGCGGCTTCTGCGATCCGCTCGACGGTGGTGCCCAGCGCCCGTGCGATCTGCGGGTGGCGCTTGCGTGCCAGGTCTTCAAGGTGATCCCTGACAATTCGATACTCGATGGTGTCGGTGCCCGTGGTGCGCTCAAGTTGCAGCAAGAGAGACTCGGGAATCCCGAAAGCTCCGATCCCCGCAGGATCGAAAGACTGGATCAATTTCAGCGCCACTTCCGCATCCCGGAGCCTGATTTCCATGCGGCTGCTGAGGGTCTTGAGCGGCAAATCCAAAAATCCACGGTCGTCGAGATTTCCGAGGATCGCCTTGGCGGCTTCGCGGATTTCGGGATCGACCATCGACAGGTCCAGTTGGTGTTGCAGGTGTTGCTGGAGTGTTTCAGGGGCGACGATTGAGTCGTAAATCCGTTGCCGGCGCTCCTCGTCCTCACTGGTCCATGGCGAGCTTTTCCCTTCAAGGATGATCCGGTCCCGCCAATCGTCATCGGTCTGGTTCAGGTATTCCAAAGAGTCCGCCTCCTCTGGATCCGGCCCTCCCTCGTCGAGGGAAATGGTCTCGGTTAGATCCTCCAATACTGGGTTGGTCTCCAGCGCCTGCTGCACCAACTGGGAAAGTTCCAACGTTCCCGCTTGAAGAATTTCCAGACTTTTGCGCATTTGCGGCGCGAGAGTCTGATGTTGGGAAAGCGATTGGTGGAGAAATGCGTCAGCCATGGGGGGCAACAGGTTGCCACGGCCAAATTAGGGAATACCGTCGCCTTGTGAAGCAAAATACATGCCACAAACTTCGTTGTTATGGTCGGCGACTTCGACCCGATCAACCGAAATAGCGGACTCCGGCCGTGAACGCTGGCTGGAGCTTGTTTCCGGGAATGTTGATCGCCACTCCACTTCCGCTCCGCTCGGTGTGCGCCATTTTCCCGAACACCCGGCCGCAGGGGCTGGTAATTCCTTCAATGGCGCCCAGCGAACCGTTAGGATTGATGGAAATGTCCATGGAAGCGGCACCGAATTCATCGCAGTATTGAGTGGCGATCTGACCGCTGGCGGCGAGTTCGGCGATCACGGTGGCGGACGCGTGGAACTGACCTTCTCCATGGGAAACCGGAACACGGTGGATATCGCCCACGTTGCTGTTAGCAAGCCATGGCGAAAGCGTGCTAACGACCCGGGTGCGGGCATAGCAGGAGATATGGCGACCGATGCTGTTGTGGACGAGCGTGGGTGCATCGGCGGTGGCGTCGCGGATTTCGCCGTAAGGCACGAGGCCGGTTTTGATTAGAGCTTGGAAGCCGTTGCAAATGCCGAGGATCAGGCCGTCGCGATTTTTCAGCAGGTCCATGATGGCATCTGCCACGCGCGGATTGCGGATGATGGTGGCGATGAATTTGGCGGAGCCGTCCGGTTCGTCACCGGCACTGAATCCGCCTGGCAGCATGAGGATCTCCGACTCGCGGATCCGGGACGCCAGGGCGGTTAGGGATTCCTCGATATGCGCGCTCGTTAGATTTCGAAACACCAGGATCTCCGCTTCGGCACCGGCTTCGCGGAAGGCCTTGGCGGAATCGTATTCGCTGTTAGTTCCCGGAAAGGCTGGAATCACCACCTTGGGTTTTGAAGAGTGGCGTACGTTAGCGGCCCGGCGGGGGGAAGGGGAGCTTCGGAACGCCGGTTCGCCAAGTTCGCCTAGCGAAGATTGGGTGGCTTGAGTTGGATACACGGGTTCGAGGGTGGACGTCCACGCGTCACGCAGTGTTTCCAAAGAATGGTTTTCGCCATTGAGAACCAATGCCGGAGTGGCGGTGGTTTTGCCGATAGTTAGAGACTTGAGCTCGGGGAGCGCTTCCGTGTGCTCGACGAGGAAAGCAAAATAACGTTCTCGAGCGAGATCGAGGTCCGTGCTGATTTCCGCGCCGATGTGATTGCCGAACGCCATCTTCGCAAGTGCGACGGCCATGCCGGCCTGCCCGATGTGATGCAGCGAAAGGATTTTTCCATCCGCATTCAACTGATGCAGCGTGCCCGCGACCTGCCTTAGCTCAGCGAAATCCGGGAGGTGATCCCCGTCGCGGGAAATTTCCACGAAAGAGATCGTTGAGCCGATCCTTTTGAACTCGGGGGACAGCGCAAGACTGGCTTTCCCCGGTGCCAGGGCGAAGGACACAAGAGTCGGCGGCACGTCGAGTTCGTTGAACGAGCCGGACATGGAATCCTTGCCGCCGATGGCTGCGAGGCGGAGCGAGTGTTGTGCCTGATAGGCTCCCAACAATGCGGCGAACGGCATACCCCAGCGCGTGGGATCGTTGCCGAGTTTCGGGAAATATTCCTGGAGGGTGAGCCTAACGTCGGAAAGGCGGGCACCCGCGGCCACCGCCTTGCAGACGGATTCCGTGACGGCGAAGAGCGCACCATGAAAGGGCGACCATGAGGCGATCTCCGGATTGAAGCCCCAGCTCATGTAAGTGCAAACGTCGGTGTCGCCCTCTAACAATGGAAGCTTGGCAACCATCGCGTCCGGAGGCGTGAGCTGCCGGTCTCCGCCAAAGGGCCAGAGCACGGTGCCCGCACCGACCGAGCCATCGAACATCTCACCGAGACCTTTTTGGGAACAAATGTTGAGGCTGGAAAGTTTTGAAAGGAGTGAGGGGAATGAAAGCTCTTGAAATGGATTGGAGTCCGAAGCGCCAGCGACGTGGATGTTAGCCGTTTGTTGGACTCCGTTGGTGTCGAGAAAGGCGCGGGTCAGGTTGACGATGGTTTTGCCGCGCCAGGTCATGACAAGGCGGCCGCTGTTAGTGACGTTGGCGACGTGATTGCACTCGAGGTTTTCCTTGTCAGACTCGGCGACGAAATAATTGATCTCCGAGGCGTCCACGCAGACGGCCATGCGTTCCTGGGATTCGGAAATCGCGAGTTCCGTGCCGTCGAGGCCGTCGTATTTTTTCGAAACGGCGTCGAGGTGGATCTCTAGGGACGGGGCGATTTCCCCGATGGCGACGGAGATGCCGCCGGCACCGAAGTCGTTGCAAATTTTGATTTTCCGGGTGAGCTCCGGGTTGCGGAACAGGCGTTGGATCTTCCGCTCGGTGGGGGCGTTGCCTTTCTGGACCTCGGCGGAATTCTCCAGCGCGGTGTCGGTGTGTTCCTTGGAAGATCCGGTCGCGCCGCCGACGCCGTCGCGGCCAGTGCGACCACCGATGAGTAAGATCACGTCGCCCGGAGCCGGGGCACCTCGGAACACGTTAGACCGGGGAGCCGCGGCCACGACGGCTCCGATTTCCATGCGCTTGGCGACGTAGCCCGAGTGATAGACTTCCGCGACCTGGCCGGTGGCGAGTCCGATTTGATTGCCATACGACGAGTAGCCGCGGGCCGCGACCTGGCAGATTTTTTTCTGCGGAAGCTTGCCCGGAAGTGTCTCGGAAAACGGGGTTCGCGGATCGCCCGCTCCCGTCACGCGCATCGCCTGATAGACGTATGCCCGGCCCGATAGAGGATCGCGGATGCAGCCGCCGAGACAGGTGGCCGCGCCACCGAAGGGCTCGATCTCGGTCGGGTGGTTGTGCGTCTCGTTCTTGAACATGACCAGCCACTCCTCCTCAGGGCGGCCATCGATGGAAACTGGAACGACGATAGAGGCCGCGTTGACTTCCTCGGAAACCTCAAGGTTGTCGAGCTCGCCCGATGCCTTCAGCTCACGCATGCCGATGAGCGCGATGTCCATCAGCGTGATGGGTTTTTCATCGCGCCCGAGAGCGCTGCGAGTGGCGAGGTAGGTTTGCCAGGCGCGCTGCACGGGCTCCGTGCCTTCGCCGAAAGTGACCTGGTCGAGCGTGGTTAGAAACGTGGTGTGGCGGCAGTGGTCCGACCAGTAGGTGTCTAACATCCGTATCTCGGTGAGCGAGGGATCGCGCTTTTCCTCGTCGCGGAAATAGGTCTGGCAGAAGGCGACGTCTTCGGCGGACATGGCCAGGCCGAGGTTCGAGCGGAGGGTGGAAGGAGCTGCTGCTGCGAAGTTGCTGAGGATGGCGACGTCGGGGGGAATGGACGGGGCTTGGCGGTTGGAAACCGCCGCCACGGGGACTTCGTGGGAATCGACGGCGTTGATGACGTAGGATTTTACGGCCTGCAACTCTGCGGTGGTTAGAGTGCCGCTGAGGACGATCACCTTTGCGGAGGCGAGCACCGGGCGCTCCATACCTGTTAGAATTTGGATGCATTGCGCGGCAGAATCGGCGCGTTGGTCGAACTGGCCCGGCAGATACTCGACGGCGAAGGCGCATTCATTTTCCGCGAGAGACAGAGTTTCCGAAATCGAATCCACCTGGGGTTCCGAAAGGATCAAGCGGGCGGCAGCTTCGAATTCCCGCTGGCTGAGTCCCTCGCAATCATACCGCTGGACGATGCGAACCTGGTTGAGGCCTGGCAGGACGAGCGACTCGTGGAGATCATGCAGGAGGTGGCGGGCCTCGGCGGTGTGTCCGGCCTTTTTTTCGACAAAAATGCGGTTCATTGGAGAAGCGCCGGATGCTAGGACGCCCGACCGCGAGGGCAAGCGGAATGCCCGGCCCTCAGATCGAACGGCTCAGCGCGGCGTGGTGCAATTCCTCCAGCACCACTGCCGGGATCGGGGTGGGGTCCGGATATTCGAAGATTTCGCCTTCGAAATTCCGCAGCGTGATGTGACCGGGGGAGGTATCCACCACGTAGTTCGGGTTGATCGGGATCTTCCCGCCACCGGCCGGGCCATCGATGACAAACTGTGGAATCGCGTAGCCCGTGGTGTGGCCGCGGAGGCCTTCGATGATCGCCACCCCTTCCGCCACCGAAGTTCTAAGGTGGGACGAGCCGTGGATGAGATCGCATTGATAGAGATAATACGGCTTCACGCGGCACATCAGCAGCTTTTGGACAAGCGCCTTCTGGACCTCCACCGAGTCATTCACGCCGCGCAGCATCACGCTTTGGTTGCCGAGCGGGATGCCCGCGTCGGCGAGGCGGCCGAGCGCTTCACGGACCTCGGTAGTCAGCTCGCGGGGGTGGTTGGTATGGATGGAAATAAAAAGCGGGTGGTGCTTTTTCAACATCGTGCACAGCTCCTGCGTGATCCGCTGCGGCAGGAAAATGGGAATTCGCGAGCCGATGCGGAGAAACTGGATGTGCGGAATCGCCCGCAAACGGGTCAGGATTTTATCCAGCCGGTCATCGGAGAAGAGCAGGGGATCGCCGCCGGAAAGCAGCACATCGCGGACCTCCGTGTGTTTTTCGAGATATTTGAAAGCGGGTTCCCACTGGGTTTCGAGGTGTTGCTCGCCGACGCCGGAGACGACCCGCGAACGGGTGCAATACCGGCAATAGGAGGCGCACCGGTCGGTGACCAAAAACAACACCCGGTCCGGATAGCGATGGACGAGTCCTGGCACCGGCATGTGGGAATCCTCGCCGCACGGATCCGCCATTTCCTCCGGCGCGTTCCAGCCTTCCTCGATGCGCGGAATCACCTGCCGCCGGATCGGGCAGTCTGGGTCGTCGCGGTCGATCAAGTTGAAAAAGTGCGGCGTGATGGCCATCGCCAGCTTGGTGCCGGCGAGCAGGACGCCGGCGCGTTCCTCGTCGGTCAGATTCAGTCGCAGGTCGAGGTCGGCGAGCGAATCGACCCGGTTGCGGAGTTGCCAGCGGTGGTCGCCCCAGTTTTCCGTGGCTTCTTCCGACCAATAGCCGGGCGCATGGGAGATGAAGGCGGGGTCGAGGTCGGTGGGGCGCATGGACGAAAGGGAAGGGGCGGGGAGCGGCATGATGAGAGATTTTGGACCGCTGCGGGAAATCCGCAACCGGGAATGTTAGCGCCTTATTTCGCCGCACAACGCCGGATCAGCTCGATCAGCCGGCCGCTTGCAGCCGCCACGGTCGGCGCAAATGGCAACCGCTCGTCCTTTTCATCGGCGGTCACCTGCGGGCGGGTCGAGACTCGGACCGCCGGCAGATTCATTTCGTAAAGCATGCTGGCGAGGTCCGTATCGTCGCCGAGGCACACCACTTCCGCGCCATAGACCGCGCCGAGGCCCGCGACCTGATCGAGCGGCGTAGCGGCAACCTCGCGGGAACTCAGCCAAAGCGCCTCTCCCGCGCCCATGGCTTCCACACAGAGCACCGCTTTGGCGGGACCGGTGGGTTTGGCGAGTTCGACAAATTTCGCCGCAGTTTCCACGACGGGCGAATCCGCGTCGTTCGAGTGAGGCAGGAAAATGAAATGAACCGGTGCGTTCGGTTTGTCGCGGGCGAGCGCCTGGGCGGCGGCGAGAGTGGCCGCGAGGCCGGTGGCATTTGCCTCGGCCCCGCGTGAGCCGACGCGGCTGTCGTAAGATGTGAGCACCCAGACGGGAGGGGCCGCCGGGGTTTTTCCGACAAGCGTCACCTGGAGAACCGGCCACTCCGCCGGGCCTCGAGTTTTGCGGACCGGGTAGCCGGTATTCGATGGCCCGAGCAGCCCCTCAATCATCGACGCAGTGCGAGATAAGTTGGCAGCGGCGCTCGCGGACGAAGCATTGCGCTCCCCGATGACTTCCACGAATTTCCGCAAATCATCCGCGATCAGCGGCACCGACACCGCTTGCGCGAACCGTTCCTCCTCGACCTGCGCCTGCTTTTTCTCGCGGTGGAAATAATACCACAGCGCCCCCGCGCCCGACCCCACCAACCACAAGGGCAGCAGGACCAGCATCAATGTGACCCAGCGGGAACGCTTCGGACTGCTCATGCCTAGACTTCTTTGCGCGCCTCGTCCTCCAGCGCTTGGCTGCTGTTCGGATCCTCCTCCAACTCGTCCACTTCGATTTCTTTGCGCAGCTTTTGGGAAACCCACGGCCGGATGAAGCCGTACAACAGAAACATGCTGAACAGCACCACCGGCATCACATAGCGGAACTGCACCACCGCGATCACCAGCAGCAGCGCCACCACGATCGCACCCAGATTCCCACGGGTTTTCCAGCCCACCTTTTTGAAACTGGGATAGCGCACGTCGCTGATCATCAGCAGCGAAAGCCCCAACATCGCCCCCGCCAGGATGTATTTCCACAAGCCGAGCTCGTGGTCGTTCTTGTAGAGATCGATCAGCAGAAACGTCAGCGAGGCGATGAATCCCGCCGCCATCGGGATCGGCAGGCCGCGGAAATCGTTGGAATCGCCGGGCTTCTTGGGCAGCGCCGCGAGGCAGTTGAAGCGCGCCAGCCGCATCGCCCCGCAAACCAGATAGATCAGCGCGATCGCCCAGCCGATGTTCTTCGGCAGCGGAAAAAGCACCGCGCGGGACAACAGCAACGCCGGCGCCATGCCGAATGAAATGATGTCCGCCAGCGAATCGAACTGCTGGCCGAAAGGCGATTCCTGACCGCCCAGCCGCGCCAGCCGCCCGTCCAGCAGATCGAAAAGGCAGGAGCCGAAAATCAGCAGGATCGCGTATTCATAATAGCGGTGGGAAATTTCGTAATACTCCTTCGCCGACAGCGGCAGCTCGCCGGACATCTTCTGCACCTCGATCAGACCCTTGAAAACCATCAGCACCGCGAAGAACCCGCACGCCAGATTGCAGGCCGTCATCAGGTTCGGCAGAAAGAAGATTTTCGGTTCGTCAGGATCGCGTTCCCTAGGCATGGCGGCAGCTTATTCCACGTCCCGCGATTTGGAAACAGCCTAAATGCTTGGCCCGCATGGGTGACGAATCGGTGGCGGAACCTGGCGCTATCGAGCGCATCGATCTGTGGAGGGAACATCGAACATCGAACGCCCAACATCGAACATCGAAGCGAAGAGACAGTGAACAGGCGTTCCGAAAATCGGAATTGGCGGGATGGGAACCGTGGCATCTGACGAAGGAGGCTGTGCCGCCGTTGCTATTGGTCAAACTGGTCTATTGTTTCTGAGTTTCACGGGTTTATGGATCACTCGGTACCGTTAAAATCTCATGAAATCCGCACCACTCAAAAAGCTCAGCAATCTTTGCTTCATTCTCGGCTTCGCTTCCATCATCGGGTCGATCGCCATCTGGTTTCTCACAGGAGGTACGACCCCAGATACGCAGGCGCACGCAGAGCGCTTCGGCATCTTTGTCGGGCTATGGGCACCGACGTTCTTTATTCTATCGAACCGCTTTGACCGGTATTCGGAAAAGAGTGTCTAACCGTTGCTAACGACCCAGCGCGACACGTCGGCCTTCTCTTGCCAGAGATGCTGCAGGTTTTTGCCATGATATCTCCGCCGCCACTGACTGCCATGATATCTCCGCCGCCACTGACCCGGGCCGCTGCGCTGGCAGCGTGGGCGGATTTTTTACCCCACGTGGGGAACTATGCAGAGCGGCGGAACCATGTGGAGGCAAATCACGGCAACGTGTCGCGACTTAGCCCGGCGCTCCGGCACCGGCTCATCACTGAGGACGAGGTGATCCGGGACACGCTGCGGCATCTAAGTTTCCCCGCCGCCGGTAAGTGGCTTCAGGAAATCTGCTGGCGGCGCTACTGGAAAGGCTGGCTGGAGATGCGGCCACAGGTGTGGATGCAATGGCGGCAACGGGTGAGCGAGCTGCGGGCGACTTTACCGCAAGAAGTTTTGGACAAAGCGGACGCAGTGGCGGCAGGGAATAGCGGTGTGGCCTGCATGGATCTGCTAGCCCGTGAGTTGGTGGAAACCGGATACCTTCACAATCACGCTCGCATGTGGTGGGCTAGTTTTTGGATCCATGCGGAAAGGTTGCCATGGGAGCTCGGCGCGGATTTCTTCTTCCGCCACCTCCTCGATGCCGATCCCGCCAGTAACACTCTTTCCTGGCGCTGGGTGGCCGGGCTGCAGACACCCGGGAAGAGCTACATCGTGCGCCTCTCTAACCTTGAGAGATTCGCCCATCCCGCATCGTTCGGCGACCGCACCGGGATTCATCGAATCGCGGACGGGGTCGTGAAGCCGACCCCTCAGATCGATCTAACCACGCCGACTAAGTATGCGCTGCCGGACTACCCCACCGCATTCACCGCCGCCACCGAGCGGGTCGGGTTATGGCTTCATGCCGATGATCTATCACCGGAGATCGGACCGCTTGCCTCTCTTGTTCCGGTCGCGGTGGCCGCCTTGTCGGACGAGCACGGAGATTCCTGGCTCAGCGCGAATCGGCTGGTGGCCCTCAGCGCCGTCGTTGGCGATGGGCTTGCTAGGTCGGCAAGTCATTATCGGTGTCCCACGGCGTTGATCGATGGGGACGATCCCGTGTTAGGCCTTGCAGAGTGGGCTACATCGCACCGGCTCACACAGGTTGTTGCGTTCGCGCCGACCGTCGGTCCGGTGAGTGATTTGGTCCCGCGACTAGCAGAACAACTCGGCGTCCGCGATATCCTTCTCACGCTGATCCGGCGGCCGTCTGACGCGCACGCCTTTGCCATGGCCAGCGCTGGGTTTTTCCCGTTCTGGGAAAAAATGAGCCACCATCTTCAACATCCCGCACCATGAAATCCGCACACTCGCCCGAACTGATTTCCCTCATCATCCGCCTCGCATGGCACGATCGCACCAGCTTCGAAGAGATCGCCAAGCGCACCGGACTGGTGGAGAGCGAAGTGATCGGAATCATGCGCCGTGAGTTGAAACCCTCCAGCTTTCGCCTATGGCGCAAGCGGGTCAGCGGTCGCGTCACCAAACATCGGCGGCTATTGGAGCAGAGGCTCAATGGTCCGCCCAGAAGCGGAGAGGAAGATTACCAATAGCGGGTTCTAACGCCCGATACAAAACCCGCCGCCTTTCTGGAAACACCCTTGATCGGTTCCAAATTCGCGCGACGGCTTACGCATGTGGAAATTCATCCTGCTTTCGCTCGCGCTGCTACCCGCCTGTTCCAGCCTGCCGGTCCCAGGATCCATGCCTGTCACGGGCGATTCTGCGGCAGCACGTCGTCTGCTTGTCCGTTCTTCGGCCGCCAGCGGCGATCCTTGGGAAAAGCTGCGCAGAGTCGATGTGGCTTACGCGGGTAAATGGTCGGGCATCGCGGCAAGAATCCAACCCGTCCTGGTTGACGCAGACTTCCGCAAAAGCTCCACGGAAGTCTATTTGCCTGGCAGCCGCCGCGTGCGCCAGGTCCACACAGGACCCGGCGGCACCAAGGAGGTGGTGCGCGCGCCGGGATTGATCGAAGTCCGTTATGGTGGTGTTAGAAATTCCGACCCGGATGTAAATGATGCCGCCGCACTGGTCGCGGATGCTTATACCATTTTCCTGTTCGGGCCGTCTTATTTGAAAACCCGCGCCACCGGACTCGGCCTGGTGGGGTCCCGCAAGGTTGGGGGAGAAATCTGCGACGGCGTCCAGGGAACCCTGCAGCCCGGCATCGGGCGCTCGGAAGCGGATCGATTCATCGTCTGGATCGGCCGGGACTCCGCACTGATGCGGCAATTTCAATTCAGCATCGATGGCTTCGCCGCCACCCGCGGCGCGGATGTGGAAGTGACGTTTTCCGAACATTGGAAGGCACCGGATGGCACCATCTGGCCGCGCCATTTTGTCGAGCGCATCGTCCGGCCGATTTCAGTGCAGGCCCATGATTGGCGGATGCTCTCGCTGAAAAGTGAGCGATTTTAGGATTTCGAAAATCGATAGACGCCGCCGGATCGCACGCCTATTCATTGCGGCCATGAAAAAAATTTGGGTCGTTCTTATCGTGATTGTCGGGTTGGTCGTCGTCCTCGCGATGTCCGTAGCGGGTAGTTATAACGGACTCGTCGGGAAACAGCAGGGAGTGGATGCGGCTTGGGCGCAGGTGCTGAACCAGTATCAACGCCGCGCCGATCTGGTGCCAAATCTGGTGAAGACGGTGGAGGGTTCCGCCAATTTCGAAAAATCCACGCTGGAGAGTGTGGTGAACGCCAGGGCTTCGGTGGGCAAGATGAACATCGACATGAGCAAGGCCCCGGAGGATCCGGCGGCGTTGCAGAAATTCCAAGAAGCGCAGGGGCAGTTCAGCAGCGCACTGAGCCGGCTGCTGGTGGTGGCGGAAAACTATCCGGACCTCAAGGCGAGCGCGGGCTTCCGCGACTTGCAGGCGCAGCTTGAGGGATCGGAAAACCGGATCGCTGTGGAGCGCGGCCGGTTCAACGAGGTGGCGAAGGATTATAACACCCAGGTGCGCAAGTTCCCGGCGGTGCTGTTCGCCGGGATGTTTGGATTCCATCCGAAGCCGTATTTCCAAGCCGACGCCGGGGCCGAGAAGGCTCCCGAGGTAAAATTCGACTTCGGCGGCAAGCCGGTTCCCGCCAACTAACGGCCGATGAGCGGAGTTCGCGATCGTCCGGCGCTGTGGGTGATACTCCTCTCCTTGATGTTAGGCTTGGGGTGGTTCGCCCAGGCCGCGAGTCCCTTGCCGGCAAGTCCGACGCCCTATTATGTTCGCGACGATGCGAAGTGGCTGAGTCCGGGTGTTTTCGATGCGCTGGATGCGAAGCTGAAAGCCTTCGAGCGGGAAACCTCGTCGCAGATTGTCGTCGCGATTTTCCCGAAGATTCCCGAGGGAGAGGAGTTGTTCGACTTCAGCCAGCGCTTGTTCGAACGGTGGAAACCGGGCCAGGCGGATAAGGACAACGGCGCGATTCTGTTAATTTTCGCCGACGACCGCAAGATGCGGATCCACACCGGATTCGGCATGGAGGGCGTGCTGCCGGATGCCCGGTCGAAGCAAATCATCGCGGACGTGGTCGCCCCGCAACTCCGCGAGGGAAATCGCGAGGGCGCGATCAACGCCGGTGTCGATGCGATGATCGCTGCGGCCAAGGGCGAATACAAAGGCACCGGTAAGACCCGGCTCGACGGGCAGGGGAGGGACGGGATCTCGCCGCCGATGATCTTCGTGATTTTGATTTTGGGATTCATTGTCCTGCGGCTGTTATCGTCGCGATCCTTTTCAGCGGCCGACGTTATTTTCAGCACGATGGGGCCGTCGCCCATGTCGGGCGGCGGTTCGTCGAGCGGCGGCTGGGGCGGCGGGGGAGGTGGTGGTGGCTTTTCCGGTGGCGGCGGTGACAGCGGCGGCGGCGGAGCCAGCGGCGATTGGTGAAATTCGATCAACCATGAAATTCTTCCTAACAACCGAAGAGGAGGCCTTGCTGGTCGAGGCGATCCGCGAACAGGAAGCACGCACCAGCGCGGAGATCCGGATCTGCGTGACCTACAAATTCATCTTCCGGCCGGAACGTTTCGCCTGGCGGACATTTGACCGGATTGGGATGCGCAACACCCGTGACCGCAACGGTGCGTTGATCGTCATGATGGTGCGCATGAAGAAGGTGGTGATCATCGGCGATAGCGGTTTCGATGCGGTAGTGCCGTCCGACTACTGGCGGGATGCGGTGAAGGCGATGGTCAACGAGATGCATGAGACGGGTCCGCTCGAAGCGATGCGGGAAGGACTGCGGCGGCTTGGGGATACCCTGTCCATCCACTGGCCGCGGCAGGAGGAAGATGAGAATGAATTGTCGGACGAGATTCTGAGATAAGGGGGTCCGGGGCGAGGGGCTAGAGGTCAGAAAAGAGGATTCTTCGCTAGCCCCCAGCCCCTGATTCCAAAATCCTAAGTTAAAGTAATAGAAGGCGGCGGGCAAAATGCCCGCGCCACTGTGGTGCGGGCATTCTGCCCGACGCCTCTTGAGTCACATGAATTTAGGAATTTGGTATGAATCCAAGCCCCTCCATGGTGGACCGGCGATCGCCGCAACACAAAAACGGCAGCCCTTGCGGACTGCCGTTTTCAAATCGGTTTCTAGCGGGAGTGATTAGATCCCTTTTTTCACGACGTCGGTGAGGAGGTCGATGACGCGGTTGGAGTAGCCCCACTCGTTGTCATACCAACTGATGAGCTTGAAGAAGGTGGGATTCAGTTCGATCGACGAGCCGGCGTCAAAAATCGACGAGTGCTTGTCGTGGATGAAATCTGAGGAAACGACTTCGTCTTCGGTGTAGGCGAGGATGCCCTTGAGGTAGGTCTCGGAGGCGGTCTTCAACGCGG
>JANMSI010000109.1:0-2794 GCA_031389115.1 Akkermansiaceae bacterium
AGGCTTACGACTCCTCGGTCTATGATCTAGATGGCAATCTCCTTTGGATGTATCAACTACAGAACGGCGGCAGCAGCGCTATCGCGGCAGATGGTAAATTCATCTTCGAAGGATCGGGCGGAAATTGGAATGGCACGACGATGCTGGAACGGCTCGATCCATCGAACACGACCGCCGCCCCCAGCTCGGCCAAGAACCAGGTGCCCGGACTCTCGGGCAAACTCAAACACATCACCGGACTCGCAGCGGGCGGCGGCAAAGTCTATGTCTCGGAAGCCTATGACGAACGAGTGATCGTGCTGGACGCGGCCAGCCTCGCGGAAGTCGCGAGCTTCCGCTCGCCACGCCCCAGCCGGATCGCGCTCGATGGAAAAGGCGGGCTCTGGGTCGTGCAACGTCCCGGCACTGCGCCCGAAGCACCGCAGATTCCGGCGGCTGATGGCAAGCCGGGCGTGGATGGCACTTCACTCGAAACGCGTCCCGACGGCAAGCCGGTTGATCGCGAGCATCCAGGGAAGATTCATTACTTCACCGTGGATGGTAAGCAGGTGGCCGAGCGCACCGTCACGCTCGACGCGATCGTGGAACCGGGCCACATGGCCATCCATCCGCTGACCGGCCAACTCTATGTCTGCGACGCCGGACCGAATCAATGCGTGTGGATCTTCGATGCCCAAGGCAAGCCAGCCGGTCGCTTCGGCGAACTCGGTGGAGTCTATAAAAACAAAATTTCGGGCCGCGTGGACGCCGCGCATCTCTACTTCCCGCGCGCCATCACCTTCGACGACACGGGCTGTCTCTACCTCGCAATGGCACCGCGTATGGGCTGGACGGGCGGCGCGTTGCTGCGCAAATACGATCCGACCGGGAAAAACATTGTATGGGAGCGCCAAGGCTTGGAGTTTCAGGAAGCTGCCGATGGAGATCCCGGCACCGATGGCGTGGATGTGTTCACCCAGACCCATCGCTACACGATGGATTTCAGCAAAGGCCCGGGGCAGGAAGCAGTGTATAACGCGCTGACGTTCGACCCATTCACCTATCCCGACGACAAGCGCAACACCAGCAACGGCGGTGCCGTCAACGCGGCCGTGTTGCGGCGCATCGGTGGCAAGCGCATCCTCTTTCTGCACGAGCACGCTCGCAACGGCTGGATGCTCTATCGCTTCAGCGAAGGCAGCGAGATCGCCATCCCCTGCGGCAAGGTTTCGAATAACGGCCTGTGGATCGACAAGAACGGCGATGGCAAGAGCGACCCGAACGAGGTCGGTCCCAAGCTCGCGGTTTTTGCCCAATGCTGGACGGTGGATGCTAACGGCGACATCTGGAGCAGCGGTGGCAAGGAAGTCCGCTGCTGGCGCAATCAAGGTCTGAACGAACACGGCGTGCCGGTCTATACGCAGGAGCCAACGGAGACTTACCCCGTGTCCGCGCCATTCATCGAGGCCAGCCATGTGACCTATGATGCCGCGCTTGACCGCCTTTTCATCGGCGGCTTCACGAAAGACCGCCCGAGAGACAGTAACGATCACGGCGGCAGCGTGGGCTCGATCCTCAGCGGCTTTGCCGAAGTGCGGTCCAGCAAAGCCCTCGGCAAGAGTCTCTGGCAACGGGACTTGCCTTACGAGGCCGGCAAGGCTGGCGGGGGCAATGAGGCCAACAACTTCTTCTGCGCCAGCTATGCCGGCGACGCGCAAGGCGGCTACCTCTTCATCGGCGGCCTGAGCGAGCGCGGGGTGAAGAAAACTTCCATCCAAGCGCTCGATCCGAAGACCGGCGAAATGGTCCAGCGCTTCCTGCCCGGTCCCGAGGTCGCCGGCTACTGTGGCTGGTTCGACTTTAACAACGCCATCAACGCCATGAAGCGCAAAGACGGCGAATACATCCTCTTCGCCGAAGACGACGGCGCGCAGAAGGTGAACATGTTTCGCTGGAGGCCCTCGTCCGCCGGGCAGTAATAAACCACGCCTAACATCCTTCATTCACGGGTGCGACCGGAAATTTATTTAACAACCTGCGGCGGAGGGCGACATGGGCGTCCCGCTGGTGCTGGCCAGCGGTCATCCAGACCGCTGCGGGTGACCTGCGGGCGGGACGCCAGCAACCCGGCACCGCCGGGACGGCTTTGTTCCGCTACATGAAACCGCAGCCGCAAGCCTCATTCACTCATTCACCCCTCAATCACCTGATTCAACATGCGCTATCTCAATATTAATCGAAAAATCACCGGCTCGTTAGGAGTTCTATTTGCTCTTCTGACCCCTCCGGCCTCCACCTGGGCGGCGGAGATGACAAATCTCCCTATAGGCTGGACGGTGGCGGACATTGGCACCGTGCGCAAGCCGGGTGCCGTCAGCTATGATGCCGGCACGAAGGCATTCACCATCCGCACCATCGCTGAGACGGCGGGGAACAGCGGAACGTTCGCCTACACTGCTGTGAAGGGCGATTTCGTCGCCACCTGCCGGATCACGGCGGCTTCGCAGAAATCCGTCGGCGCGGGGCTGATGATCCGGACGAGCACGGCTCCGGACGCTCGCTTTCTCAAGAACGCGTTTAATGGCTTCCGATTCGGCGATGGTCCGGCGATGACGGCGCGGCAGACGGATGGCGGCACCGCGTGGCAACCGGACGACATCGCGCACGTTCAGACGCTGCCGTGCTGGGTGCGCATCATCCGTCATCGCGATAGTATGGCGAGCTACTACTCGGCGGATGGCAAGGAGTGGAACCTCATGCATTTTGGCGGAACGCGCTTCAGTCCCGGTCTGCCGGAGGAAGTGCTGGTGGGTGT
>JANMSI010000025.1:0-30688 GCA_031389115.1 Akkermansiaceae bacterium
CGCCCGCGGCCGCGGGCTGCCGCAGACCAAGGACTCATGTCATGAACGAGCCATCGGACGAAGACTGTGCGAAGGGAACCCGGGACTGGCCTCACGCGCCTCCGCATCGGTTAGGATCGGCGGGCGTCTATTTTGTGACCGCGCGCACTTCGGGCCAGGCGCATTTACTGGCGGACGATGAGAAGAAGGATTGGTTTCAAGATATGCTGTTCGTTCTGGTCGCAGAGTTCGGCTGGAAACTCGAAGCGTGGGCGATTTTTTCCAATCACTATCACCTCATCGGACACAGCCCCTCGACAAATGACGGCGCGGCGGAGTCGCTGGGGTTGATGATTCGGAAACTGCACAGTCTAACGACGAAGAAGCTGAACCGGAAAGATGGCCAACCGGGGCGGACGCGGCTGTGGCAAAATTATCGGGAGACTCATCTAACCCATCAGAAGAGTTATCTGGCACGGCTGCATTATGTGCACCAGAACGCGGTGCATCACAATTTGGTGGCGGTTGGGTCGGACTGGAAGTGGTGCAGTGCGGCGGAATTCAAGAAGGCGGTGAGTCCGGCTTGGGTGAGGACGATTGTGAGTTTTAAGTATGACGAGATTGCGGAGAAGGATGGGGAATGAGCGTCTCGCAGCAGGGCTGCGGAGACGAAGCGGCAGCAGGCTGCCGCAGTCCAAGGTTGGTAACCGCTCCCGGGCCAATCCGGAAAGGTGACGATTTCGATCCAGAATAACGGCTTTTTCCCGGAGACAATTGGCACGGGCGGTGCTAAATCCCCCGCGTCGCAAGACAAGGCGGTTCGACTGAGATGCCTCCGGGTTAATGGGTTTTTCCTAGAGGATGATCAGTCGGGCCGCCTCCTTTTTGCAGGGCTCCCAAGCGGAGCGCATCCTGAGCTTGGAAATTGCGGAGCGCCGGGTTATGCCCTGTTTCTTCCGATGAAAATCCCATCCTCACTCGCTGGCCTCGCGTTGTTTCTCATCCTGATTTCGCCCGCACTGGCGGAAGAACATCCGTGGGTTCCGCTTTTCAATGGTGAAAATCTCGACGGCTGGACTCCTAAATTCCAAGGCCACGCGACGGGGGTAAATTTCGCCGACACTTTCTTGGCCCAGGACGGAATGATCAAGGTTTCCTATGACGGCTATCAGAAGTTCGACTCCCGGTTCGGACATCTTTTCACGAACATCGCCTACTCCCACTACATCCTGCGGCTGGAATACCGGTTCACCGGCAAAATGATGGCCGACGCGCCGAGCTACGTGAATTTCAACAGCGGCGTCATGATCCATTCGCAGTCCCCCCCAAAGCATGAAGCACGACCAGGGATTCCCCTGCAGCATGGAAGTCCAATTCCTCGCGGACGAAGGAAAAGGCAAGCGCCCGACCGCCAACGTCTGCTCGCCCGGGACGAACTTGGAAATGGATGGCAAACTCGTGATCCAGCACATCGTCGAGTCCGCCGCGCCGACCTTTCCTCCGGAGGAATGGGTGAAGGTGGAGGTGGAAGTCCGTGGCAGCGAGCAGGTGATCCACCGCATCAACGGGGTCGAAGTCCTTCGCTACCAACGGCCGCAACTCGATCCCCGGAACGAACTCGGACCCGCCACCGACCTGATGGGTGCCGGGGCCAACAAGCTTCTGGGCTTCGGCCACATCGCGCTCCAGGCGGAGGGGCAGCCGGTCTGGTTCCGCAAGATCGAGTTGAAATCCTTGGAAGCTCCATGATCCTGAATACCCGTGCTGGACCGGTGCCACGCGCACTGCTTTGCTTTTCCTAACATCTCCCGATGAGCATCCTCTTCTTCAAGCGACTCCTCGCAAATCCGATCCGCGTCGGCTACCTGCTGCCCAGTTCCGGGTTTCTCACCCGCAAGACTGCGAGACGGATCGATTTCTCGAGGCCGCGGGTGGTCATCGAGCTCGGCCCGGGAGAAGGCTGCCACACCCGCCAGATCGTCCGGCGGATGAACGCGGAATCCAAGTTGATCCTCATCGAACTGGACGATCATTTCGCAGCGCACTTGGAGGAGCAGTTCGCCCATGACAAGCGGGTCACCGTGGTCCACACCGATGCGCTGCACTTGGTGGAAACCTTGCAAAACATGGGGATCACGGAGCCGGACTATATCGTTTCGGGGATCCCCTTCACCATCATGGACCGCGAGCTGAGGGAAAAACTGCTTTCTAACATCGCCCTCTCGATGGGACCGGAAACCGTTTTTATCACCTATCAGGTGTCGCTCCAGATTGCCGATCACAAGCTCTTCGATCTCTCCCGCAGCGAGCACTGTCTCCTGAACGTCCCGCCGATCACCGTGATGGAGCTAACGAAATCTACGTTCGGCAAAGAAATAGAACTGCGCCCCTGACATCACAACACCCAACCATTATGATCACAGGCTCAGCACAATCTGATTTCGCACCAAGTGAGGTTTCCACCCGCCTCAGGGCAGCAATGGCAGCTGGCAATTTCGAGATCCGTAGTCAATCGAGTGAGATGATTAATTTTCGATATGGGACATACCTGACTCAGAGCGCGCCTTTACTACCTAAGAATGGCTCGATCCGAATCACGCCAAGCGGATCAGGATCTCGTGTTGATTACGAGATCGGGGTATGCGGGTTTGCCAAGTATTGGATGGCGTTTTTAGGCATTGCTTTTTGTTGGCTGATCTTTCCAGCGGCTCTTGTCTATCGGGCGCTATTTCATCATCCAGATCGTTTGATGAAGAACCTACTCCAAGCAATCTAGCAAGATGCCGAACACGGAGAGACACAGCAACCCCCACAAACCGCCCTGTTATCAATATCACCCGCAACATGAACCTCAACTCCCGTCTCGACGCCCGCCCCCGCAAGGTTGCGTGCTCTTTGATGGAACCCCAAGGGTGATCGTGGTCGAAGTTAGAGTGTTGCTAGAAAATCATCGGCCGCTTTGCGATGCGCGGCTTGTTTTTCAGGTGACTGCTTTTCCCAGCTTCTCGCCATCATCGAGAGGCGCGGATTTTTCAGGAAAAACGGTGTGTGGTCGCAGATAAAGGTCCAGAAAAGTCCGTCCCAGATCGCGCACCACGGGCCTTTTGGCTCGTCGGACATTTTTAGAATGTAGTTCGAACCGGAGATGTAGGGCTTGGTGGTGAACGTGCCGCCGTCGGCGAACTGCGACATGCCATACACATTCGGAACCATCACCCAGTCGTAGGAATCGACGAACATTTCCATGAACCAGCGATAGACGTCATCCGGCCGGATCCGGCAGAGCAGCATGAAATTTCCCAACACCATCAGCCGCTCGATGTGGTGGCACCAGCCGTCGTCCAGGAGCTGGCGGATCACCCGGTCCACCGGCGGGATGCCGGTGCTGCCGTCGTAAAACGACTTGGGTAGCGGACGGTCGAATTTCCAAAAGTTGCCGTTGCGAATCTCCGTTCCCCGGTGCCGATAGAGGCCGTGCATGAACTCGCGCCAGCCGATGACCTGGCGGATAAAGCCTTCCAGCGAGTTCATCGGGATGTCCGCGTGGGCGGCTTTTCGGATGACCCGGTCGATCACGTCCTGCGGATCTAGCAGCCCAATATTCAGCGCCGGAGTAATGGCAGAGTGATAGATCGTGGCGTGGACGGTGGAGATCGCATCTTCGTAAACGCCGAACGATTCGAGGCGTTCGTCGATGAACTGGTCAAGCCAGATTTCCGCGTCCGCGCGGGTGACCGGCCAGCGGAAATGGTTCAGAGAGCCGGGATTGTTAGAAAATTTACGGGTGATGTAGTCCGCCGCTTCTCGCGTGTAGGAATTCCCTGCGATGCGAGGTTCGCGTGGGGGGACGTGAGCCTTCGGCAGTTTCGCGCGGTTCTCGGTGTCGAACGACCACTTGCCGCCGAGTGCTGTGCCGTCCTTTTCCAGCAGCACATTCATCCTCTTGCGCTGCTGCTCGTAGAACCTGGCCATGAATGGCTTCTTCCTCGTCGCCAGATGGGTCTCCAGAAATTCAGGCGGACTGATGAAATTCGGCGAAGCGTGGACGATCGCCCGGGCTCCGCGTTTTAGGGCAAACCGGCTGACCCGCTTCATGAGAATGTCATCCGCGGGATCAGTTAGGTGAATCTCCACCAGGCCGGCGGGCAACTCATGGTCCAGCAGATCGGCGCTGTCGAGGGACGACCCGTTAGGCACCTCGACGTAGTGAACGACGTGATCGGTGGATTCGAGTTCGGCGGCGTAGGCCTTCATCGAGGCGCGGTGCAGCATGAGCTTCTGCCGGTGCATTGCCGTCGGCCAGCGCGGGTCGTTTCCGAAAAACAGCGGGTCTTCGATGAGATAAATTTCCCTGTGCTCATGGATCGCCGGGTGATTCGCGAAAAGCTGATGGGGAAAAACGAGGACGACGTTCATGCGGGAGTTAGAAAGTGCGGATCGATGAAAGTCCGCCGTCAGGTCGCAGAATCTGGCCGGTAAAAAACTTCGACGCGTCGGACAGCAGGAACGCCACCAGTTGCGCCACGTCTTCGGGATCGCCGACCTGCTGCAGTGGGTGGCGCTTGGCGGAGGCTTCCTTTTTCGCCTCCGAGTTCAGAAGATTTCCCGCAAGCGGCGTGTCGGTTAGAGAAGGCGCGATCGCATTGATGCGAATCTTCGGCGCAAGCTCGGCGGCCAGGGAAATCACCAGCCCTTCCACCGCTCCCTTGGCGGCGGCGATGGAAGTATGGAACGACATCCCCTGCGCCACGGCGACCGTGGAGAAGAGCACGACCGAGGCGGACGGCGCGGCTTTCAGTGTCGGCAATGCCGCTTGCAGCGCGGAAACGGCACCGAGGCAGTTGACCCGATAGTCATTGAGAAAATCCTCTGGAGTGAGTCGGTGAAACGGCTTGAGCGTGATGCTTCCGGGAAAATAAACGAAGCCATCGAGCGTCGGCGGCAGCACCAGCGCCCCGGGATTGAACGCATCGAACGGCTGCACTGGAATCCCCAACTCCTCCAAAGGTCCGGCAGTCCGCGCGGCCGCGATCACCGAATTTCCCTGTGCCTGCAACAGCCGCGCCGTCGCCAGGCCGATCCCCGAGTTTCCACCGATCAGCAAAATTGTCCCCGCCATGGCCGAAGGTGGGGCACGAATCGACGCGGTCAAGAGGCCAACACTTGGGTCACCCTTTCAGAATCTCCCAATCGCCTCCCGCCTCCGCCACCCCGTAGAGCATCACCGCCACCAGCGGCCCCGTCACCGACACGGAAATCCCTAACACCCCGGCCAGCCACAAGCTCAGGGTGGAAAGCAGCAGCGGGGTCGAAGGTTCCCGCAAATCGCCCAGCCGCCTGCGGATTCCGTCATAGGCCGGGTCCCGCGATCCCACCACGGCATGAACCAGCTCCTTCACCATCCCCCAATAACTGGCTGCGGAAGCGCGGTCCGGCTCAATGCGGCTCTTCAGCCTGCGGCTTCCCGGCGATGCCCTGTCAAGGTCTTGAAACGCCTTCTCGCCGAACTCATTCCAAGTCCGCCGTTTCCGTTTCACGTCCGCCAGACTGGTAACCTGACGCAGCAGAAATGCCATATCGATGTTGACCCGGGGGGGCGTGGCAGGGGGAAACGTCATGGGAGGGAAAACGTAACCCAACGCCCGACTCGCTGAAGGATGATCGTCCAACCAAATCGTCACCGGACCGCGAAATTCATTTAGCCCGCCTCGCGCCACTTTCCGCCCCTTGCCTTCGCACTGGGAATGTCTCTGCCCGTTCCCTCCACCGCTGTGCAACGATTTCGTCTCACGTTAGAGGGAAGGCTATGGCGGGGAGTCATCCTAGCTTCCGCGTGTCGCCCCCTTTTGACCAAGCTTCCACCAATCATTTCTCATGAAATTGAAATTCTCAGTTCTCGCCCTCGCCGCCGCTTCGATCGGGATCGCCCAAGGCCAAGTTTCCTTCACATCCACTAGCGCTACTACCGCTTGGAACGCCTCTCGCTGGAACAACAGTGCAGACACCTCACCCTACACAAGCGCCTTCACTGCGAACAACGCCGTTTCATTCACTTCAGGCACCTATACGTTCGCCGGGATGGGAGCTACTACGAATGTTGGAAACGTTACCGTTGCATCCGGTGTTAGTGTCTCTTTTGCTTCTATTGGAAGCACCTATGCCACCGGAGGCTTGGTCCGGACAATCGATGTCGGAGCAGGCGGGCTCTTTGACCTAAACGGAAACTCTGTTTCAACCGCCGCTGGAACTGGCTTCAGCAAAAATGGTGCCGGTGTGTTTGGAACTGGCGCTGGTGATTTTACGGGCGGCTTTACGCTGAATGCGGGAACCGTCATTGCTCGTGGAACGACAGGGCTGGGTAGCGGAGCAACAAATACTCTGGTGATGAACGGGGGAACGCTGGCATCGACTGGCAATCGGAGTTTCGCCAATACCCGCTTTGGTGGAGGAATCACGATTGGCGGTAACGTGCAGTTCGGCGAACTGGCAACCAATGTGTCTATCGCAAGCAGCACCGCCAATCTCAGCCTTGCTAACAATGTCTCGCTTGGTAATGCCAACCGCACCCTCACACAAGGAAACAACGGGTCAAATACACTCAGCGCGATTATTTCAAACACGGGAACGGGTGGCATTACTTTCGCCGCGAATTCGGGAACCGATGGCCGCTTCGAAATCACCAATGCCGCCAGCACCTACACCGGCGACATCAACATCACTGGTGGCGAAGTTCGTTTCACCGCTGACGGCAGCATGGGTAATGCCGCCAACGACATCGTGATCGACGGCGGTCGTTTCGCCAAGGCAAGTGACTCTCTAACTGTCACTCTTGGGGCCGGACGCGACATTTTCGTCGGAGATGCCGCAGGAACCGCAATCAGCTCCCCAGAGGCCGGAACTTTGATCTACAACAACTCCATCGCCAACAAGACCGGCGAGACCGGCTCTTGGGCCAAGCAGGGTAGCGGCACGCTCGAACTTGGCGGCACCAGCACCTACACAGGCAGCACCTCCATTAACAACGGCATCGTTAAGCTCACCACCGGCAACGACCGCCTGCCCACCGGCACGGTCGTCTCAGTTGGCCAAGCCGCCAGCACCAACCTCGGCACGCTGGACTTAAACGCCCGCGACCAGCAAATCGCCGGACTTAGTTCAACCACCGGCACCAACGCGACCGCCACCAACAACACTGTGACTTCCGCATTCGCCGCCACTCTGACCATTGGTGGTTCAGGAACCTACAGCTACGGCGACGGTACGGATGCTAATTCCGGCGTGATCACCGGCGCGATCAGCCTCGTGAAATCCGGGTCGGGAACCCAAACTCTGGGTGACGCAAACACCTACACGGGCACCACTACCATCAATGGCGGCATCTTGGCCGTGAACGGTTCGCTCGCCTCAGGTTCCGCAGTGACGGTAAATGCCGGCGGCACCCTCGGCGGAACCGGGACCGTTAGCGGGACGGTTACGGTGAAAAACGATGGTATCGTAGGACCTGGCAACAGTCCCGGCGTGCTAACTACCGGTGCGACCTCATTTGAAAGTAACTCGATCTTCTCTTGGGAACTGAACAGCGACGTGGATCACAACGGTGTCGCAGTCGATGGAACTCGCGGCACGAATTACGACGGGCTCACTTCTACCAGCCTGGCCGTGGCGAGCGGAGCGATTTTTCGGATTGTTCTAACCGGCACTGCGAACATTGCCTCCACCTTCTGGGACCAAACCCAAATCTGGAACGATATCTTCGCCGGAACGGGTTCATTTGCCGAAGCTAGCCCCGGTCAACTTTTCAATGCTTTCGAGGTTTATAATGGTGCGACCAATGTTACTCTCGCTTCTGCATCGCAAGGCACCTTCACCTTCAATGGTTCGACCCTCACCTGGACCGCCGTCCCCGAGCCGACCAGCGCACTGGCGGGGCTGCTGCTCGGGGCCGGTCTGCTGCGCCGTCGGCGGGTGGCTTGAAGATCGGGTCGATTCGGAACGGGATCGTCTGAAGTTCAGACTTCAGGCGAATGCCTTCAAGGATTCGATGATCTTTGTCGCCGAGTGACACTTGAAGGTAGCCGTGGCCTTCAGTCGCCGGGAGATTTCCCCCCGAATTCAGGGATGTCACACAGTGGCAATAGGCGATGGTCACGGGGTTCCCCCATGAGCCGCGATATCGTAAGGCGCTGCGCGACACTGCGGTGACATCTCCGCTTGCCACCTCCCGCGGACGGCACAGACTCCCGGCGTGAAAGTCCTTGTCACCGCCGGCCCGACCCGGGAGCCGATTGACCCGGTTCGTTTCCTCACCAACAGGTCGTCAGGAAAAATGGGCTACACCCTGGCCGGGGCCTTCATCCACGAAGGTCACTCGGTGCTGCTCGTCTCCGGTCCCACCGCCCTGGATGTTCCCGATCACGTCGATTTCATCCCCGTGGAAACCGCCGCCGAGATGCATGACGTCGTCTCGAAACACATCGGGCGCATGGACATCGCGATCTTCGCCGCAGCCGTCGCCGACTACACGCCCGCCAACTACGAGCCGCAAAAGCTCAAGAAATCCGGGGAATCGTTTTCGCTCGAACTGGTCCGCACCGCCGACATCCTTGGTTCCGCCCGCCAGCCATTCGGTTTCACCGGCACCCTCGTCGGTTTCGCCGCAGAAACCGAAAATCTCGAAGCCAACGCCCGCGAAAAGCTCACCCGCAAACGCTGCGACCTCGTCATCGCCAACGACGTTTCCCAACCCGGCATCGGCTTCGATTCGGATCATAACCAAGTGCTCCTCGTCTATCCCGACCGCACCGAAGCGCTTCCCTTCGCCTCGAAGCACGACCTCTCCCTCCAACTCGTCGATGCCATCGTCGCTTTGAAGAAGTTGATGGTGAAGAGTTGATGGTTGATAGAAAATACCAAGACTTGTTCCGCCCTCCACTCTTCCTCTGCCCATCAACTATCAACTCTCAACCATCAACCTCTCCACCATGTCCGATCTCGATCTCGCCACCCACGCCGCCCTGGAAGCGGGCAAACTCCTCCGCAAACATTTCGGCAGCGATGCCGTCGTCGATGAAGCCAGCGACCACGACATCAAGCTCGCGCTCGACAAGGAGTCGCAGGAACTCATCACGCAGATTCTGCTAGGAGCCCGCGACGGCGACGCGCTTTACGGCGAGGAAGGCATCGCCGGTAATCAGGAATCCTCACGCCAATGGATCGTCGATCCCATCGACGGCACCGTGAATTTCTATTATGGCATTCCCCATTTCTGTATCTCGATCGCCTTGCGCGTCGCCGGGGAAATCACCGTCGGCGTGATTCATGACCCGATGGTCGGCGAGACATGGACCGTCGAAAAGGGCGGCCCGGCCATGCTCAACGGCAAACCGATCACCACCAGCAGCCGCGAAACGCTCGGCGAATCCATCCTCTACGTCGGCTGCGGCAAGGACGACGATGCGCTGCGCACCGGCATCGACCGTTTTCACAAAGCCTCCCTGCGCGCCCGCAAGATGCGCATGATGGGGTCAGCCGCGCTCGGCATGGCCTACATCGCCAGCGGCCGGATTGACGGCTACATCGAGTCCCGCATCTCGCTCTGGGACATCGCCGCCGGTCAGCTCCTCGTCGAAACCGCTGGTGGCAAGGTGGATCTAACACCCCTCGCCGGCTATGACGACGCCTACTCCATCGTTGCGACTAACGGCCGCATTCCGATCGAGGAAATTCTTTGAGAAGTTGATGGTTGAGAGTTGATGGTTGATGGAAAGAGAAAGAATCCACCACCTGCCTCTTTGCTATCAACAATCAACCATCCACGATCAACTCTCCCCATGACCGGCATTGGCTACGACGTTCACCAGTTCGCGGAAAACCGTCCGCTCGTCCTCGGCGGCGTGACCATTCCGCACACCCATGGTCTCGACGGGCACTCCGATGCGGATGTCCTCTGCCATGCCATCGCGGATGCGGTGTTAGGTGCGATGGGCCAGCCGGACATCGGCTATTTTTTCCCGCCGGGAGATCTGGCGTGCAAGGACATCCGCTCGTTGCGAATCCTCGAAAAATGCCGTGACCTCGCCGCCGCAGCCGGGCTGAAAATCGTCAACGTTGACTCCACCCTCATCGCTGAGGCTCCCCGAATCCTACCCCATCGCGACGCCATGCGGGCGAACATCGGCGCGGCCCTCGGCATTCCGCCCGAGCGCGTCGGCATCAAGGCGACGACCAACGAAACGATGGGCTTCATCGGTCGCAGGGAGGGCATTGCCGCCCTCGCCGTCGCGCAAGTGGAGTGAACTCCCAGCCCTCGGATTCTTTTCGGCGCATGGAGCTTTCCAACGGAAATTGATGTGTGTCATAAAGAGCGGCCATGAAAACCATTGTTGTAGCCGTCGATTTTTCTAACGCCACTGCGGGAGTCTTGGAAATGGCCACCCGGCTGGCGACTTCGTTTCAAGCGGGCTTGGTGTTGTTTCACGTGATCGAGCCGGAGCCAAGCTACACCGCGTATGGGTTTACGCCCGACGAGTTCCCGGCGATGAACGCCTTCCAGGAGGAAGCCAGACGCCGCGCGACCACCAAGCTGGCGGAGCTCCTCGCCGCCGTGCAAGTGGAAGTGCCGGGCGCCACTTCGCAAATCGCCGAGGGCAGCCCGCTTCATGCGTTGCTGGATCATGTGAAACACAGCAGCGCGGATTTCGTCATCGTCGGCTCGCACGGCCACGGCGTGATCGCCTCGCTGTTGTTGGGAAGCGTGGCGGAGGGGCTGGTGCGGAAAGCGACGGTGCCGACCCTGGTGGTGCCCGCATCGCCGGAGTGAGTCCGACCGTGGCTGCCGCGTCTCGCGGCAGGCCGTGATTGCGGCGTCCCACCGCAATACATCTGCACGCGGCGCACGATCAAAGTCCTTGGCGGTGGCGAGAGCGCTCCGTATCTTCGCGGGAGAACTCTCATTCAAGCCAACCCCTTTCGTGAAAATCGCCGCCTTCCTGCTGGTCCTCCTGAATGCCTCGCTGCTCGTCCCCGCAGCCGCACCGTATTCTCACTATCTGGTCATCGCCTCCGTCGTCATCGCCGCGGCGTTGCTGATCGGACTTCTCAGCGGCGGCGAAAAAACCCCCGCGAAACCAGCCGTGGCGGTGGCTTTAAAGCCTGCGTCCGTCGCGATTTCGCAAAACCAGGCGCAGGCCGAGGTCGTCACGCTGCTGGGGATTTTCCAGGAAAAAGGCCGGCTCGTGGATTTTCTGATGGAGGACATCACGCCCTTCAGCGACGCCGAGGTCGGACTGGTGGCCCGCGCCGTGCATCAGGGCTGCAAAGTGGCGTTGAACGAACATTTCCAGATCGAACCCATCAGCGCGGTCGCCGAGGGCGCGTCGATCACCGTGCCGGCGGGATCCGCTGCCGACGAATTCTGCCTGGTTGGGAATCTCGCAGGCGAAGCGCCGTTCACGGGCAAGGTCGTTCACAAAGGTTGGCGCACCACGTCGGTCAAGCTTCCCCGGGTGCTGAACGCCGATCGATTGCCCCCGATCGCCCCCGCCCAAGTCGAGACCGCCTGACCCCTCCCTCTTTGAGAAAATGAGTTTTCAATTCAGCCTCGGCATCGACCTTGGCACCAGCAACAGCGCCATCGCGGTCGCTGATTTCGACACCGGCGAGCTGACCATCGTTGAAATCACCCAGCTTGTCGGGGCGAATCGGATGGGGGAAAAGCCGACCTTGGCCTCCGCGCTTTATCTTCCCCATCCGGACGAATTTTCCGCGGAAAATGTTGCCCTGCCCTGGTCTTCCGAACCCGGGATCGTCGGCCATTTCGCCCGCGAGCACGGAACCTTGGTGCCGGACCGGCTGGTGACCTCGGCGAAATCCTGGCTTTCCAATCCCCACGTCGATCCGCGCCAGCCGGTGCTGCCGTGGGGTTCTGCCATCGGGGGCAAGCTGTCGCCGTTCGAGGCATCGCGCCGGTATCTCGCGCATCTCAAAGCGGGATTTCTTTATGCCGAGTCCGCGCAGGGCCGCCACTGGGAACTCTCGCGAGGACAGATCGTCCTCACGGTGCCCGCGTCCTTCGACGAAGTCGCGCGCAATCTCACCTACGAAGCCGCCGAAGCTGCGGGCCTGCCGAACGTCGTGCTGCTGGAAGAACCGCAAGCCGCGTTCTACGCCTGGACTGCCCAGGCCGGCAGCGACTGGCGGACGCAGGTCGGCGCCGGCGACATCGTCCTCGTTTGCGACGTCGGCGGCGGCACGGCGGACTTCAGCCTGATCGCCGTTACGTCGAGCGGCGGAAATCTCGCGCTCGAGCGGATCAGCGTCGGCGAACACCTCCTGCTCGGCGGCGACAACATGGACCTCGCGCTCGCCTACACGCTTCGTTCGCAACTCGAAGATGCTGGGAAATCCATTGATGACTGGCAGTTCCTCTCGCTCATCCACGCCGCCAGCGTCGCCAAGGTCGGCTTGTTTTCAGATCCGTCGCTCGATCAAATCCCGGTGACCATCCCCGCCCGCGGCTCGAGCCTGTTCGCCAATACGGTGGCGACCACCTTGGACCGTGGGACGCTTGAGCAAGTCGTGCTGGACGGATTTCTGGAAATGACTTCAGTGGCCGATTTCCCCCATGAAACCGGCGGCACGGCGTTGCAGGAATTCGGCCTGTCGTACGCGTCGGATGCGGTCATCAGCAAGCATCTCGCCCGTTTCCTGACCCGCAGTTTGCAAAACGTCAAAGCCAGCGAAGCGCTCACCGCGCTGGTGGGCGAGCAAACCGGCAGCTATCTCAAGCCCAGCGCCGTCCTTTTCAACGGCGGCGTTTTCAAAGCCGCACCTGTCCGCCAGCGGGTGCTCGAACTGCTCGCCTCGTGGAATGGCGGCGAACCGGTGCGCGCCCTCGACGGCGACGAGCCGGACCTCGCCGTGGCCAAGGGCGCCGCGTTCTACGGCCGGAACCGCGCCACCGGCCACGGCATCCGCATCAAGGCCGGCACCGCGCGATCCTACTACATCGGACTCGAATCCTCGTCGCCCGCCGTGCCGGGTTTCAAGCCGCCGGTCAAAGCGCTGTGCGTCGTCCCGCAAGGCATGGAGGAAGGCAGCGAATGCCTGATCGAGGGCCGCGAATTCGGTCTCGTCACTGGAAAACCCGCCAGCTTCCGGTTCTTTTCCTCGGAAATTCGCAGCGGCGACACCCCCGGCCAGATCCTTCCCAATGCCGAACGCGAACTGGAGGAAACCAGCCGCATCGAAGTCAATTTGCCCGTGTTGGAAGGCTTCGCCGAAGGCCAGGTCATCCCGGTGCGAATCGATTCCGTCGTCACCGAAATGGGCAACCTGGAACTCTGGATGAATCACACCGCCTCCGACCAACGCTGGAAAGTGGAGTTTCAGGTCCGCACGGAATGAAAATGTAAGAGATAGGCACCGCGAATCTAGCGAATCAGGCGAAGCGAGAAAGATGCCTACCCGACGAAGCTTCGTTTCCCTCTGTCTCTCTTAAAGATTCGCTAGATTCGCCAGATTCGCGGTGCCTCAATTCTCCATGCCCACCCCCCAATTCAGCATCGGCATCGACCTCGGCACGACCAATTGCGCCATGGCGTTCGTGGCGCTGGACTCGCCGGATGCTCAATCCGAAGTCTTCTCCATCCCCCAGTGGGAATCTCCCAACCGCCTCGCCGAATCCACCACGCTGCCATCGTTCCTCTACTTCCCTAACGAGGCGGAAACCAAGGGCTGGATTTGCGGCCGGTTCGCCCGCACCCGCGCCGGCGAAGTGCCAGGCCGTGTCGCGCATTCCGCGAAATCCTGGCTCGGCCATCACGCGGTGGATCGCGCCGCCGCCTTCCTGCCGTGGGGCTCCCAGGAAATTTCCCAGGCGGAGAAAATCTCACCCATCCGCGCCTCGGCCCTGCTGCTCAACTACCTCCGCGGCGCGTGGGACACCCGCTTTCCCCAGCACCCTTTCGACACTCAGGAAATCACCATCACGGTGCCCGCGTCGTTCGATGCCGTGGCTCAAAAGCTAACGCTCGATGCGGCGGCCGAGGCAGGATTTCCACCGACGGTGCGGTTGCTGGAGGAACCGCAGGCGGCATTTTATCGCTGGCTGGAAGCCCACGCCGATCCGCTGGCGCTGTGGAGCCAGTTGCCGGAAACGGGCGGAAACGTCGTCGTGATCGACATCGGCGGCGGCACTTCGGATTTCAGCCTTTTTGAAATTAGCCGCCAGGCAGGGTCACCGGAACCGGCGATCCGGCGCGTGGCGGTGAGCGATCATTTGCTTCTTGGCGGCGACAATATCGATCTGGCCATCGCCCATCATTTGGAGCCGCGGTTTGTCGGGAAACTGGAAACCCTCGCTGGGAGCCAATGGCAGGACCTGATCGCGCGCTGCCGGGATTTAAAAGAACGCTGTCTCGCGACCGAGGGAGAACCGGACGAGGAATTCCCGGTTTCCCTGCCCGGCCGCGGCTCGAATTTATTCGCGGGAACGCTGTTGGCGATGATTTCGCGGCGGGAAATCATGGCCATCCTGCTCGATGGATTTTACCCCGAATGCCCGGCCGACGCCGAGCCTGTCGAAGCCGACATCGCCCTCAAGGAGTGGGGCCTGCCATATGCCGCGGACAGTGCAATCACCGGCTATCTCGCCCGTTTTCTGCGCGATCTCCCGGCCGTGGACGCCATCCTTTTCAACGGCGGATCGCTTTATCCCGAAGTCCTGCGCGAACGAATCCGCAGCCAGATCGGCGGCTGGCAAAAGGAAAATCCGCAGATCCTGGAGAACCCGGAACCCGACCTCGCCGTCGCCCGCGGCGCGGCGCGCTGCGGCAGTTTGCTGCATCATCGCAGCGCCCGGATTCAGGCCGGTGCCGCGCGTTCGATCTATTTAGAGCTGCATCAGGACGGCCGTCCTTCGCTCGTCTGCATTCTCCCGCGCGGGGCCGAGCCGGAAATCGAATACCAGATCGCGCACCCCGGCTTGGAACTCCGACTCAACCGTCCCGTCCGTTTCCAAAGCTACTACTCCACCCGCCACGACAAGGATCAGGCCGGGACGCTGGTCGCCTTCAAGGCCGGAAATTTCCACAAGCTTCCGCCGCTGCAAATCACCGCCCGCGTCGCGGACCAGCCCGCCGCCGACCGGCTGCCAGTGCACCTCACCGCCAAGTTGAGCGAGCTCGGCCTGCTGCATCTCGAATGCGTGAGCGCGGACCCCGGAATCGACCAAGTGTGGCCGCTCGCCTTCAATCTGCGCGCTGACGAAACTCCAAACGCCGCAGTCGCGGAAAGCGATTCGGGCGTCGCTGCCGAAGCGCTGGCCACCGCCAAACAGCGGCTCGTGACTCAGTTCAGCTCCCACCTCGATCCCGCCGATCCGCTGACCGCCAGCCGGCTGCTTAAGAGCCTCGAAGTCATTTTAGGCATGCCGAAAAACGAGTGGGATCTCATGTTGATACGCACGCTCTGGACGACGCTCAAGCGCTGCATCCCCTGCCGGGCGAATTCCGTCGAGCACGAGGAAGCGTTGCTGATCCTCGCGGGGTTTTTCCTCCGCCCCGGCTTCGGCGCGGAACTCGACCCCGCGCGGATCGACGACCTGTGGCAGCTGCACACCGGCGGCCTCGCGAACCCATCCAAGCAGGTCAAACTCCAGCAATACATCCTCTGGCGTCGCGTCGCGGGCGGGCTCAGCCGCGAGCGGCAGCAAGCCATCGTCGATGCCGAGAGATCCAAGCTTTTTCAGCAGAAAAATCCGCCAGCGGAGCTCATCCGCCTCGTCGGGTCGTTGGAACGCATCGACCCCGCCACCAAGGCGGAATTGATCCAACATTTCATCCTCAAAGCCGGAGCTGGAGGCTATGCCGCGCCCTATTTCGTGGCCCTCGGGCTGTTGCTCAACCGCACCCCGCTCCATGCCGGGCCGGAAGCGGTTGTGTCGCCGCTGCTGGTCGCGCAAGCCTTCGGGGCGTTCGAGGATCTGGATTGGAAAACGCCGGAGCTGGCTGAACTTTTCCTGCGAGCCGCCCGCGTGACCGACGATCGGAACCTCGACCTGCCCAGCCCGCTGCGGAAGGAAATCGCCCGCAAACTGGACTCCGCCGGGGTTCCCGCGTACAAGATTTCCCGCGTGGAACTGTTTGTGCCCATCGAGCGCTCGGAGCAGGTCGGCCTGTATGGCGAATCCCTTCCGCCCGGCCTGGTTCTGGCCGGAAAATGAGCCGCCCTGGGAGAGAAAGCTGGCAAAATGCCCCGGACTGGCCCGGTTATTTGTTTGAGTTATGCCGCCGGTGGTTTTGACTGGCTGCCATGTTAGGAAACCGGGTTGTGCTGATATCGACGGTGTTTGTGGCGGGGGCCGCGGCAGGCTGGCTGGCGAAGCCCGATGCTCCGGCTGCAGTTTCCGGTCCGGCCAGGGTCGCCGAGCGCGACCGGACGGCGCGGCCCGGCAGGGAGGCCTCGCCCCAGGCTAAGGTGGCGCGGATGTGGATGGACCGGATCGAGACCGGCGGGGTGCGGGAAGTGGCGAAGGACGTTCCTCCCGGCGATTTCAAGGCGCTGGTCGAGGGTGTGATCGCTACCGTGTGGGGAGGCATGAGCGACAAACAATTGGAGCAATTGATGGTCCTGATCGCGGACTGGGCGGGCAAGGATCTGGACGGAGCCCTGGCATGGGCGCGGAGTTTGGAAAATCCGAAGCAGCGCGAAGTCGGCTTGATCGGCATCGCGGCGAAGCTGGCGAAGGATGACCCGAAAGCCGCCTTTGAGATTTATGCGGAGCTAGAGGAGGTCAGCACAAATGCAGGCAACTCCCTTTCGGAAATGATGCGGAAGCTTTACAACGATGCGGCGAAACAAGGAGTCGAGGCGGTCCTGGATCTGGCGAGACGGACGCCGCAGAATCGGACGAACATCAGCGAGGGGATCGGGATCGAGTATCCGCCGGATTTTGATTTTCGGGCTCTGATTGACGGGCTGATCAAGACCACGGAGCTGGGCGGCATCAGCGAGCTTCTCAAGCCCTTCGCACCGAACCATCCGTTCGGGTCATGGGCTGACCGGGATGCCGACGCTGCGTTTGAATACATTGTGGACGGCACGGCGCAGGGACAATTCCTCCGCTGGAGTGACATTCCTTACGAACTCGGCAAGAAGTGGGGTACAATGGAAGTTGACCGGTGGATGGGGGCGAAATTGGCAGCACTGTCACCCGCGGAACAAAAGGCGTTGTTGAGCAAATCCGACCTCACCCACAGCCCTGGAACCCTCCGCAAATACATCACGAACATGCCGACGGAAGAGGCTGCGGCCGAGTTTCGATTCCAATACATGGACCGCACCAAGGAGTTTTTGCAGGTGAGCCTTGAGGTTTTGAATGACGTCCCTGAGGTCCAGGATCGGGTCGTGGCCATCGAAAGACTCCGCGGAGTGACCGACGATCGCCCACTTCGCCATTACCTATCGAACTTGAATCTGGCCGCGGACCGGATCGACCAGATCGTCCGGACGGTGAGCCAACCGGTGAAGGAATAACTCCTCAGCTCGCGGCTCGAGCCACCCGGCACACCGGGTTTCCAAGGATTTTCCAGAGACAAGATTGCGCCCATGAGGCGTTTAGGCGACAAGAAGTCGCCGCCCATGACCCAGCTTTTGATTGAACCTGCCCGCCGCACCGGTTGCGACGACATCCCAGCCCTGACCGAAGTCCTGCTCACCGCAGCCCAGCGCCAACGCTCACCCATCGACGACGTGCTCGATGCCGGCGTGGTCGATGAGGAGCTTTACATGCGAGAGCTGGCCCACGACCTCGGCATCGAGTGGCTCGACAGCATCCCGATGGCGGAAGTTCCCCTGCCCCTCCGCGAGGCCTGCGGGCCGCGGCTCGCGCTGCGCCACCGCCTTTTGCCCGTGGAAATTACCGGCGAGGGCGACCACAAACGTCTGAAACTGGCGACGTTCGATCCCTTCAACCTCGTCGCCCGCCAGGCCGCCGCCCAAGAACTCGCGCTGCCGATCGATTGGTGCATGGCCTCCCGCAAGCGCCTGCACGAAGCGCTCCGCCGACTTTACGGGGTTGGAGCCGACACGTTCGAGCAAATCCTCGAAGGCCGCGATTTCGACTACGACCAGATCGAAAGCGGCGAGGACGAGGCCAACGTGATCGACCAGGACGACGACGAGGAGGCCTCCGTCGTCAAATTCGTAAACCAGATCATCCGCGAGGCGCTCGACCAGCGCGCGACGGATATCCACGTCGAACCGCTCAGCACGAATCTTCGTATCCGCTACCGGATCGACGGCCGCCTGATCGAAATCGCCGTGCCGGAAAATATCAAGGCGTTGCAAAGCTCGGTCATCGCCCGTTTGAAAATCATGGCTCGCCTCGACATCGCCGAGCGCCGCGTGCCGCAGGACGGTCGGATCAACCTCCAATTCGAAGGCGCGACCATCGACGTCCGGGTCGCCACCGTCCCGACCGTCGAGGGCGAAAGCGTTTCCCTGCGACTCCTCAACCAGGAAAAATTCAACATTGCCAAACTCGGCATGGAGCCGTTCGTGCTGAAGAAAATCGAGTCGCTGCTGCATTTGCCCAACGGTATCATCCTGATAACCGGCCCGACCGGTTCGGGTAAATCCACCAGCCTTTATTCGTTTCTCACTGAGGTGAACCACCCCGAGCGGCGGATCGTCACCGTCGAGGATCCGGTGGAAAACAAGCTCGTCGGCGTCATGCAAATCGCCGTGAAAAACGAGATCGGCCTGACTTTCGCCACCGCGCTCCGGTCCATTTTGCGGGCTGATCCGAACATCGTCATGATCGGAGAAATCCGAGACCTTGAGACTGCGGAAATCGCGATCCGCGCGTCACTCACCGGTCACTTGGTTTTTTCCACCCTCCACACCAACGACGCCATAGGCGGCATCAGCCGGCTCGTGGACATGGGGGTCGAACCCTTCCTCGTCTCCGCCGCCGTCCGTGCGTTTCTCGCCCAGCGGCTGGTCCGAAAACTTTGTGTTCATTGCAAAACCCCGCGCGAAATCACGGAGCAGGACCGCCGCGACCTCGGCATCCCGCTTCACCTGCCCGGCCAGGTTTACTCGCCAAAAGGCTGCGACCGCTGCCGCATGACGGGCTTCTCCGGCCGTCTCGCCATCTACGAAGTCATCCTCCTCACCCAGCCGATGCAGGAACTCGTCGCCCACCGCGCCCAGGCCGTGGAACTACGCGCCCAAGCCATCCGCGACGGCTACATCCCGATGCGCGACTACGGCTGGCACAAGGTCATGAAAGGCGAAACCACCATCGAGGAAGTTATTTCCGTCACCTCCTCCGACATCGGCGGCGGCGAATAAATTTCAGCATCTCAGCTTTCAGCATTTCAGCTTTTCCCCAAGATGCCTCTCTTCGCCTACAAAGCCCTTGCCGCCAACGGTGCCGTCACCACCGGGGAAATCGATGCCACCGACCGGCCCGAGGCCCTGCGCGTGCTCGATAAAAAGGGACTCCAACCCGTCAACCTCAAGGAAACCGCCGCAGCCGCATCCGCCAAGAAGACCAACGGCAACGCAAAAGCGAAGGCCGAGGAAAAGGAGCGACCCCGCGCGAAATCCGAGACGGACGAAAAGCCGGTCCCCGACGGACCGATCAAGCTGAAGCGCCAGGAGGTCGTGCTCTTCACCGAGGAGCTTTCCGACATGCTCAGCGCCGGGCTGCAGTTAGAGCCGGCGCTTAAGTCGATGGAAAACCGCCAGGAGCTCGGCAATCTCAAAGCCGTTTCCTTCAAAATCCGCCAGATCGTGCGCGATGGGGTCAATTTCTCCGTCGCCCTGAAGAAAGTCAGCCCTAGCTTCGGGCCGCTGTATTGCTCGCTCGCCGCCGCCGGTGAGGCGTCCGGCGCGCTCGATGACATCCTCAAGCGCCAGGCCCACTACCTCAAGACGCTCGCCGAGCTGCAGGCCCGCTTGATTTTGGCGATGATCTATCCGGCCTTCCTGATCGTGGCGGGCATTTGCGTGTCGATCGTTTTTGTCACCACGCTCATTCCCCAGCTCACCGACCTCATCGAGAGCAGTGGTGGGAAAATCCCGCTGGGCGCGGCCATTCTCATCGGCATCTCGGATTTCCTCACCAAGTGGTGGATCGTCATCGTCCTCACCCTTATCGCCGCCGGGCTCTTCTTCAAATTCTGGAAGGACAACGAAGCGAACAAGCCCGCGTGGGACCGCATGAAGCTCCGCCTGCCGATGATCGGCCCGGTGATCAACAGCCGGTTCTACGTCCAGTTTCTCGAAACCATGGCCAACCTCGTCGGCAACGGCCTGCCCTTGCTCCGCGCCCTCGAACTTTCCCGCGACGCCACCCAGAACCGCTCCCTGCGCGGAGAACTCGACAAGGTGATCGCCCAGGTCGGCGACGGCCGGTCGTTCTCGAAAGCGCTCATCCGCAACGGTGCCTTCCCGCCGCTGCTCATCGACATGATTTCCGTCGGCGAGCAAACCGGAAAAATCGACCAGTCCCTCCGCCGCGCCGCCGAGCGCTACGACAAGGAACTCGACAAGGACCTTCAACGGATCATGGCCCTCGTCATGCCCACCGTCCTGATCATCATGGCCGGCCTCATCGGCACCATGGCCTATCTGATGATCACCTCGATCTTCCAGACGATTTCCAATATTAAATGATTCCGGGCGAAGTGTCTCCGCTGGCCTCGCTATGGCGTTAGAGGTCCACACGTCATGAACCCACCCAGCAATGGGGAAGAACTCGCGGCGACCGTTAGTTGCCGCTACGCGATCGCGATTTTTGCAAATTTTTCGTCGATGAAATTCAGAACGAACTCTTCGACAGGTTCGTTCGTAAGGCGCTCGACGACATCCACGGAGAAGCCGCGGGCGATGAGTTGGCGTGCGTTCGCGGGATCGATGCCGCGGGCGCACAGGTAGAAGATTTCCTCGTCGCTGATCTGGGAGGAAGTGCTGCCGTGCGAGCACTTCACCTGGTCGGCGTTGATTTCGAGGCCGGGCATGGAATTGGCCTCGCAGGTGTCGCTCATCAGCAGGTTGCGGCAGGTCTGATAGGCGTCGGTGTGGTGCGCATCTTTGTCCACAAAGATGAGTCCGGAGAAAATACTACGGGAGTCGTCGTAGAGAGAGTTCTTGTATAACAGATCCGAGTAAGACCCTTCGGAAACATGATGCTGAAAGGTGCGCTGATCGTATTCCTGCTCGTGGGAGGCGATGGAAACCGAGAGCATGTCCGAGCGAGAGCCGGGGCCTTCGAGGCGGGAGAGCGATTCGTTGCGCACCCACGCGCCGCCGGTGTTAAGGATGAAGCCGGTGGTGGAGGCGTCGCGGAAAGCGGAGGTTTCGTTGATCTGGATGACGCGTGTGACTTCGTTGAAGGCTTGGATAGCGATGTAATCGAGCTTCGAGTTCGGACCGGCGCAGAGGTCGTTGAAGGCGATGGCGAGACCGGGTTGCCTATCGTCGGCCGAGCGGAAAATGTCCACTACGCTGACTTTCGAACTCATACCGGTCACGATCAAAGTATGAGGGAAAATGACGGTATTTTCACCCGCGATCCAGTGGTGGACTTCAATGGCTCCCTCCACTTCGATCTTGTCGGAAACATATACAAACAAACCGTTTGTTAGAGAAGCCTCATGCAGCGCGGCGAACTTGGCGGAACCGAGCCGGGTTTCCTGTTTCATGAAATGGGCTTGCACGAGATCGCTATGGGAGACGAGCGCTTCGGCGAGCGGCAGGCAGATGACGCCTTCCGGCAAATGAGATTCCACGTGGACCAACTCGTCGTTGACGAAAATCAACTTGGCTGCCGGGGAATCCAGCCCGTTCGAGCGTGCGATCAAATCATTCGCTCCTGTCACCGGTGCTTTCTGGAAGCCGGAGAAATCGAGCTGTTTGATGCTGGAGAAGCGCCACGTTTCATCGCCGCGTTTCGGAGCGGGAGTATCGAGGAAACGCTGCCAAGCGGACTTCTGGCGAGCGGCAAACCAAGCGGGGAGATAGGCCGGCGTTTCCGGCGGGGAGTCGAGGAGAGATGGCATTTCGAGAGTGGTGGACATGGAAGTGGTTAGGTGGGCCTTCGCAATTGATCGGCATCGGCGAGGTCTTGGGGGCGCGCGGTGGCGATTTTGTTTAGCAGCAAATCGGCTTTGGAGATGATGGGAATTGGTGTGCCACCGATATTCGCGCGCAGGCTGCGTGGGTAACAATCACTGAATTCGACGCCTTTGATGGTGTGAAGAATATCCACCCGATTCGGCTCTCCTCCCATTTGTGTCATGCGGCTCTCATCGGTAAACATTTCTGGCGAAAGCCCTTCGAAATCGAAACCAAATTCCCTGAGGGCTTCGACGATCTTTAGCGCGTTTGATTCGCTTCTCTGTATCCAAATATCGAGGTCTTTTGTGAAGCGCGAATAGCCATGATAGCTCACTGCGTGACCGCCGATGATGAGGAATTGCACGTCATGGGAAAGGAAGCACTTTAAGAGTTCTCTCAAGTCGCGGCTCAATTCCAGATTCTGCATATCCATAGTATGTCGCTCGTAAAAATTCGGTGATGCGGAGACGCTCTTCGCCGGTTTGGGATTTCCTCTCGCGCAGTTCAGACGCTTCGGCTTTTTCGAAAGAGGCGAATGTTTCGATTTTCCAATCCGAGCGTGAGGGAGTTGTCATGAGGTCTTTCTTTTGGATTCCAAACTCGCCGGCTTATGCCAGCGCTCCATCAGCCGACCGAGCCTTCCATTTCCAAGTCGATGAGGCGCTTGAGCTCCACCGAGTATTCCATTGGGAACTCGCGGACGAGGTCGTTGATAAAGCCGTTGACGGCGAGCGACATGGCTTGGCCCTGGTTGAGGCCGCGCTGTTGCATGTAGAAAAGCATGTCGTCGGAAACCTGGCTAACGGACGCTTCGTGCTGGGTGGCGTGGCGGTTGCCTTTGACCGTGATGGCCGGGTAAGTATCGGTGCGGCTGCGGCTGTTGATGAGCAGGGCGTCGCACTCGGTGTTGTTTTTGCAGCCCTTGAGATGCTTCGGAATGTGGACTTGGCCCCGATAGGTCGAGCGTCCTTCGCCGACGGAGATCGACTTGGAAACGACGTTAGAAGTCGTGTCATCGGCGGCATGGATCATTTTCGCACCGGTGTCCTGGTGCTGTCCGGTGTTGGCGAGGGCGATGGATATGACCTCACCACGGGCGCGCTTGCCCTTCATGATCACGCCGGGATACTTCATCGTTAGACGGGATCCGATGTTGCAGTCGATCCATCGAACCTCCGCGTCCTCCATGGCAATGCCGCGCTTGGTGACGAGGTTGAAGACATTGGACGACCAGTTTTGCACCGTGACATATTGGATCTTCGCGCCCTTGAGCGCGACGAGTTCGACGACGGCGGAGTGCAGCGTGGCGGTCTCGAATTTCGGCGCGGTGCAGCCTTCCATATACATCAGTTCCGAACCTTCATCGGCGATGATGAGCGTGCGCTCGAACTGTCCGAAGTTTTCCGAGTTGATGCGGAAATAGGCTTGGAGCGGCTGCTTGAGTTTGAGGCCCTTCGGGATATAGATGAAGGAACCGCCCGAGAAGACCGCAGAGTTGAGCGCGGAGAATTTGTTATCTCCGGTCGGAATGACTTTGCCGAACCACGGGCGGAAAATTTCCTCGTGATCCTTCAGTCCTTCGGCCGAGTTGCAGAAGATGACGCCTTGTTTCGTGAGTTCTTCCTTCACGTTCGAGTAGGCGGCCTCCGAGTCGAACTGGGCTTCCACGCCGGCGAGGAACGCGCGTTCCTGCTGGGGAATACCCAAGCGCTCGAAAGTTTCGAGCACGTCTGCGGGCACGTCTTCCCACGAGCGTTTCGGTTTCTCGCCATCGGATAGGTAGTAACGGATAATGTCGAAGTCGATGGCATCCAAATCTTTGGTCGCCCAGTTGGTGGGCATCGGCTTGTCTTGGAAAACCTTGAGCGCCTTGTGCCGGAATTCGCGAACCCAGTCGGGGTCGTTCTTCACGTCGGAAATATAATCTACCGTCGCCGAAGTCAGCCCGCGGCCGGCGTCGAACTTGTTGCGCTCTGGAAAGGTGAAATCGCCCTTCGTCCGGTCGATGTCGATCGCCTCGCGGGTTTCCAGGTCAAGAACGTCTGTGGTGTCGTAGGACATGGTGATTGGATGTTAGTGGTTAGGCGAGTGCGGGCTCCTTGAGGAACTCGTAGCCTTTTTCCTCAAGCTCAAGCGCAAGTTCCGGGCCGCCGGAGCGGACGATCCGGCCCTCCGCCATGACGTGGACGTGGTCCGGTTTGATATAGTCTAGCAGACGCTGATAGTGGGTGATCAGGAGAAACCCGCGGTCGGCCGAGCGCATGGCGTTGACGCCCTTGGCGACAATTTTGAGAGCATCGATATCGAGGCCGGAATCGGTTTCATCGAGGATGACATACTCGGGCTCGAGCATCATCAATTGGAGGATTTCGTTGCGCTTTTTTTCACCCCCGGAGAAGCCTTCGTTCACGGCGCGGGCGGTGAACTTGCGGTCCATTTCCAACAGATCCATCTTCGAGTAGAGGTTCTTGTAGTAGGCGACGGCGTCAATTTCCTCTCCCTTGGGCAGCCGGGCTTGCAGCGCCGCGCGGATGAAGTTGGCATTCGAGACGCCGGGGACTTCGGAAGGATATTGGAACGCGAGAAAAATGCCGCCGCGGGAACGTTCATCGACGGGTTTCCCGAGAATTTCCTCGCCGTCTTGGGTCACCGAACCGGAGGTCACCACGTAGCCTTCGTGGCCGGCGATCACCTTCGAAAGAGTGGACTTGCCGGAGCCGTTAGGCCCCATGATCGCGTGAATTTCGCCTTTCGGGATGTCGAGAGTGACGCCTTTGAGGATTTCGGTGCCGTTTTCGAGAGTGGCGTGGAGGTCTTGGATATACAGGCTCATGTGGGGAAATTTGAGATCTGAGATTTGAAATTTCAGATTAAAGGCTGGCGAATTTGCCGCGAAGGGTGATCTCGACATCGTCGATCACGGCTCCAGGCGGGAGGTTGAGGACATCGGCTAGACTTGTGCCGGGTTTGAAATCGATGTCATGGATCACACCGGTCACTTCGTCGTAAAAATGGCCGTGCTCGCTGAGATTCGGGCAGTAGCGTGAGGATTCGCGCTCGAAGTTTACCTGCCGAATGATGTCGTGCTGCACCAGCGCTTCGAGGCAGTTGTAAACGGTCGCCAGCGAGATATGCGGCAGGCGATCCTTGACCCGCATGAAGACGTCGTTCGCGGTCGGGTGATTCCGCTGCTGCATCAGCGTGCGGTAAACCTCCTGGCGCTGGCGCGTCATTCGAAGGCCGGAGATTTCCTCAGGAATCTCGATCTCGGCAGGAATGTCTGGGTTAATGCTGACCATCGCGGCGGCAACTTAGGGTTGAGCTGCGCGAGATCAAGAATGATTCCAATTATTATTCTTAATCGTTTTCGCTCCCTCAATTTCTCCATACTGCGGAAATCATTTTTTCCAGAAATAAAGCCAGCGCTCGGAGACCGCTTTGCCGGATTCGTCCCGCAGCTCGCAGGTCATTTCCATGTCTGCCAAGTCCTTTGGTGGTTCGAGCACGAAAAAAGCCCGCAGGACCTGCGGCATGTGAAGCTGCGGACTCCGGCCCAATCCGGCGGGAAGGTCATCGACATTTGCCATGCTGATGTCCGTTAGGCCGACGTGCAGGATCTTGGCCGCCTGCTGGTTGACCGTGACAACCGGCGTCAACTTCGAGATATCGTCCCACTTCGGATCGCCTTTTTTCAATTCGGGCTGAAGCGGCTTCGCGAAATCGATGGTCATCAGCACCTGGTCCGGCTGCTGCACCGGATTCCCCGACCGCGTCGCCCGCGCCGTGAAGAGACCCGATGGCGCGGGATCGCGCATCCAGCGCAACCGATAGTGAAAGCGCACCGCCTTGCCGACCTCTAACATCGGCTGCGGCTCCCAAGCGAGAATCACGTTGTCGTTCGTTTCATCGATCGTCGGCATCTCGATCAAGTGGAGCTTGCCCAAATCGAATCCTTCCAGCGGCTCCACCCGCACGCTCGGCCGGTTGTGGTAGCCCGCCTCGGTGTCCTGATAGGAGGCGAACGACCGGTCACGCTGCACCAGCGACCACGAGCGGGGTTTCTCTAACGTGAAAACGCAATGCCGGAACTGGTCCTTGGTATGTTCTAACGGCCGATAATGGAGATTCCCACTGCCCAGCTCCATCAGCAGTCCATCGCTGTCATGGACTTCCGGGCGGAAATCGAACGGCCGGGGATGCGTCCCCTCGCCGAACCAGAACATGCTCGAAAACGGCGCGATTCCTAACTGCTGGACCGGCCGCCGCAGCGTGATCTCCGCCACCACGTCCATCACGGTTTCCGGGCCGGGCGTAATGGTAAACTGATAGGCGCCAGCCACGCTCTCGCCGCTTAGAAGTGCGTTCACCGTCAGCGATTTCGAGTCCTTCGCCGGCTTTTCCAGATAGAATTCCGAGAAATCGGGAAACTCCTCGGGCACGCCGGGCAGGCCGCTATTGATCGAGAGGCCGCGCGCCGAGAGCCCGTATGGCGCGTCTTTCGGGATGGCCCGGAAATAGCTCGCGCCCATGAAAACCAGGAACTCATCCATGTAATCCGGCGTATTCAAATTCGTCCGCGCGCGCCACCCCGCATAGCCCTGGGGCGGCGGAGTTCCGGCAGGAATTTTAAGTTTTTCGTATTTGAACAGATCGCGATCGAACGCGAGCGGCCGGGCCTCTCCGGAGGTCACCTCGTGGATCGACACGGTTTTTTTCGTGGTCCAGCCCGGGTGGAAGAAATCGATGGAATACAGTCCTTTCTCAGCGGCCCACAAACCGGACTCCATCTTGAAGCGGATGAGACGATGCTCGTCGTAAGTTAGATTTTTCCAGAAATCCGCCATTTCCTCCTTTTTTACGACGTGGGGCGACGCGGCCATTTTTCGCGCTTTCGCACAAAGCGAGTCGAAGGAAAACTCCCCGGCTAGGACGGGATTCGCAGCGATCGCCAGCAGCGCCAGCGTGGTCAGGACGAGGGTGGAATGCTTGGACATGACGGGGCGAAATTGAGGCTGCAATGATCGGATTGCGCAAAACAAAAACCACAAATTCCGTCCCGGTTCCCGTGGTTGACCCCATGGGAGGCCATTGCTAGCTTCCGCGCCCTGTCATGAGCGCCGCCCCGAATTACAAAGACACCCTGACTCTTCCGCAGACGACTTTCCCGATGCGGGGCGATCTGGTGCAGCACGAACCGGGCCGCCTCGCGGGTTGGGAAAACAGCGGCCTCTACGAAAGAATCCTCGCTCGCCGCCGCGCGCAGAACGCCCCGGAATTCATTCTCCACGACGGCCCGCCCTTCGCGAATGGCGACGTCCACATGGGCACCGCGCTGAACAAATTGCTCAAGGATCTCGTCGTGAAATCCAAGACGATGGCGGGATTTGCCGCCCCGTTCGTGCCGGGCTGGGACTGCCACGGCCTGCCGATCGAGTTCAAGGTCGTGAAGGAAACCGCCGGTCTGGAGCCTGCGGAAATCCGCCGGCGTTGCACCGAGTTTGCGCTCAAATTCATCGACATCCAGCGCGCTTCCTTCCGCCGTCTGGGGGTTTTCGGCGATTGGCAAAATCCCTATCTCACGATGGATCCCGGCTACGAGGCGAGCATCCTGCGGGTCTTCGCAAAGCTCGTGGAAAACGGTTCGATCTATCAGGCCAAGAAGCCCGTGCAATGGTCTTACGGCGCGCAAACCGCGCTGGCGGAAGCCGAGGTCGAGTATCAGGACAAGGAAAGTCCGGCCGTTTTCGTGAAGTTCCCCCTGTTGGAGAGTGGGTTTCAATCCGCCAGCATGGTGATCTGGACCACTACCCCATGGACCCTCCCGGCCAATCTCGGCATCGCGGTGCACCCGGAATTCACTTACGTCGTCGGCAGGTTTTCCGATGGGGACCGCGAGGAAAATTTCATCATCGTGCGCGAACTCGTCGATTCGTTCTGCGAGAAAACCGGTTTCAAACTCGTCGAAGCGCTTGAGGAAATCAAAGGTCGAGCCCTGGAGGGATTGGAAGCCCTGCACCCGTTCCTGGACCGGAGGTCGAAGCTCATCCTTGCCAATTTCGTCACTACCGAGACCGGCACCGGCGCGGTCCACATCGCACCGGGTCATGGCGCGGACGACTACGTGGCCGGTCAGCAAAACGGGCTGGCCGTTTTATCTCCGGTGGATGACGCAGGTAAATTCACCGAGGAAGTGGGCATCGCGGAACTCGTCGGCACCCACGTTTTCAAGTCGAACGCACGCATCATCGAGATTCTCGACGACAGCGGACATTTGTTAGGCCAGGAAGTTTTTAAGCACTCCTACCCGCATTGCTGGCGCTCGAAAACGCCGATCATTTTCCGCGCAGTCGAGCAATTCTTCATCTCGCTGGAAACGCTGCGCGGCGAGGCGCTCGCGGAAATCGACAAGGTCGAATGGCTGCCCGCTTGGGGAAGGAACCGCATCCACGGCACCGTCGAGTCACGTCCCGATTGGTGCATCTCGCGCCAACGCACCTGGGGTGTGCCGCTGCCGGTTTTCTTCGATGAAAGCGGCAAGACAATCCTCTCCGCCGAGCTCGCCAACAAGGTCGCCGACCTCGTCGAAAAGGAAGGCACCAACATTTGGTTCGAGAAGTCCGATGCCGAACTCGGCGCGTTGTTAGGTCTGCCCGCCGGGGTGAAAAAATGCCGCGACACGCTCGATGTCTGGATCGATTCCGGCTGCTCGCACGCCGCTGTGTTAGACGCGCATCCACAGCTCCATTGCCCGGCGGATCTCTATTTAGAAGCCACCGACCAGCATCGCGGCTGGTTCCAAAGCTCGCTCATGCTGAGCACCGGCTACCGGGGATCTGCGCCCTATAAAACCGTGATGACCCACGGTTTCGTCGTCGATAAGGATAAGAAAAAGCTCGCGAAATCCGACGCCGGGAAAGCCGGCAAGCCGACCGACGCCGCGTATTTCTACAATCAATACGGAGCCGATATCGTCCGCTTGTGGGTATCGTCCGTGGACTGGCAAAACGAGGTCCCCTTCGGCGAAGATCTCTTCAAACAAGTCGCCGAGCCTTACCGCCGCCTCCGCAACACCCTGCGCATCTTGTTAGGAAACCTCGATGGCTTCAAGGAGCGTGGGCATCTTGCCCACGAGTACACCCTCTTGGACCGCTGGATCCTGGAACGCCTGCACGAAGTCGTCGCCGAGTGCCGGAAAGCCTACGACGCGTATGAATTTCGCAAGGTCTTCAACGCGCTCAACAATTTCTGCACTCACGATCTATCCGCAATCTACATCGATGCCACCAAGGACCGGATGTATTGCGACGCTGTGGAATCCCCGCGCCGCCGAGCCTCGCAGGCCGCGATGCATGAAATTTTCACCAGCATTGCCAAGCTACTGGCACCGATCCTCGCCTTCACCGCCGACGAGGCGTGGGAGCACGCCGCATTCACGACCGGCTCCGTTCACGAGCAGGATTTTCCCGAACCCAATACCGCCTTCGCGCCGGGCGAGGCCACCGCGCAGGTGAACCGCTTGTTCGAAATCAAATACGCCATCCAGACCGCGATCGAAGGCCGCATCCAGGCCAAGGATTTCACTCGCAACAACGAAGCGGACATCATGCTGACCATTCCTGGATTCTTGGTTACCGAGGAAATTGATGACGACCTGACTGTAGCTGAAACAGCTGAAACTGCTGAGGTGGTCGCATTCCTCAACAATCGGGAACTCGCAACAGAGTTTTTCATTATTGCTGGTTTGAAGGTAGTCAAGGGTGAGAAACTCGCCGCCAGCGCCCGCAGAACCGACCTCCCCTTGTGTCCGCGCTGCCGCAAGCATGAACCGCTGTCCGGCAGCGGCCTGTGTCAGCGCTGCGACGAAGTGACGAATCACAACTTATGAATTTCAAGCACCTCCTCCTCTTCCTCACCCTCCCGCTCTACCTGCTCGATCAGGCCACCAAGTTCTGGACGGTGGGGAAATTCGCGCCGCCGGGAGAGGCGGAGACTCCGCACATTCAGGTGATAGAGAACTTTTTCTATCTGGTGCGGGTCCACAACCAGGGCGTTGCCTTCGGGATTGGCAATGGCACCGCGTGGGCTCCCTTCGTGTTCATGCTGGTGCCGATCCTGGCGCTGACCATGATCCGCATTTTTTGGAAAAAGGGCGTCTTCAAGCACCCGCTGTCGCAGGTGGCCGTGGCCCTGCTGTTGTGCGGGATCCTGGGAAATCTAACCGACAGGCTGGTTCAGGGCTTCCTCCTCGAGGAGTTCAAAACCGCCAGCCTGTGGCAACGGCTAACGGAAGGCTACGTCGTCGATTTCATCCTCCTCAAGCTGCCGCTCTACGGCCATCTCGTGCCTTCCAGCGGCGGTTGGTGGCCCGCGTTCAACGTCGCGGACTCGTGCATCTGCGTCGCCGCATTCCTGTTATTCATCGGTGGCATCCGCGACGAGCAGCTTGCGAAAAAGAAGGCGGAGGCCTGAGTAAAGTGTCCCGGCTGTCACAACCCGGGGACCAAAAACCCCAGAAACAACCCGGACACAATTTAAAAAACATACCGTAAAATTATTGGAACAATTCTCCGAGAAAAAAAAA
>JANMSI010000074.1:0-25423 GCA_031389115.1 Akkermansiaceae bacterium
CGACTGGTCCGGGATTATGAAGTGAAGATCGAACACTCGGAAGCCATGATCTATCTGTCGATGAGCAAGCGGATGCTCGCCAGAATCGCACGTTAGATATTTTTAAGACAGCCTCTAAGTACCGGCACGTCGGCACCATTGCCTCCCGCAAATCCTGATGGCTCGCTGCGGGCATCTCCACCGGATTGGACGCGGCGACGGTTAGGGCTTGCAGATTCCCTAACACACCGCCCGGCTCCCGCGCGGTGCTTCAAGCGGCCGCGTAGGTGACCTTGTCAGTCTCGGTGAAGCTGAGGATGTCATTCTCGACAAACTGGTTGATGGCCTTCTCCACGAAGTCTGGCTCCGCTTTGTTTTCGAAGAAGGACTTGATCTTGTTTTCCAATTTCCTGCGGGTGGAAGGGCGGGACTTGGTGGCATCGGCGAGCTCGGCGCCGATGAGGGAGAGGCGCTCCTCCGTGGTTCGCAGCGCGGGAATGGCGGCCAGTGTTTGATAGCGCGCAATGTGACGTTTTTCTCCTCTCAGATGACGGACGACGGATATAAAATCAGTGTCCTTGGAGACGATGTGGAAATAGCCGTGCGGGTCGGCGGCGAGAACGCGCCCGAGTTCGACGGCGAGCACAAGGTCGAGGGCGTTGCGCCCGCTGACAGGCGTTTGCACCAGCCGGAGTTGTTGGGGGTGGTCCTGTGCGAAGAGGAAGAGGGAGACGGGTAGCTTCTTGCGCTGCGCACCGAGGATGATGAAAACGCGCACGTGAGGGGAGGTGATGCGGGTGAGGTCCGACTCGCTGACGTTTTCGTAATCGATGAAAATGTATTGGTTGCGTTGCATCGGGCGATCCTAACGGGTAGGTGCCAGGGTTGAATTCCCGAATTGCACGCAATGGCGTAAGGTTGTTATGGCCGGAAATGGGAACTTGCCGCTGGCAGTATTAAAATCCGCCCGGCGGCAGGGCGGGTTGCATCAGGGAGCCGCCTCCGCCGTAGCTTCCTAGTAATACGATCGCGAGCAGCCGGCCATCCGAGGATTTCGAGATTCCCACGCCTACCTGGCTCCAACTATCCAGGACGGTGTCCCGCTCACCCTTGGACCAGTAGTCGATAAAGCCCGCGCCGGTTTGCGCTCCGCGATCCTTGAGAACTCCCTGAAGTTTGCCCAACGTGCCGAAACCTGAGCGGACCCGCAGCCTTTCGGCGGTGTCGCCGGGAAGGCGGGCGGAGGCGGCGGCCATGTCGCTTTCCCCGCGGGCCAGGCCGGTTAGCTTTGCAGAGGTTGTTAGTTCCGGTTTCCCCGCGTTTCGCCTTGCGGCATTCAACGAGGCAAGCAGCGCTTGCTCGGTCGGGGTGGCAGTCACGGTTGTAGCCTCTGGCGCCGCACTTCCTCGATTGCTGCTGGCACAGCCGACGATCAGCGTGGAACTCAAAGCCACTAAACCTGCAATCCGTTTGGCGTTCATCCGATTACGATGGAGCCGCATTCGGCGAAGACAAGCCAGTTTGCAAATGATCAAAGTTCCGCCAGCGTGCCTTCGGTGACGCCGAGTTTTTCCAAGGCTTGCACTTGCTCCAGCAGTTCGAAGGCGTCGGACTTTCCGCTGAGCAGGTCCTGATAGGCGCGGATGGTTTTGGCGGCGTCCGCGGTTTCGTCTAGCAGCTCGACGCGGAAGCGGGTGAGGCCGGTTTTGTGGAGGTGCTCGTAGTAGCGGGCGCCGGTCTGGGCCTTGCCGTTGAAGAGGGTGTTGCGGCAGCCGACGTCGGCTTGCAGCCGGTGCAATTGGCCGACGCGGTCGCGGAGGTGGACGACGTGGGTTTCGCATGGGCGGCCGCAGTCCTTGTAGGTGGTGCCGGTGCTGAGGAAGGTGCAGAAGACGCAGTGCTCCATGTGAAACATGGGCATGTGCTGATGGAGTGTTAGTTCGAACCAGGCGGGTGGGGCGCTGTGCAGGAGTTCGAGGACCTGGCCGATGTTGAGGTCGTAGGAAACGGTGAGGTGGTCGAGGCCTGCGTTTTCCATCAGAAGTTTTGCGGTGATCGGGTTGGCGACGTTGAGGGAGAAATCGCCGATTTTTTTCAGGTCGCGGCGATGCTGATAGAAATGCAGCGCGCCGAGGTTGCGGAGGAGTAGGCCGTCGGGATCGGCTTTCTCGATGAGCTTGAGGTAGCCGATTTCGCCGGGCTTGAGGATGCGCGGGGTGGCGAGGAAAATTTGAGATTTAAGATCTGAGATTTGTGATCTGACGAGTGCGACGGCTTGCTTGTAGCGGCGCGGGTCTTCGAAGTCGCAGTAGATGGTTTCGACGCCGCATTCGAGGGCGGCGGTGACCTGACCCAGAGTGCGGCAGAGGACGGAGAGGTGGGGAACATCGAACGTCGAACTTCCAACATCGAACATCGAAGGGAAGAGGTCGCGGTGGGTGGTGGTGATTTTTGGAAGCGGCGGTTTGATGGCGGCGGCAGTTTCCAACTGTTTCACCAGGGCGCGGCGGAGCTGGTTGAGGGCGGAGACGGCGATGTGGCAGTTCCCTTCGAGCTGGTTGTCGAGGGAGCCGAGTTCGAATGACGAATCGCCGAGGCGGCCGAGCTGGGCGACGAGGGTTTCGGTGACTAACGGATGTTTGGCGGCCTCTTGAAGTAGGACCTGGGTGCGCAGGCTGAATTCACCGCTGCGGAGTTCCAGAGGTTCGCCGGGCTTTCCAGTGACGATTAGATGCAGGGCGGTTTTTTTCTCGGCTGGGCGGGAGTTTTGCCAGAAGCGGCGGAGCTCGGAGTCGAGCTTGGGATCGGAGGTTTTGTAGAGGGTTTGGCCGGGTTTGATCCGATCGAAATTGATGCCGCTGTAGGTGAGGTGGAAGATGAGGCGGTCGCCCTCGATGACCCAGATGCGCGCGCCTTGTTCGAGGTCGCGGTTCTCGCCGGCATCGAAGACGACGCCGTCGCCGGCGGCGAACGGGACGCCGGTTAGATTGCCGAGTTTGATCCAGCCGGGGCCGCAGTCGATGATTTCTCCGAGGAGCGGACCGCGCTTTTTGCCGAATCTGCCGTGGGTCAGATACGGGTGGTTGGTGCCGGAAAACCAGCCGGTGCTGAGGCCGCGGGAGAAGGTCATCTCCAGAGCGTAGCGGTCAGACGGAGTGATGGGGGATTCGCTGTTTGCCATCGCGGCATCGAGGGCTTTTCGATAGACACGGGTGACGGCGGAGACGTATTCGGGGGACTTGAGGCGGCCTTCGATTTTGAAGGATTTCACGCCGGCACGGACGAGATCCGGGACGAGATCGACGGCGGCGAGGTCCTGCGGGCTGAGCAGATAACGAACCGCGCCGAGTTCGCGGGTTTCGCCATCGACGACGATTTCATAGGGCATCCGGCAGGCCTGGGCGCACTCGCCGCGGTTGGCGCTGCGCTGGCCGAGCGACTCGCTGGTGAGGCACTGGCCGGAGTAGGCAACGCACAGGGCGCCGTGGCAAAAGACCTCCAGTGGCGTGTTCGTTTTCACGGATGAGGAATGGAAGCGCTCGATTTCCCTGATGGAAAGCTCGCGGGCGAGGACGGCGCGCTCTAACGGGAACAGCGACTCGACAAAGGCGAGACCCTCGGGCGAGGTGATTGTCATTTGCGTCGAGGCGTGGAGCTCGACATTCGGGGCGACCGCGCGGGCGAGTTTCGCGAGACCGAGATCCTGAATGATCAACGCATCGACCCCGGCGGCGGCGATCCGGCGGAGTTGATCCTCGGCAGCCTGCATTTCGCTGGTGAAGATCAGCGTGTTCATTGCCAGAAATCCTTTCACGCCGTGGCGGTGGAGGTATTCCATGAGCTCTTCCAAGTCCGCTTCGATGAAGTTGTCCGCGCGCAGCCGGGCGTTGAATCGCGGCAGGCCGAAATAAATGGCATCCGCCCCGGCTGCCACTGCGGCGCGGGCGCAATCCCAGTTCCCCGCCGGGGCGAGGAGTTCTGGAGTAAGGTCGGGCCCAAACGTGTTCATGGCGGGAGTGAAACATGGAAGTGCGCAGACAAACAGTGGAGATAGAGACGGAAGTCGCCGCGTCCCGTGCGAAACTTCGCTGGCTCGCGGGAGTTTATTTCCCCAGTCAATCCTCCCGCCATGCTCCCGCAAGCCGATCAACCCTGGACCATTTTCGAAGCCGCCCACCTCTTGAACCGGGCGGGATTTGGGGGCAGCCCGGCGGAGATCAAAACGTTTCACGCGCTCGGCCGGGAGAAGGCGGTGGACTCCCTACTAGCGCCCACCGAGCCCTTGGATGCCTTCCCGCTTCCGGCGTGGAGCACCGAGGAAATAGCGCTCGCCGACATGCGCGCCCGCTTCGAACAACGTCGGACCGTCAAGCAGGCGATCCGGGATCTTTCGCCGGAGGAAGGTGAGAAAGCCAAGCGCGTGGCCAACAAGAAAAACCAAATGGAAGACCGCCAGCGGGCGCTCGAAGCGCAAGGCTGGTGGTTCCGCCGAATGCTGAAAACCGAGGCCCCGCTGCGCGAAAAGATGACGCTCTTTTGGCACGATCATTTCGCCACCTCCATCCAAAAGGTGAAGCAGCCGGTGCTCATGGTCCGCCAGAACGAATTGTTCCGACAAAGCGCGTTCGGCAGTTTCAAGGACCTCACGCAGGCCATCCTGATGGACCCGGCGATGATGCTCTACCTCGACACCCAAAGCTCGAAAGCGGGCATGCCTAACGAAAATTTCGCCCGCGAGGTGCTGGAGTTGTTCACCCTCGGCGAGGGCAACTACACCGAGCAGGACATCCGCGAATCCGCCCGCGCCCTCACCGGCTATCAGCTCAACCGCAAGACCGGAAAGGTCATCCATAACAAGCGCCAGTGGGATTCATCCGATAAAACCGTTTTTGGTAAAACCGGGAAACACACCGGCAAGGATGTGATCGATTTGATCTTCGGGAAAAAGGAAGTCGCCCGCTTCATGGCCAACAAGCTTTGGGAGTTCTTCGTTTATGAGAAACCGTCGGCCGCTGCGTTAGATAGCTTAGCCTCCAGCTTTGAGCGGGCAAATTTCCAAACGGGTCCGCTGCTTCGTGAAATTTTTCGATCCAAGGAATTTTACTCTGAAGCCGCCATCCGCTCGCAGATCAAATCTCCGATCCAATACCTGATAGGGTTGCTCAAGCAGCTCGAAATTTCCAACCCGCCCGCCAAATTTCCGATCCTTGCGGAGCAGCAGTTAGGACAGGTTCTCTTCATGCCGCCCAACGTCGCCGGCTGGGACTGGGGACAGGCTTGGATCAATACCAACACTTTGCTCACCCGCTACAACCTCGCGGGTTTTCTAACCAAAGGAGCGGGTGATGCCGATCAGACGATGGTGAAGGAGAGTTCGAAAAATCCCGAAAAGGGGACATCAAACAAAATGACCCGCAGTTGGAAGGGGCCTGATTACGAGCAGATAGCGCCGCGACCTTTGCGCGAAAATCCCGTGGACCTGGTCGATTCGCTCATTTTCCGTTTTTTCCAAAGTCCGCTTCCCGACAAGGCCCGCGCCTCCTTTATCGAATACGCGACCGCCAAGCAGGGTGTCATTTTCACTAACAAGGAAACCGCCGAGCTCTGTCACCTCATGCTCAGCACGCCCTACTATCAGCTCTGCTGATTTCTTTTTCTCCCACTCATCGATCATCTATCACCCTCATCTCTCATAGATCCCACTCTTATGAAAACCCGCCGCGAATTTCTCCGCTCGACCGTCCTCGGTGCGTCCGCCGCCTGGACCGTCCCCATGTTCGTCGAGCGCACTTTCGGCCAGCTCCATGAGGCTGCCCGTGATCTTGCCGTCCAGCCAGTCACCGGCAAGGACGACACGATTCTCGTCGTCCTACAACTCGCCGGCGGCAACGACGGCCTCAACACACTCGTCCCGTACGGCGACGACGCCTATCACCGCGCCCGCCCCCGCCTCGGCAAGAAGGCCAAAGAAATCATCAAGCTCAACGACCACCTTGGCCTCAATGGCTCGATGCCTTTCCTCGGCTCGCTCTACAAGGACGGCGACCTCGGCATCGTGCAAGGCGTCGGCTACCCCAACCCGAATCGCTCGCATTTTGTCTCCACTTCCATCTGGGAAACCGCCGATACCACCAACCGCTCTAACACCGGCTGGCTTGGCCGCTATTTCGACAACGCCTGCCCCGGCGCCGATCCCACCGTCGGCATGAGTTTCAACAAAACGCAGCCCGAGAGCTTCGGTGCGACAAAAAACCCCGGCGTCTGCCTCAATTCTCCCGAACTCTACCGCTGGATCCACGGCGGTGGCGAAAAGGCCCAGGCTGAGGAATTTTTCGCAGACCTTAACAAGCCTGACGACGCGGATCACGACGAAGACGCCCCTACTGATGGCGGCTCCATCGCCATGCCCGCAGGCGGCAAAGTCGGCGGCATCACGGGCGAGGGGAATCTCGCTTTCCTCGAGCGGGTCGCCCTCGATGCTCAAGTTAGTTCGAAGAAAATTCTCGAGCTCGCCGCCCGGCACAAGACTTCCGTCCGCTACGACGGCTTCCCGCTTGCCCGCAATCTGAACCTAGTCGCCCGCATGATCGCCGGCGGCATGCCGACCCGCGTTTACTATGTGAGTCACGGCGGATTCGACACGCACAACCAGCAGGCCAACTCCCACGATCGCTTGTTAGGACAGCTCGACAGCAGTCTGAAATCCTTCTTCGCCGATCTCAAGGAGCAGGGCAACGACAAGCGCGTCGTGCTCATGACCTTCTCCGAATTCGGTCGCCGCGTGGCCGAAAACGCCAGTGCCGGCACCGACCATGGCAAGGCGTCATGCCTCTTTGTCGCCGGCCCGGGCATCCGCGGCGGCCTCCACGGCAGCCACCCCAGCCTCACCGATCTAGCGGAAGGCGACATCAGGCACACCGTCGATTTCCGCAGCGTTTACGGTTCGCTTCTAACTGACTGGCTCAGGGCTCCGAACCTGAAGCCCATCCTCGGCGCGAACTATCCGAAGCTGGGACTGATCGGCTGATGTCGATCCGCCGGAGACCGGCCGCGGATTCTACGGCGTCGATTCCTCGTCGTAGTTGAGGCGATAGAATTCCGCCGGGTGGGACGCGGTGATCGAAACTTCTAGTTGCGTTCCAGTTTGTAATGGGGCGGTCGTCACGTTCGCCCAGCCGGTCGGGCTGGCTAACTGAAGGCTGGACTGGAGCTGAGTCACAAATCCTGCTTGCCAGTTAAGTTGAAATTTCCCCGGTGAGGTTAGAGCTGCGATTCGCAACTGCGGACGCACCAAGGACGACGCTCCGATGAAAACGCCGCCCGTGAAGTCCCGCGAATAAGCAAAAAAACTCTGCCGCTCCGTTAGCGTTAGACTCTCGAAAATCCGCACCTGCGGACCCGCGTCCGGACCCGGGACTGTGAGGATCTCCGCCCGACCATCGCCATCCAAGTCACCGGCGGCCACCCGGACGCCGCCGGCGAAAGCGGGAGCGTAGGCGAAAAACGAAATGATTTCCCCGCCCAGAAGTCCGCTGAAAGCCTTAACTTGGGAAGTCGCGCCGCCCGGACCGGTAAGAATGTCCGCGCGGCCGTCACCATTCACGTCGCCGCCGGCGACAAACACACCGCCCGACTGGTTCGGCGCATATGCAAAAAACGAAAAAATTTCACTCCCGGTGACGCCGTCGAACACCTTGACGTGAGGCGGTCCACCGGCACCCGCGCCGGTAACAATGTCCGCGTAGCCGTCCCCGTTGACATCGCCGGCAGCGACTCGAACGCCGCCGGTAAAGCTGATCGCGTAGGCGAAAAACGAGCGGATTTCCGCACCCGTCGCCCCGCTGAAAACCTTCACATGCGGCGCGGCACCTTGATCGGGCCCCGTGATAATGTCCGCGAATCCATCCCCGTTCACATCTCCCGCGGCCACGAAAACGCCGCCGGTGAAACTGATAGGATAGGCGAAGAAGGATCGGATCTCCTGCACGCCCGCACCGGCAAAAACCTTGATATGGGTGGCTCCCGGTCCGCTTCCCGTAACGAGATCCGGTCCTCCGTCGCCATTGACGTCTCCCACCGCCACCCGCACGCCGCCGGTGAAATTGGCGGCGTAGGCAAAGAAGGAACCCGCATCACTGAGCGTCTTGGCCGTGAACGCTTTGACGTGCGGCAGGCCGCCGGAATCCTGCCCCGTTAGAATTCGTGCCGGGCCCGCCTCGGAATTTTGCAGGAGGCAGGCAAGAGAGATGGTCGTTAGAAAGGCGGAAATCCGAGTGGAAGGTTTCATGGGTCTAGAAGCTTGAGGTGATCAACGGGGAAGCAGTTCATCCAGTAGATTCGTGGCTCGATAAACTTTGTCCAGCGCCTCCAGGATTCCCGCCGAGTCCACGGATACCGCCCGCGCGGAGGTTTCGTCATAGGCGAAATCGTTCACGAGGCTCTCGAAATTCCCATCGAAAATCAGGCCGACCAGTTCGCCATTCCGGTCCACGACCGGGCTTCCGGAATTGCCTCCGGTGATGTCATTCGTGCTGATGAAATTCAGGGCGACCTTCCCGTCGATGGCCGCGCGTTTTTCCTTCCATCGCGCGGGCAGGTCGAACGGTGGCGAGCCGCCCTGCAGATCCGAGCGCGAGAAAAGTCCCGCGAAATCCGTGCGGAAAGGCACCTCGGCTTTCGCGATGCCAACGACCCGGCCGATCGACAGCCGCAGGGAAAATGTCGCGTCCGGGTATTGCGAATCACCGCCCAGTGCGAATTTTGCCTTGGCGATTTTCGCATGGGCCTGCTCGATCGTTTCATCGCTCGCTTCTTCCTGCTTGTGGAGACGCCGGGTTTCCGCGTCGAGCACACGCGCTAACAGAATCAGCGGATCGGTCGAGGCATCCATCGCCGCCTCGCCGCCTTCATATAATTTTCGGCGCAGGCCAACGTCCTCCAACCCGCTGCCTTGGACGAGTTCTACCGCCCGCGTTGCGGGCGACTTCCCGTCCAGGACGGCCTTCACGGTTGGATCGTCGCTGCCCAGTTTATTGCAGAGAAACGCCAGTGAGTCAGCCAGCCGCAGGGTCTCGAAATCTTTGTAAATCGGATCGTCCGTAAACAGGCCAAGCTCCAGCGTTTTGCGGCGCGCCTCGCTGTAGCCCGGCAGGCGCTCCTGATCCGGCTTCAAATATTCGTCGCCTGCCTGGACTAGGGTCCGGGCGTTGGTGAAAAGCTCGCTGTCAAAGCCATCGCCCTTCACAAGCAGCGCCGCCCGCAACTGTGAGGCTTCGTCCTTGCCGACTTCGGTTTCGATCATCCCGAACGCACTTTCCACCGCGGACGATGATGGGTTAGATTTCAAAATTTCCCGGAATCGATCCTCCGCTGCGCCGCGCTTCACCATGAACCCGGGGTCCAGCAAGCCATGCAATGAAACGCTGCGCGCCTTGCGCCCGTTTTGCACGCCGACCAACGAATCCAGGGCGCGCCGGTGGTTTTCGCGGTCTTTTGCGCTCCACGCGGCCATCAAAACTTCCTTCCGGTTCAGCCGTTCCAAAGTGTAAGGCGTGGTAAAATCCCTCATCCGCTTCACCTGCGCCTGCGTTAGCTCGCGATTCGTCGTGCCGGGATGACCGGACACGAAAACCAGCTCGCCATCCTTCGCCCCGCTGCGGTTCCACTTGAGAAAATTTTCCACCCGCGCCGGTTTTCCGTCCTCGTAGGCCCGGAAAAAACAACAGTCCAAGCAGAACCGCGGAAACTCGAAATTGTCCGGATCTCCGCCGAATGCGCCGAGCTGCCGCTCCGGCGCGAACACCAGCCGCACGTCCGAATACCGCCGGTATTCATAAATGTGATACGCGCCGCCCTGATAGAGCGTCACCACGTCGCGGCGCTTGGTCGCCGTCTCTTCAGGGGCTACCTCCTGCAACTTCGTGATGATCGCCCGCCGCGCGGCCACCGCTTCCTCGGTCGGCATTGTCTCCGTGACCGCTGCCTGCACTTCCGCCGTCACGTCGCGGATCGCCATCAGCACGTTCAGCTCCAGATCGTTGCAAGGCAGCTCCTGCGATTTTTCCCGCGCGAGAAAGCCATCGGTCATGAAATCTCTCTCCGCGCTGCTCAGCGAGGCGATGATTCCCGCGCCCACGTGATGGTTTGTTAGGATCAGCCCGTCCGGCGAAACGAACGACCCCGATCCACCATTGTTAAAACGCACCGAGGATATCCGCAAATGATCCAACCACTTCTGCTCAAGGCGAAATCCATACCGCTCCTCCACCTGCTTCACCGGCGGCCGGTTGAACAACCACATCCCCTCGTCGCCGTGCGCGCCCGTCGCTAACAACATTGCAATCGCCCCTATCACTTTCTTTGCGAAGTTCATCGCCGGGGATCTTAAAAACCTACCCGCCGTTGGCAATGTTCATGCCGCGGTTGCGGCTGTTACGGCGCGTCTTTAATCGGGCGGCCGGTGGCGTCGATCAGCTCAGAGGTTAGCAAGATCAAGGTTCTCGATTCATCCGGGCGGGTTTGCGTGACGATCCTCGTGCCGCCGTCAGTCGAAAAACCTACATCGCTCACGTCAGTCCGTTTGTCGATGAACGGCTTTCCAGTCGAAGGATCCAGTCCGCCGGTGGTGTCGGTGTAGTTGAATTTCACTTCATTTCCGAATCCCAACAAGCTGCCCTCCACACTCAGGATCTTGCCGATATGGTGCTTCTCGAACTTCTCCCCGGATTCATCGACCGGATAGATGAGTTCCCGCGTAAATTCGATCGTGGCGCTCTGGCCGCTCCGCCGGTGATCGACGGCATAGTAATAAGTTGTGCGCCTGCCTTTTGTGCCAGGTTCCGCATAAGTATCTGGACCTGATCCTCGTTCATGCGGATCGATTCCGGTAGTGTCCATTCCAAGTCCGCCGGCAGTTCCACTATTCTGGGCATAAATTTCTGCTGTAAGGGAGGCTCATCGGAAATGGTTCGGGCCAGCACCGTGAGCGCCGCGGCATCGGCGGAATCGAAGTTCTCGATCTCTAACTTTCCCGAGTCCGAGAGAGAAATTTTCGCCGACGGATCGAGTTCCAATCCGAGAGCGGCCAATTTTTCCCGAATGGTTGATTGCGTCACAGGAGTCGGTTCCGCGAAGGGATCCGCCCTTGGCTGTTCTTTCAAACCCGCCAGCCGATCCAATTCAGAGCTGAAATTCGAACTAACTTCCAGCGTCCGATCCACGGCGCGGTTTCCTCCGCCGAGTGGGTCGAACCGATATTCGAGATCTTTTCTGGAGACTTTCATTCCAGACAAAGCGGCAAGCAGCCGCAGCGAGCTTTGGAAGCTCTTCGCCTGGAAGTGGACGCTGATCTTTCGGCGGTTTCCCCCGGAAAACTGGAACGTGAGCGGCAGCGGGATCTCACCGGTCCGCCGGCAAGTGTCCTCGTATGCAGCCATCACTTTCCGCACCGCTCCCTCCAAGTTTGAGCCGTCGATGACCACCTCCGGCATGATGAAATCGGAGAGCCGCGCGGGAGCATGAGTGGCGTTAGTCATCGCCACTTCCCGATGCGATGACTTGGTCCGAAAAGGTGCGCTTGCGCTGGACTCAGCGTCCGATTTCAACGCCTGCGTCCGTTCGCCCGATGGGTTGGAACGCTCTTCTCGACCCGTCTTGGAAAACTCCCGAGTGACAAACCAAAGGCCAACGACGAGCAGAAGTACAGGGGCGGCGGCAGGCAATCTTCTTCTCATGGTCGCGAGACTAAACCGGCGGAACTCGACGCCGAGATTTTTCGTCACAGCTTGGCGACGTCGCTTTCTTTGGTCAGGAGTTTGCGGTTGATCGTCTGGCTGGCGGGTGGCGGGTGACATGCTATTGGTGTGTCATTCCCGAGAAAATCCCCTTCTGGCGCATTGATGGAAGTCCAGCCAAGCCGACCTCTCCAAAGCCGAGCTCCGACAAATTCTCACCGAACTAAACCCATGAAAAAATCTGAAATCCAGGAAATCGCCAGCGAGGTCCACGCCGTCGAGCGCGGCGAAATCGCCCCGGCAAGGGTGCGTGAAGTCACCATCCTGCCCGATGGCGCGACGCGCCGCGTGGAACTCGACCCGGAAACCTACCGCCGCGAACAAGCCCGCGCTTGGAAGGCCAAGACCGAAGCCGCCAAAGTCCGCCACGAACTCGACCTCACCCAAGAAGACTTCGCCCTCATGCTAGGGGTCTCCCTCGCCACCATCCGCAAATGGGAACGCGGCACTGGCGAACCCAGCGGCGCGGCGAAGATCTTGCTGGCGGTTGCAAGGCTGAATTGGGAAGGGAGAGCCGATTGGCGATGTATTCGATGGAGCCGTATTAGAATAGCTGAGTTCCCACCTGAGTGGTGATTTACGTCAAGACGGAAACCGTGTGTTCGAAAGCAGCATTCGTCCAAGTCTGAATCTCTGCTAGTAAGTCCATACTTATATTCTCTGAAAAATCAGTGATTCGGCAACGGTCGATGAACAGCCCTGCACGATTGCTGACTTCGTGCCAGCGCGTGCGATTGGCTGCTTCTGAAACACAAAATGCTCTCAGGGGTGTCAGGACTGTTCCACGATCTCGTGTCCATGTTTTGAGGAATGCTTCGGGGCTCAGGTCTCCGAGACTGTCCGGCCAGGAACTGCCGGTTTTGCATTGAGTAAAGACAATAAGCTTGCCGGGTTTGCCATCTGTGAATGGAACCCAGCTTACTACGTCCAGTTTTGCATCTCTTGCGTAAGTGCGTCCGCCATCAGCACTCTGATAGCCTCCACCTTCACCCAATCGATCACAAAGACCCTGAACTTTCGCGGGAAAACCTCCTGATTCCGCTGTTCCGAACACCTCGGAGGAGGCGCGGCTTCCGCCTAGGTAATTTTTCATTACTTGGGCGGTCAGCTTTTCGAGCAGCGAAGCACCATCCAGCCCGGCATGAACCCGATTGGTGCTCATATTCAACCGAGTGCTTAGTAGCAAGTATTGATAAATAAGGTGCCGATGATTTTGGTTGTCATTTCGGTAGCGCAGAACGCTGCCGACAGAATCGAGCTGAAAAGGGTAGCCCCCTCTACAGCCTTGCTCTCGACGTTCAATCTCATTGAATACTTCGTCGAGTTCTTCGGCCGTCTCATCCGAGTCATCGTCGCAGCCATCGTTATGGGCATTATCATCAAGCTGGTCGATGGCCTGATTTGCTTCCCGCGCAGAGTAAACTCCGTGTCTCCAAGCAGACCACTCGATGAAATCGGCTGTTTCGTGGATATTTGCGCGCGGGCTAGGCGCATGGGGCAAGAAAAACATGACTTTCTCTATTCCAAGGTGAGAAACTCCCGCTTCGGTGCAGTTGAAGTGCGCTTCCTCTCCATTTCTTCGTAAATATCGGCCGCGAGTTTTGCCACAGTTCCTGCCATTCTCAGCAGCGTGTCAGTGCCATCGTCGCCGGTGCTCAAATATGCCCTTGCGGTAGTTAGGTCGCGTTTTGCTGCTAGAAGCGATTCTTCAAATAGTGCCACTGGCGGGCGACTGATTTCGAAAGCCTTCGAAAGCTCAACCCCAGCACGGAGTGCTGCCAGCGACTCACGGTTCGAGACTACTGCGTTGAGTTGCCTTAGATGAGGATTCTGCGACTGGACGACGGGTTCGCGTTTCTCTTTCTTGCTACCGTAAAGCCAGACAAGCAGTTCGCCCAACTGTTCCTTGCGACTCTCAGGAACCGGCGTGGTCGTCTCCGCTTCTTGTGGAGATATTTCCAAGAATTTGCTGATTCCGGGAGAGTCAAGGCCAGTGTATAGGTGTGAAAAAGCAAAGCGCTTTTTAGTGCGATCTTCGCGGTCATAAACGCCCTCCCGTTCGGCCTGTTCCAGTACCATCAAGCCACGATAGAGTCGTTGGACTGTGTTATGCCGATCACCGATCTGACTCGCGATATCAGACAAAGACACATTGAAATCTCGATGAACCTGAGCGATGTAAGCTGCCTTTGCGTAACTGGTCCATTTGGCCGGTCCATTAACGTGTTTGAAGCCAAGGTATCGCCAAGATTCTTCACGGTCCGCAATGATTGCTGGCAAGAACTCCAATGAAGCTTTTACCTCCGGTGTGATCTCGGGGATGGTCCAACCCTTCTCACGCGCAAGATCTGGATTCAACAGTACTTTGACTGCCGCTAGGCGGCGATTGCCCTCTATCACGATCTTTTTCCCATCTTCTTCGGCCACAATCAGGGCCTCGTGTGGGAAAAATCCACTGGCAGCCATCGATTGAACCAACTCCAAAACGTCCATGGCCTCCCACAGGGTGTTTAGGATCTCGCTTTCAGGCGTGGCATTTTCGATCCCGAATTCTGCAAGGCGTGGATTCTGGTGGTCAAAATGGAGTTCGCCAACAGGGATTCTTTCTATTTTTGAGGGCTGGCTCATTGGAAAGCGGTTAAGCTAGACGGCCGGGATTGGCCACTCTCGATTTTGGAATGGCCACGTGTAACGGGGCGATGAGCAGCTCGTTGGCGTTCCGCTTATTCTGTAATGAATAGCGAATTGGCAGTTCACCAAGCTGTTGTTCGAAATAGAGTTCTCGAATGAGCTCTGTATCGTCGTATGACATGACCCACGGGAGGGTGGCTTGGGATGTGATATAGCGTGAAAGCTTTGCGTGATCGCCTGCCTCATAGGAGTTCAGGTATAGCCGCTTGCCCTTCTCAACGTAGGGGGGATCCAAGTAAACGAGAACCCGCTTCCGGGCTGCGCCTCGCGGAAGGGATTTCTTCAGGAACTCGATCGCATCTCGATTGCTCGCGTGTATTCGATCCCGAAGGCGCCCTAGTGCGAGTATCCGCTGGGCTAGCCCTTCCCGGTTGAATCGCACGCCCAGTTTCCACTTTCCGGTCTGCGCATGACCACCGATTGGACCGGCACCGGTCAGTACACCTGATCGGTTACAACGGTTCATGTAGAAAGCGGAAAAACCAACCGCAAATCTATCTCCGGCACAGGGATTCGAACAGGTTTCACGTTGGCTTAGCCACTCGTCAATCGTTAGGGGGACATCGTAAATCCTTTCCACGAAACGTTGGGTTTCGGTCAAGACTGATGCCCAAAAAGCCCCGACTCTTAGGTCCGCGTCGTTGATGAACACATCAGAGACCACGCCTGCTCTGAGCAATTCAAGTGCGGCGCCCGCACCACCTGCGTAGGGTTCGAAGTAGTAGCATCCTCGTAGGTCGTTCAGGTCTATCACGTCGGTCAACAAGTTGGTTAGGCACCCCTTTCCCCCCGGGTAGCGTAGTGGGCTGGCGGGATTCATGGCTTATCGAGCAACAAGGGCCGAGTGGTTCGCTTCGCCAGCAGCGTATTCGAGACAGGCCATGTCTTTCACGCAGATGCGCATGCCACGGATACAGGGGCGTCCGCCACATTGGATCGGGTGGAATGTAATTCGACCGTTCATGGCTTGATTTCAGCGTAAGCGTTGGTCCGGGTAAAGACCTTCGTTTCGCTTTACGGTGCACTCCGAAAATTACTCACGCGATTGTTCCGGAGGAACTGCAATGTTGCTTCCTCCGGCGACAAGCTCTGCGGCAGAGGCTTGAGATGGCCGAAGAGCGGAGGGGATTTGGCGTCGGTTTCCTTGCATTTCTCAGGCTGACGTTTTTTGACTGCTTTCATGAGGTAAATATGGCGTTTTACAGGGTATTTAACCAGTGTTTTATCTGAGGAAGGCCGCTGAGAGCGAGACGCCACAGCCACCTTTAAAAGTTAACGGAACCTCACACCCAGCGCCTTCGTCAGTGCTTCGAGCACTTTCTGATGGGCGGTGTCGATCTCTTCCGTTTTGAGCGTGCGGGTGGCCTCGCGGTAGTGGAAGCGGTAGGCCACGGACTTGCTGTCGGCGGCGATCTTTTGGCCGGTCGGGTCGGTGAAGACGTCGAAGCACTCGCTGGAAACTAACAAGGGCTCGGCGAGCTTGGCGATGACGGTTTCGATTTGGGTGTTTGGCGTGGTGAGGGGGAGTTCCATCGCAGCGTCGCGCGAGGAGCCGGGGAACTGCGGGAGGTTCTCGACGTGGTTGATGCCGTTGAGAAGTTTGCGGAGTTTCCCGAGATCGAGTTCCGCGACGAAGACGGGCGTGATGAAATCTAACTCACGCTCGCGGACGGGTGTTAGACGGGCGAAGACGCCGATGTTCTGGTCGTCCACCTTGATGTCGCTGGCGAGGACGAAGCCGGGGCGGTCCTTGGGAGTGAAGGTGATTTTGCGGTCGCCTAGCAGGGCGGAGAGGACGCCTTTGAGATCGTAGAGATCGGCGGTGCGGTCGGCTTGCGACCAGCCGGTGGGTTGGGCTGAGCCGGAGAGGAGGACCGCCAACGTTTCGCTTTCCTGGTCCCTGGCCTTGCCGCCGCCGGCATTGCGGAAGATGCGGCCCATTTCGAAAAAACGCAGGGATTTTGCCTGTTGGCGGACGTTTCTAGCAGCGGAGGCGATCAGGCCGGGGACGATGCTCGGGCGCATGACGGCATGGTCCTCGCTAAGCGGGAGTCTCACGCGGATGACGTCGCCATCCTGCAACGGGCGCAGCGGGAGGACGTCGGAAACCTGGGCGTCCGAGATGAGCTTGATGGTCTGGCATTCGTGCAGGCCGAGAGCTGCGAGGCGGCGGCGGAGGACCATGTCGGCATCGTAAGCGGCATCGACCGGGCTGGCGGGGACGAAGGTGCCGAGGAAACGCGAGGGCACATTGTCGAGGCCGTGGACGCGGGCGATTTCTTCTACCAGATCGATGTGGCGCTGGAGATCGGCGCGGAAGGAGGGAATGTCCCAGGTGCCATCGGCTAGCTTGGTGAGGCCGAGGCGGGTGAGGATTTCCTCGGCGTCGGTTAGGGCGATGGAGCCGCCCATGAGTTGGTCGAGTTTCTGGGCGTCGAGAGGAACAGAACGGACGAGGACGGGAGCTTCACCGGCAACTTGGGTGGTCGGTTCCGCAGCGCCGCCTGCAACTTCGAGGATCAGTTTCACCGCGAAAGAAGAGGCGGTTAGAACTCCGGCGGGATCGACGCCGCGCTCGAAGCGATATGAAGAATCGGATGTTAGCGCGGTGCGGCGCGAGGTGCGGCGGATGCCTTGCGGGGTGAAATAGGCGGACTCCAACAGAATGTTGGTGGTGGTCTCGGTCACACCGCTTTCGGTTCCGCCCATGACGCCTGCTAGAGCGAGTGCTGCGCCGGATTCGTCGGAGATGAGTAGGTCGTCGGTGGCGAGGACGTGGGCGGAGTCGTCGAGCGCGAGGAAGGTTTCGCCGTCGGTGGCGCGGCGGACGATGATGCTGCCGGTGAGCTTCGCGGCGTCGAAGGCGTGAAGCGGTTGGCCGAGTTCGTGGAGGACGTAGTTCGTGACATCGACGATGTTGTTGATCGGGCGCAGGTTGATGGATTCTAGGCGCTGCTTGAGCCATGCGGGGGATTCCTTGACGGTGACGCCGGAGATTCTAACGGCGGTGTAGAGGGGGCAGGCGGCGGGGGAGTCAATGCGGATGCTTTGTGCGGACGAGACGTCCGCACTCCTTATTTCCAAGGCAAGCAGCGGGGTTTTCAGCAAGGTCGCGAGTTCGCGGGCCATGCCGCGGTGGCTGAGGAGGTCGGGGCGGTTCGGGGTGACTTCGAGTTCGAGCAGGGTGTCGGAGTCGAAGAGTTGTTTGACGGGCTTTGCGACCTCCGAATCGGGCGGAAGGATCAGCAGGCCGTCCCCGCCGGCGGGCAGGCCGATCTCGGAGGCGGCGCAGAGCATGCCTTTGGACTCCACTTTCCGCATGACCGTCTCGCCGATGGTAAAGCCGCCGGGAAGCTCCGCGCCGGGGAGGGCGCAGGGGACCTTGTCGCCGACCTTGTAGTTTTGCGCGCCGCAGACGATCTGGCGGAGCGTGGACTCGCCGCAATCGACTTGGGTGACTTTTAGGCGGTCCGCGTTCGGGTGCTGGACGGCTTCCATGATCTGCGCGACGACAATTCTATCCGAAGCGATGCCTTTGGAAACGATGCCTTCGACTTCGACGCCGGCGAAGGTGAAGAGGTCGTCGATTTCTTTTATGGATTTTCCGGTTAGATCGAGATGGGTGGCGAGCCAGTTGAGGGAAATGTTCATGGGAGAAGAGGAAGATTTTTTTAACCGCAGATGGACGCGGATGAACGCAGATGGAAGAAGGGATGAAGAGTTTGAGGCACCGCGAATCTTGCGAATCTTGCGAATAAGAATTTCTCAATCTTATCCGTGTCCATCCGCGTTCATCCGTGGTTCGTATTCATTTCTCACGCAAACTGCTTGAGAAAGCGGGCGTCGTTTTCGATTAGCAGGCGGATGTCCTTGATGCTCCAGCGGATCATGGCGAGGCGGTCGAGGCCCATGCCGAAGGCGAAGCCGGTGACTTTTTCGGGATCGAAGGCGTTGTCCTTGCGGGACTTGTTGATGGCGTCGAAGACGGCGGGATCGACCATGCCGCAGCCGGCGATTTCGATCCATTTCGGGGCCTGGCCCTTGACGTTTAGTTTCACGTCGATCTCGAAGCTCGGCTCGGTGAACGGGAAGAAGTGCGGACGGAATCTAACTTCGGTTTGCGCTCCGAAGAGTTCGTGGAGGAAATATTCGAGCGTGCCCTTGAGGTCGGGCAGCGAGACATCCGTGCCTACGTAGAGGCCTTCTAACTGGTTGAAAACGGATAGATGCGTCGCGTCGATCTCGTCGCGGCGGTAGGCGGAACCGGGGGCGATGACACGGATGGGCGGCGCTTGGGTCTCCATCGTGCGGACCTGCACGCTGGACGTATGCGTGCGGAGCAGTTTTCCCGAGTCGAAATAAAACGTGTCCTTTTCATTCCGGGCCGGGTGGTCGGCGGGTGTGTTGAGCGCGTCGAAGCAATGGAACTCGTCCTCGATTTCCGGACCATCGGCGAGTGCGAAACCCATGCGGCGGAGTATTTGAATTGCTTGGTCGCGAATCAAAGTGAGCGGATGCAGCGAGCCTACGGAAACGTGGCGGGCGGGCAAAGTGACGTCGATCCCGGCCAACGCGGCGCGGTCGGCGATTTCCCGGATGGCAATTTGCGTCTCCTCCAGTGCGGCGGTGATGGCGGTGCGGGCGGCGTTCAGAAGCTGGCCGACGGCGGCCTTGTCCTCCTTGGGCACGTCCTTGATGCCCGTCGCGACGAGGGTCAGGGTGCCTTTTTTGCCGAGCGCGGTCACGCGCGCGTCATCGAGCGCCCGCTCGTCCGCTGCGGCGGAAATTTGCGCAAGCGCTTCAGTTTGGATGGCTTCGATTTGCTCCTTCATAGGAAAGGCGAGGGGAATAGACCGAAACCCGCGCCCGGTCAAAGCCAAGCTGCGAGAAGCAGGGCACTCAGGTTAGCCAGCGTCACCCGAGGGAGACGGTCGGCGCGATCGACTCCGCAGCGTCGATAAACGAAGGAAACTCAGGCTGCCAACCGCGGGCCCGGAGTTTTGCATTCGAGACCTGTTTGTGAGTCCAGCCACGCTTGCGATCCAGATCGCGGGGGCCGGAAGGCGGCATGGGGAGGGTGAAAATTTCCGCTAGATTTCGATAACAGTCGATTTGCCGGAGCGGCGTCGAATCGCTGAGGTTGAAAATTTCCCCGCCGCGTGGAGGTCTGCTAGATGCGAGTTGGAAAATGGCGCGGGCCGCATCGTCGCGGTGGATCTGGTTGAGAAATCTCTGTCCGTCTTCCTCGATGATTGCCGCACCGCTGAGAAATTTTTTCAAAATCACACTGCGTCCCGGGCCGTAGATGCCGGACAAGCGGGTGACGATGCCGCCAGCCGCGAGGGTGATCCGCTCGGCTTCGAGGAGCAGCGTGCCGGTTTCCCGGTCAGGGATAGCGGGACTGTCCTCGGTGACGACGGAGCCATCGACTTGCGCATAGACCGATGTGCTGGAGGTGAAAAGCAGCGGAATGCCGGAGAATGAATTCGTTAGATTCCGGCAGCCGGCGACATAGACGTGCCGATAAGCGTCGGCGCCGCCGCGGCCGGAAGCGGCGCAGTGGATCATGAAATCCGCTGCCGGTAATTTCGCCACCGCGTCCGGATCTCCCACGTCGCAGGCAAGCGAACCATCGCCGCCGGAAAGGGAAACGGCGGTTACTTCCCAGCCGTTTTCACGGAACTTGCGGGCGATTGCCTGGCCGAGGTAGCCGTTGCCGACGAGGAGCAGTTTCATAGATTCGCTGCGGCCGCGTTTTGGAAGTCGCGGCGCATGTCGGACGCGTCCCCGTTTCCAATGTCAGCGCGCTGGATCATTAACAGATAGATTCGCTGCTTTACCGGATCGATCCACGCCTGCGTGCCATACGCGCCGCCGTGGCCGTGGGATCCCGGCGAGAGCGCGGCGCTAACACCCTGCGGCTCGCGGACGACGCACCAGCCGAGGCCCCACGCATTTCCGGGCGTGAAGCCGGTGGTTAGATCGCCGCTCTGGACGGTGGTCATCTGCTTGACGGAGTCCGCTTTCAGGTAGCGTTTCCCGCCGGACTCGCCGCCGCGGAGGATCATCTGGGCGAATTTAGCATAGTCGCCTGCGGTGGAAAATAGCCCGCCGTTCGCCATGGGCATGCGGTTTTTATCCGACAGCGGTTTCCCGCCGAGAAAACGGAGGTCGGCCTTTTCCAAATCACCGGCAGCGTTCCGCTTGTAAGACACGGCCAGCCGGGCAGCCTGCGCATCGGAGGGGTAGAAACTAGTGTCCTTCATGCCCAGCGGATCGAACAAACGCTCCTGCACGACCTCCGGAAACTCCTTGCCGGAAACGATCTCAACGATGCGCGCCGTCGTGTTGATCCCCGTCTGGCAATACTGCCACTTGCTGCCAGGAGGAAATTGCAGCGGCTTCGCGGCGACCAGCGGCGTGAGCTGCTTGAGAGTGGTTAGGCCGTTCGATTCATCCGGTGTTAGGTCGCTCAGGCCGCTGCTGTGGGTGAGGCACTGCTTGATCGTGATGCCCGCCTTGTCCCCCGCGAATTCCGGTAGAAATTTAGATACCGGATCGTCCACGGACAGCTTGCCCTCGTCCTGCATGATCATCACCGCGGTTGCCGTGACGGGCTTGGTCATCGAGGCGATCCAAAACAGCGAGTCGGTCGCCATCGGCGTTTTACCGGCGATGTCCGCCATCCCGGTGGCTGATAGATGGAGAATTTGATCACGGTCCGCGACCAGCGTCACCGCGCCCGCGGTGTCCTTGGCATCGACGAAGCCGCTCATTTTTTCCTTCACGCCCGCGATCTCCGGCTGGGCATGGAGCGGGATCATCAAGGCCGGCACGGCTAAAATCAGACAGCGAAAGGCTTTGGTCATGCGGCAGACAACAGGATTTTCCGTAGTGGGACAATCTTGAATGCGCGTTTCCGCCGTCCGGCTCCGGCACCTTCTAACGCTGCGATTCGGCTTCCCGTCGAGGTTTCCGATAGCTAGGGATTTGTTGTGGATAGCGGCATTCAAGAACGGCTCAACGACTTCATCCGGCGCAAGGGACTGCGCCGGACCGGCCAGCGCGACACCATCGTCAAGGCGGCGTTTTCCAAGGACGAGCACTTCACTGCGGAGGAGCTTTTCGACCGTGCCCGCAAGCTGGATTCGGAAACCTCGCGCGCCACCGTTTACCGGACGCTGAGCTTGCTGGTGGAGGCGGATTTGCTTCGCGAAATCGACCTCGGGGACAATCAGACGACCTACGATCCCAACTTCCTCGAAAAGCCCTCGCACAACCATCTCGTCTGCATCGATTGTGGCCGGGTCGTCGAGTTCGAGGACACGCATCTCGATTTGCTCAACGACTGCGTCACGCGGCGTTTAGGTTTCAAGCCGGTCCGCCAGTCGATCAAGATCGAGGCGAACTGCGAGCAACTCCGGCTGAAAGGCCGCTGTCCGAATCTCATCGCCACCCGTCTAACCGGCAAGCGGCTGCGGCGAAAACGGTGAGCGCTAATCGATCCCGTGAGCTTTCGCGAAGGCCTCGGCGGCTTGTTTGGCGGCGGGGTCCTCCTTCGGCCATTTCTGATAAATTTCCCTCAGCGTCGAATTGCGGTCTTTTCCGGGTGGCAGAGTGAGCGCCCATTGCGCGGCGGTCTCGGGTTCGTATTTCGAAACGGCCACTGCATAGGCCTGGACGGAAACGTTTTTCCCGGGTCCATCCGCGGTGGCGGCCAGCCACTTGCCAGCGGCCTGATAGTCGATCTCGGTCCATTTCCCCATGATCCTGCCAATCGGTTCGCCCGCCTTGTCCGTAGGCATGGTTTTTCCGATCCAGTCGAGCCATTGGCCGGTTTCCTTGTAGGTGTGATGGAATTCGAGCGCAGATCCTGCCGCCGCCATTTCGGAAGGATTTAGCTTGGCGGCTTCAAGCCATTTGCTGGCCGGACCGAAGCCTTCCTTGAAAGCGCTGGTCGCGAGTTCACGGACCGCCGCCCGGATCACTTCGCCCTTGGGTTCCCCGTCAGGCGAGCGAGAGAGATGGCTACGCAGCGCTGCCAGCGTCGCGGTCCTTCCCTCCGCCGTCCGGGCCGCCCGGCTGATGAGGATGACCGCCTGGTCCTTGTCCTCGATTTCCATTTCATCGATCAGACTCAAGGCGAGCGCGGGATCGCCTGTGGCGGCACCGGACAGGACGCCGCACTTGATACTGTCATTGATCGCCCCGGGAAACTTCGCTCCGTTGTCCCGGATCCATTTCCCCACCGCCCGCGGATCCTTCTTTCCCCAGTTGGTGAGCGATGCGCTGAGCAGGATGTCACGCATGTGCTGGTCCTCCCCCTTCTCAACCATGACCCCGGACAGATCGGGCAACAGCCGGAGAACCGCCTGCGGGTTGTCGCTGGAAAGCTTCATCAGCATCATCCCGAGCATGCCCTCGCGGGTTTGCGGTTTGAGTCCCTTGTCGGCCAGCAAATCCCTGATCAGGAGTTCGGTTGCTTCCGGACCCAGCGAAACCATCCGCTCCAGAGCCGTCTTAAACTCCGGGTTTATTTTCTCCTGATCCACAGCGGCGTCCGCTTTCTTCAACAGGGCGAACAACTCCGCGACCTCACGTTTCCAGGCCGCATCGCGCGGCTCTCTTTCCCGCTTGGTAATCAGGACAGCGTCCTGCTTGCCCGGCGACCCGGGAGAAATGCCGAGTGCGGCGGCTTGGAAAATTGCCCGGGCATTCCGTTCATGGGACGATATTAGGCGCTGGTGATCCCGCCAGCCGACCCCGACGGCGATCGTCAAGATGACGATGCTGGCCGCGAGCGAGATTTTCAGGGATCGGTTCATGTCACTTGAGGGAGTTCAGGATTTCCGCACGCAGGGTTTCGTCCGAGATCCTTGCTGCGAGGGCACGGGCCTGGTTTTTATCGGATCGCCCGCCCTCGCTTTTCAGAAACGACACCAGCGCCTCATCGCTGCCATGGCTAAACTCCACGGCGAAGGCAGCGGCTTCCGAGTAGCCCAGCTTGCGGTGGTTCGTGACGGCGATCCCCTTGTTCCCGGCCGCATCGCCCAAGGCCTCTCCCATGAATTGGTCAGCCTCCTGCGGCGTCTGTATCCGCAACCAGTCACGCAGGGCAACGATGTCCTCGCGGTTGACGGTCCGGTTGACGGCTATGTTGCTGATCTTGGAAGTCGCCACCGCCCGCACGCACCGGAGGCGCTCGTCCGGGGTCGCTTCAATCGTTGTCAAAAATTTGTCCACTGCGGGGAAACCTCCAGACCCGACCTGATCGGCACGGATGGCGAACAGCTCCGCCTGCTCCGCCGCGGAAAGGTGTTTGCGCACCAGCTTGCAGAACGCCTCCTCTTCCCCCGCTTCAAATTGTCCCATGGGTTTCCACGCCGTACCCAAGGTGTGCAGGACATCCTTATGCAGTTCGGCAGGCAACTGACCGAACCGCGTCGCGAAGGCATCACCCTCCTTGAGGAGCAGCGAGCGGAGCAGCCCGCTCTCATACTTGATCCACAGCCAGTTTTTGCCATCCAGTGTCTTCGATTCGAAGGTCCCGGCAGAAACCTGCGCATCCAGCCAGGCCTGCGCGTTTCCGGAATCCTTCTTCGCCCATGCCTCGAACGCGCCTTGCAGGTCAAACTCCGAGGATCCCCCCAAATCGCGGCCTGTCAGGTTCTTGACCATGAATTCCGGGAATTTTTTGCCGAAGGGAAAGACCACCATGTAATCCAGTCTGTCCCGGATGTTTTCCGGGACAGACAGGAGTGCGATCTCGTCCAGCGCAGCCAGCATTTCTTCCTGCGACAGCGATCTCATCCGCAAGTCGAACTTTATTTGGTCGATATCGTTGAAACCGGAATTCGTCAATTGGTCCGCGATGTCATTCCAGTCCAGTCCGGCCTTGCCCTTCGCGGAACCTGCCGATGCCTGAACGCTCGCCGGAACTTCGTCCCGCATCGCACCGGCGGTGGACGAGCGGTCGGCGATGGCGGTTTCCAACAGAAAACTCTGCCGGTCGAGCGCGTGGATCGACTGCCGTTGGGCGGCGATCCACGCGCTGGCCAGGATCAATGCGATGACAGGAGGAAGGAATGAGGTCGTTTTCAAGGTGAGGATCGTGACGAGGGTTGCGGAAGTGGTTAGGGAGCCGGATCCAGCCGCTGCGGCGGCCACGGCTTTGGACGTGAGAAGGGAAACCGATGGCATGGCGGCTTGGGCGTCCGTCGCGAAGCCCGCGAGCATGACGGCGGAAAGCGAACCACCCACCTGAACACCGCGGCGGGTGAGCTTGCCGCGCAGCCGCCCGGTGGCGCGGTCGAGACGTTTTTGCGCGGCATCGGTGGCGATGCCGAGGGTGGTGGCGATTTCCCGGACGGTGAGCGAACGGTAAAATCGGAGCAACAGCGCCTCCCGGTCCTTGTCCGATAGAGAGGCGAGCGCGTCATCGAGCACCGGCTGCATTTCCTGCCATGAGTCGCCGGGTTGGTTGTGGGGACGGGTTTCCATGGCGGCGTGCAAGAGTTGGCGTTTGCGGAGTTCGCGGCGGTTTGTGCGGAGCAGGTTTTTTGCCTGCATGACGGCGGTGAGATGCAGCCAGCCGGCGAGCGAGGGTCGCGATTCGAGCGATTTCGCCTTGCGGGCAAGCAGGATGAACACGAGTTGCGATGTCTCGGCAGCCAACGCCTCGTCTCCGCAGGTCCGTCTGGCCGCCATGTGGACGAGGCCGGCGTAGCGCACGACCAGCGCATGAAATGCCGTTTCGCGTTGGCGCACCAGCCAGTCGGCAAGCAGCTCTGGATCGGTCGGCTCGGGGTTTTGCATCTTCTCAAACAATCTGTCCATCCCTGCGGGAAAGCGGACAAAAATTTTCGCGCAACTTCAGCACTTGGACCGCGCGCAGCCTGCTGCCGCTGTCCGTCGCCAGCCTGCTGGCACGGGGTTTCGCCCGCAGCAGGCTGCCGCAGTCC
>JANMSI010000079.1:0-13000 GCA_031389115.1 Akkermansiaceae bacterium
TGGCGTAATGCTTGTTGATGGCATCGACGGCGGACTTGAGCGGGCGCTTGTCGAGATCGCAGGCGGCGACGACCTGGCAATCCTTCTCATTCATCAGCCCCTTAGTGTTGCCCGGCCCCATCATGCCCCAGCCGACAATACCAATGACGGTGCGCTCGGACGGCGCGACCGCACCGCCCCGGCCCAACGCGCTGGCCGGGATGAATGTAGGCACGGCCACAGCAGTAGCAGCGGCCGCGAGAAAACGACGACGGGAGATCAGGGACGGTGAGTGGGATTTCGAAGTGGTCATACGCGGGCAGGATGCCGAACCGGCCGCGCCCGTCGAGCGCGAAATCAAGGGGGTCTGACGCCCCGCGCCCCTGTGGGGCGGGCATTATGCCCGACGCCTCGTAAGTCACATGGATTGTGGAATTTGGTATCAGCCGCCTGCGAGAACAACGCGATTGCCGTTGAATTTCAACGGGATCTCTGTGCTGTGTATGGCATCGTCCACGAGCACTTTGAGGGGAAGCACGGCGGTCCCGGTTTTTCCTAATAATGGTTCGATCACCGTCCGCCACTCGGGGCCTGAGAAACTCATTTCCACTTCGAGGCGGTCGCTCTGGACGACGCCTGATGGATCGCCGTTGAGCACTTTGAAAATCACCCCGCCGTTCGCGCCCGCTCCGTTTGCGGCGAGCTGGGTCTTCGCTTTCATCCTGCCGATGGTGATGCCGAGGCTGGTGTTCCACAGCGCCAGTTGGGCGTAGGCGGTGACGACGCCCCTGATCCTGAGGTGGAAATTCGCGGGATCGAGATCGCCTTCCGCAGCCAGCCATTCGACGCTTTTCAAGGTGGCGATTCCGAAAAACGGATCCGCCGCGGGTTTGGCAGCGTCCTTTTTCATGACGGAAAAAATTCCATACATTCCTTCCATCATGTGGTCACCGACGTGGCAGTGGACCATCCAGTCGCCCGGATTGTCGGCGAGCATATCGGCGCTTTTCATCGAGCCGGGCATGAGTTCGATCACGTCGGTCATGTGGCCGGCGTGGTCGCGGACGCGCGCGCCGTGCCAGTGCGCGGTGTGGACGTCCGGATCGATGCCGAGGGCGAAAAGATACCAACGGACGCGCTCGCCATCGACCATTTGCAAGCCCTTCAAGTTCCCGAAAATCCGCCCGTTGATCGCGTGACGCATTGAAAGTTCCTTGGTTTCCTGCGCCTCCGGCCAAGGCGTGACGGGCGGGGGAGGGCCACCATCCGATGACTTGCCATCGACGACTTTCACGTTGGCGTATTCCTGCGCCTCGCTGATGCCGCTTTCGTTGAAATTCTGGAACATCAGCGCCATTTCCCGATCCACGTCATTGGGCGTGCCATCGGGGCGGGCGCGGGCAGCATCGGTGACGACGATGAACCCTGATAGGCCCGCGTTGATCTCGTCGTCGCCCGCGACATGGCTGTGATAGAGCCACGGCTTCGAACTGGGTTCGTCGGGCCGCGGGGCGCTGGCTTCGTCGAGGTGCCAGACATAGGTGAATTTCGCGCCGGGGGCGATGGACGAGCCGAGGCCCCTGGCGGTTAGGTAGGCCGAGCCTTCGCTGTCCTTGTCGTAGCGGACGCCGTGCGGATGCAGGGAAACGGGGGTGGAGATCTTGTTGAAAAGCGTGACCACGATGAAGTCGCCGGTGACGCCGCGCATGACGGGACCGAGCACGCCTAACCGTTCGTTAGGGAGGACGCGGGTGGTGAAGGTGGCGTCGGTGTATTGGAAATAACGGGCTTTCGGCGCCTTCGGCGATTCTGCGATGTGGGGCGGGATGGGGTTTCCCATGACCGGGTCCCTGCCCTCGGGGAGGTAATCCCAGATCTCGTTTTCCGCGGCGATGAAGTAGCGCTTCACCCGCGCCGGATCAGGAATGCCGCCGAAAAATTTTCCGCCCGGATCGGCGTCCTGCGCGTTCACGGTCGGTTTCATCGCGGGATTCGCATCGCACCACGGACAGGCGGAGAGCTGCGCGGCCAGGGAAAGAATCAGGCCGCAAAACAGCCGGGAGATTGTGTTTGAAATGGACATGGCAGGCCGGATGAGGTTTCGGAAACCCCGAGCTAACGAAACACGCCACCTGTTGGAGAATCTGGTTTGTGACAACTTCGTCGCAAGCGATCCGCCCGTCCCGTCACTGTCTTTTCTGTCACATTAAAATCTCACTAACTCATTCTCTGCGTGTTCTGGTGCGCGACTGATGTTCGCAAGGCGCTTCACCACCTGGTTGTTTCGAGACGTGGTCTGCCTGCCGTTCGCGTTTGCCTTGCTCACTCTCTCCGCGCCGACCGTGGCGGCGCACGGCACTCACTCGGCCCTGATGCAGCGGGCGAACGAGGAACTCGCGGATCAGCCGGCAAACGGTGAAAAGTGGTATCAGCGGGCGCTGCTGCAATACGAACACGAGGATTGGCCGGAAAGTCTCGCCGATCTGGAGAAAACCGAAGAGTTCGCGCCGGGGATGTTTCCCGTCCTCTGGATCCGGGGGCAAATCTTCGACAAACAAGCGAAGGTCGCGGAAGCGAAAGCCGCCTTCGATGAATTTCTAACGACCAGCCCCGACCATTGGGGAGCCCTGGCGTCCCGGGCTCGGGTCGAGGTCAAGCTGGGTTTGCATGGTGAAGCGCTCGCGGACTACCGCAAGGCGCTGGCTAACAATCCGAAGGCCGAGCCCGACTTTTACAATGAAGTGGCGCAGGCGCTTGCCGCTTGGGAGTTGACCGATGAGGCGCTGAAAGTCGTCGAAGCCGGAATCTCGCGGCTCGGAGCCATCTCTTCTTTGCAAGTCCGCGCGCTTGAAATCGAACTCGCTGCGGAACGCTGGGATGCGGCGCTCGTCCGGCTGGGTGGGATTGAAAAAAGCACCATCCGTCCCGAGCCGTGGATGATGAAACGGGCGGGCATTTTTGCCGCCGCCGGTCGCCCCGATGAGTCGCGGGCTGCCTGGCAAGCGCTGATCAACCACCTCAATTCGCTGCCTCCCGCCGAGCGCGACAGCCACTCGATGTCCCTCATTTCCGAGCAGGCGCGTCTCGCGCTATCGGTCCTGGAGTCCTCGCCCGACTCTCGGTCGCCTTTCGCATTTTCGTCCAAGCCATGATGTTTTCCCGTTCCCTTCCTGCGGTTCTGGCGGCCTGTCTTGTCCTTGGCGGAACTGCCGCCGGCCATGGCACGCATGACGAGCGGGAGAAAATTTTCTCGGAAAAAGTCAGGCTCGATCCGGGCGATCTGGCGTCGCGCCACGAGCTCGCGCTCGCCCATGTGGAAGGCGGCGCGTGGGAACTCGCGTTATCCGAACTCGACGCTGCGGAAAAGCTGAAGAAGCCGGATTCGAAAATCGACTTCAGCGTGACACGGGCGAAGGCACTCGCAGCCGGTGGTAAATTTCCCGAAGCGCGGCAGGTGCTGGATGGCTTTTTGAAAAAATCCCCGGCGGATTCGCAGGCATTGTTCGAGCGCGCGCGGGTGTTCGATGCTTTGAAATTCCCAGTCGAAAGCCTCGCGGATTTCCGCAAGGCGATGGCCACTCTCGCAAGCCCGGACCCTAGTTTGTATCTCGAATTCGCCGACAAACTCGCTCGCGAGAACCAGCAGGCGGAGGCAGCCACCGTCATCCAGAAAGCCATCGCGGAAAAAGGTGAGATCACTTCGCTCGTCCTGAAATCGCTCGATCTTGAGACGGCGATCGGTCAGTGGGATCTCGCTCTCACCCGGATCGATTATCTGGAAAAAGCCGCGCCACGCCGCGAGCCGTGGATCGCCAAGCGCGCTGTCCTCCTCACCAAGGCCGGACGCGATTCCGAATCCCGCGCCGCTTGGACCGAGCTGCTGGAGCGCATCGACGCCCTGCCAAATCTGGATCGCGGCAGGCCGGAAATGCTCCAGCTCGTCGAGGATGCCCAACGCGCGCTCGCCGGTCCGGCCGGCGACAAAAAAGGGCCGGATGGACTTACTCCGGCCCAGCGCGACTCAACCGCACTCCGCTTCCCGCTCCGGCGGACTTTCGCGGATGGCAACAACCACGAGGAGGAACTCGAAAGCCTCGACCGCGAGATCGAACAAACGCCTGCCAACGCCGCGCTCTGCTTCACCCGCTCGTATTTGCTGTTTCTTGACCAGAAATTCACCGACGCCCGCGCCGATTGCGACGAGGCCGACCGCCTCGCTCCCGGCCAGTTCGCCACCAACCGCGTGCGCGGCCAGATCCTCACCGCCGAGGGCAGGCTGGACGAGGCGAAGGCGCTGCTGGACCGGTTTCTCCAGTCCCATCCCGCCGATGGATTGGCTTTTGCGGCACGCGCCCGATTGTTGCTGAAGATGGATCACTACGAGTCCGCGCTGGCGGATTTCCGCCTCGCTTCGCTCCGCACTCCGAAGCCCGATTCGAATCTCTATCTGGAGGTCGCCGCCGCCATGGCCGCCCATGGAAATCCTCAAGAAGCGGTGCAGGTGCTGGCGGCGGGATTGGTGAAATTTCCCGGATTGCCTGCGATGATGTTGCAGGCGCTCGAACTGGAAATCTCCACCGGAAATTACGACGCCGCGCTGGTCCGCATCGGCGAGTTGGAAAAATTCGCGCCGATGCCCGAGCCGTGGATGGTCCGCCGCGCCGCCGTGCTGGCGCCGGCCGGCCGCGGAAACGAAGCCCGAGAAGCCTGGATGGCCCTGCGCGACCGCATCGCCGCCCTGCCGAATCTCCAACGCGGTGCGCCGCATTTCCAGACCCTCTCCCAACAAGCCGAGCAAGGGCTCGCACCGTGAATTTTCCGATCCATTCAACCATCCCTCCTTTCAGCCCATGACTCGTTCCCTGCTATCCATTTTCTTTCTCGTTTCCACTGCGGCCTCGTATGGCGCGTTGTCTGTCACGCCGTCCCTGACCACGGGCGTGCAGACCTTCAGCAGCACACCCGCCAACACGGAATGGTCCACGGTGTCGATGGCGGGAGGGGCGGGTACGCTGGCCACGGTGACGGCGGTGGACAACGCCGCGCAGGCGCTCACTGCTGCGGGCATCGCGACGACCCTGGGCGCGCAGGCGGGGAACGCGTCGAACGCAATTGCTCAGCGCAACAGCACCGCGAACTTCATCTACACGGCCGCCACGGGGAACAATGCCACCGCGCTCATGGCGACGCTGCAAAACGATTCCGGCTCAGCACTCAGCACGATCACGGTCGCCTATGATCACACACGCATTGGCGGGGGAGTGGAGGAGTCCATGGGGCACCGCGTATTTTACAGTCTCACCGGCGCGGCGAATTCCTGGACGGCGATCCCGGCGCTTAGTGGCATCGGCACCAATCAGGCGCTCACGGCGAATGCCACGCTCTCCGCTTCCTGGGCCTCCGGCGCGAAACTCTATCTGCTGTGGGTGGATGACAACGGCTCCGGTTCGGATGGCCCGTTCACCCTCGACAATTTCGTCGTCACCGCCTCCGCGAACACGCCGCCGACCGCCACGCTCACCGCGCCGGCGAATGGCGCTTTCACCGGCGCTCCTGGCACGTTTGCCCTCACGGCAACCGCGACCGACAATGGCTCGGTAACGCAGGTCGAGTTCCTGAGAAACGGCAGCGTCATCCACACGGACACCACGTCTCCGTATTCCTTCTCCGACAGCGGTCTGGCGGTGGGCAGCCACAGTTACACCGCCCGCGCCACGGACAATCTCGGGGTCACCACCACAAGCGCCGCGGCAGTGGTCAATGTGTTCACGGACCCGACCAAGACGGCGCTGCAATTCGACGGGGTGAACGACTATGTGACGATGGGTCCGGCCCCCACGCTCGGCACGGCCACATTCACGATCGAGTGCTGGTTCAAGCGCACCGGCGCTGGCACCGGTAATGCAAGCACGGGATCGAACGGCATTGCGGCCGCGATTCCGCTGGTGACAAAGGGACGCAGCGAGGGCGACAATTCCGCCATCGATTGCAACTACTTTCTGGGGATCGACACCGCGACGGGCCGGATCTGCGCGGATTTTGAAGCAACGCTGAGTACGCCGCTGAACGGCACCGGCGGCGCGAACAACAACTATCCCGTCTATGGCACCACTGTCATCGCCAACAACGTCTGGACTCACGCCGCCGCGACTTGGGATGGCGCGGGTTGGAAGCTTTTCGTCAACGGCGTCGAGGAAACCACCACTTCGCCCAACACGCTGCCCTCACCCGCTCCGATCCCGCGCTCGGACAGCACACAGCACTTCAGCATCGGCTCGGCGCTGAACTCGTTCGGCGTAGCGGCGGGATTTTTCCAAGGCGTCATCGATGAAGCGCGGGTGTGGAATTTCGCGCGCACCCCGGCGGTGGTTGCTTCGGGCAAGGACGTGGAAATCGCCTCCGGCACCGGTTTGATCGGGCGTTACGGTCTGAACGAAGCGACGGGCACCACGGCCAGTGCTCCGTCGGGCACGCTTACGAACGGGCCGCTGTGGGTGGATGGTTATTCGTTCGCACCGGTGGTGCCGCCGACGGTTGCGATCACCGCTCCGGCAAACAACGCCTCGTTCATGGTTCCCGTCACCGTAGCCATCACCGCTGACGCCAGCGACAGCGATGGCACGATCACGAAGGTGGAGTTCTTCAACGGCGCGACGAAGATCGGCGAAGACCTCATCGCGCCTTATCAATTCGACTGGAGCCGCACCACCGCGGACACGGGCACCTTTTCTCTCACGGCAAAGGCCACGGACAACGTGGGTGCGGTCACGATATCGACGGCGGTAAGCATCACGATCACGCCGAATTCCAACCAGCCGACCGTCATTACGCTCAACGGCCCGGCGGACAACGCGATCGGCATCGGTTCTTCGGTCAATCTCTCTCTCGGCCTCGCCGATCCGGAAGGCGACGCGACGACCGTGACGTTCTACGGCCGCAAAACCACTTCGGCGGTTCCCGGCCCGGACTTCACGATCGGCACGATTCCCGACACCCAGTTCTACTCCCAGGGCGGCGCGAGCGGCAACGGCCGCGGCCCGACCTTCGGCGCGCAGATGCAATGGTATCTCGACAACCGCAACTCGGCGGTCCTGCCGAACCTCGCGTTCATCACTCACCAGGGCGATATTTGCGAAAACGGCGACGCGATCCCCGAGCAATGGATTGTCGCGGACGAGGCGATGAAACGCATCGAAAGCCCGTCAACCTCGTTCCTCCCGTATGGCATTCCGTATGGCGTCACTCCCGGCAATCACGACTTCGGCACCGGCGGCGGCACGGGCAGCACCACGCTTTATAACCAGTATTTCGGCATCCCGCGTTTCGCAGGGCGGAATTACTATGGCGATGGCTTCGGCGGCAACAACCTGAGCAGCTATCAGCTTTTCAGCGCCAGCGGACTGGACTTCATCTCGATCAGCCTGGAATACAATGTCGGCGCGAAAAGCACCTATCAGGCCCAGCTCGATTGGGCGGACGCGTTGCTCAAAGCCCATCCGAACCGCCGCGCGCTGGTCACGACCCACTGGATGGTCAACACCGGCAATCCCGCCTCGTTCAGCGCCCAAGGCCAGAACATCTATGACGACCTGAAGGACAATCCGAACCTTTTCCTCCTGCTCGGCGGCCACGTCGCCGGTGAGGGACGCCGCTCGGATACGTTCCAAGGCCGCACCGTCCACGCGGTCCTGCAGGACTATCAGGCCCGCGCCAATGGCGGCGACGGCTGGCTGCGCTACTTCATTTTCTCGCCCGCCAACAACACGATCACCGCGAAAACCTACCGCGTCTCCAACCCGCTGAACCCGGCGGCAGGCACTTTCGAAACGGACGCGGACAGCGAATTCGTCCTGTCTTACCCGCAGCAGTCCTCGGTTTCCCCTTGGATTCCGCTCGGCACCGTGAATGTCCCCGCAAGCGGCACTGCCGCCGATTTGAACTGGACCGGTCTTGAAAAAGGCTCCGATTACGAGTGGTATGCCACCTCGTTCGACGGAGTTTCCACCACCACCAGCGCGTCCCGCCGGTTCTCCACCACCGCTGCGTCCGCTCCGGTCGTGACGCTCACGGCTCCCGCGACCGGCGCATCCTACGCGCTTCCCGCCACCATCGAAATCACCGCCGACGCCACCGATGCCGATGGCACCGTGGCGCGCGTCGATTTCTATCAGGGCAGCACCAGGCTCTTCACGGATACCGCAGCGCCGTTCGCTTATTCATGGACCGGTGCAAGCAGCGGAACCTATTCCCTGACCGCCACCGCCGTGGATAACGAGAACCGCGCCACGCTGTCCAACGCGGTGACCGTCACCGTCACCAATCCCGGAAACGTCGCTCCCTCGGTCGCCCTGACCTCGCCGGCCAATGGCAGCAGCGCGGCCGCAAACTCCTCCATCCCGCTTGCCGCAACCGCATCCGACACCGATGGCACGGTCACCAAGGTCGAGTTTTTCCTCGGCGTGACCAAGATCGGCGAGGATTTGAGTTCGCCCTACACGCTGAGCTACACGCTTGGCCCGGTCGGCAGTTATACGTTCACCGCAAAGGCGACGGACAATGACGGCGGTTTCACGATCTCCAGCGCGCTCACTATCAACGCGACCCCCGCAGTGCCATTCGTGAGCGGTTACGCGCAGAATTTCGACGCCATGGGCACCGGAACCACGCCGCCGAGCGGCTGGCAAGTCTTCGGCGCCATGGGTGGAGACAATGCCACCTGGGAAAACGGCACCGGCATCCCGGCCAGCACGGTCGGGGTCGGCACTATGAATAATTCGCTGGTCGTTTACTCAGCGTTTTCCGCCACACCCTCCACGCCTTCCCCGGACCGCTCGAACACGCAGGGATACAACCTTGCTGAAACGGCCTCGACAACCAACCGCGCTCTCGGCAGCTCGCCGACTTCCGGCGCGGGAATCGCCCTCCAGCTCGAGCTGACGAACACCGGCACTCAAGCTGTCTCCGCCGTCAGCATGGCCTATGACATCCGTCGTTTCACCACTGCCGCCGCGAATCATTTGCCCGGACTCCGGCTTTTCTACAGCCTGGACGAAGGTTTCTCGTGGACCAACGTCGCCGCTCTCGATCCCACGATTGCCGGACCCGGCGGCATCATCGTCCCGGCCACGCTCGGCGTGACCGCGGTGCCAGCCACGGAGATCACCCTCGGCAGCCCGTGGTATGTTGGCGGCACCCTCCGTTTCCGCTGGGTCGATGACAACGCTGTCGCTACTTCGCCTGACCAAATCTCGGGTCTCGACAATCTTGCCGTCGTTGCCACCCAGTTTGTGCCGGTCGTCGGCATCGCGCCGGTCGTCGCACTGATCAATCCGGCGGCGAATTCATCCTTCCTCACGGCCGACACCATCCAGATCGAGGCCGACGCCACCGATTCCGACGGCACCATCACCAAGGTCGAGTTTTTCCGCGGCGCGGTGAAACTCGGCGAAGACACGACGCAGCCATATGCCTACAGCTGGAGCTTTCCGCCGGCCGGCAGCTTCTCACTAACTGCCAGGGCGACCGACAGCGCTGGCAACATCGTTAGCTCCGCCCCACGCATCGTCACTGTCACGCTCGCCCCCGGCAGTTCCGGCCCGATGCTCCGCAGTCCCTACCTGAACCAGGCGAACCATAACAGCATCGTCGTCCGTTGGAGGAGCACCCAAGCTAACATCGGCCGCGTGCGCTACGGACTCACCCCCGGAAATCTCAGCCTGTCCACCGATGAAGCCAGCGCCCAAACCAACCACGTCGTCAGGCTCACCGGACTCACTCCGGCCACCCGTTACTATTACAGTGTCGGTTCGGCCGTGGATATCCTGACCCCGGAAACGGTGGATACGACTTCGGTCCGCACCGCCGCCTTCACGATCCCGGCCCCGACCGCCGCCGACTACACCTTCCGCACCTCGCCGGGTCCCGGCACGGCTCCCGTCGAAGGCACCCGCATCTGGGTCGTCGGCGATTGCGGCCGCGGCAGCGCCACGCAAGCCGCCGGCCGCGATGCCTATTATAACTGGATGGGCAGCCGCACTCCCGACCTGAACCTGCAAATGGGCGACAACGCCTACAACGCCGGCACCGATGCGGAATACCAAACCGGCTATTTCCAAATGTATCCCACCATTTTCCGCAAGATGACCCAGTGGAGCACCCTTGGAAATCACGATGCTAACAACGGCGACACCAATCCATTATCGAACCCTCCTTACTTCGACATGTTCACCTTCCCGACGGCGGGTGAATGCGGCGGCACCGCCAGCGGCACCGAGCATTACTACAGCTTCGATTATGGAAACGTCCATTTCATCAGCCTGGACTCGCAGACGACCCTCGCCAGCCGCGCCGCCGGAGCCGCGCAGACGCTCTGGCTTCAGAACGATCTCGCCAGCACCACCCAGCCGTGGAAGATCGTTTTCTTCCACCATCCGGGCTATTCGAAGGGTTCCCACGACTCCGACAGCGAAGGTCAGATGGTCCTGATGCGCGAAATTTATCATCCGATCATGGAAGCCGGCGGCGTCGATCTCGTGCTCACCGGCCACAGCCATAACTACGAGCGCAGCGTCCTGCTAGACGGCCATTACGGCGTTTCCTCCACCATCACCCCGGCGATGAAGATCGACTCGGGAAATGGCAGCACCACCGGTTTCACCACCGCCTTCACCACCGCGGGAGACAACGGGAAAATCCGCATCAAGGGAACCACCGCCGCCGTGGCCACGGTCAACGGAGCCGTGATCCCGCCGGATGGAGCTTATAAAAAACCGCTGCTAGGCCCACTCGACCACACCGGCACCATCTATAACACCGCCGGCATGTCCGGTCAGGCCGACGGCGGCCCGATCGACCACTCCGCGATGTATATTTCCTACGACACCGTCGGCACGGTGAACCTCGACATCACCGGCAACACCCTCGTCGCCACCTACGTGCAGGCGGACGGCAACACGCCGGACAACTACACGATCATCAAGTCAGGCGAGGCCGACCGCGACCGCGACGGAGTTTCCGACTCCTATGAAATCGCCAACGGCCTCAGCCGTTTCAACGGCAGCGATGCCCAAGCGAGCGCGGGCGACGGCGACGGTATCTCCAATTTCCTGGAGTTCGCCTTCGGCCTCAACCCGAACGCCACGGATGGCGGGCCTATCGTCGCCGATGTTCCGAACGGCATGCTCAGCCAGCGCGGCCAGCCGACGGTCTGGTATCAGTCCACCACCACCGGCACCGATTTCCGTGCCCTCTTCATCCGCCGGAAAAACGCCGTGGACGCCGGGCTGATCTACATCCCGCAGTTCAGCGGCGACCTGCTCACCTGGACGAACAGCACCGCCACCCCCGTCGTCATCGCCGATGCCGGCGAGGTCGAACTCGTCAGCGTCCGCTACCCGTTCTTCGCAGGCGGTAAAAAAGCGCGCTATTTCCGCATCGGAGTCAGCGTCAATCCTTGATTCATCCTTCATCTCCACATCCATGAAAACCATCGCGCTCCTCCTCGCCGCCGCAGCGACCTCTCACGCCGCCGTCATTTACAGCGGCCTCAAGGACTTCACCATCACCACAAATTTCGACGGCATCTATCTGGATGTGGATGCGGGAAATCTGGTAGCCGCCGACGCACCCGGCTGGGACATCAATCCGTTTTTCGGCGGCGAGGGCATTGCTAACAGCCCCGCCTTCCAGCCCGTGCGCACCTCATCCGCCCTGTATGCCCCGGTGGTCAACCTCGCCCCCGGCCAGACCGTCGGCGCCACGAGCATGTTCGGCAGCGGCTTCAATGGCTCGGGAGACCCGGTCTCCCATATCGGCAGCGCACCCGGCAAGTTCGTTTCCGGCACCGAAGGCTATCTCGGATTCAAACTCACCACCAACGCCGGCGCCGGACCCTACTTCGGATACATGCGCGTCGTCCTCTCCAACACCGGCACCACCGGCCTGATCCGCGATTGGACCTACGATACCAGCGGCTCCGACATCATCATTAGCGCCGTGCCGGAAATTTCCCACGCCACCCTGCCGCTCATCTGCGCCGGCAGCATGTTGCTGAGACGCCGGAGAAAGTGAGCGAGTAGGCGGTGAATTGATAGAAGGCGGGTCGCTCAAGCACCACGGCAAGCTCAAGTAGCGCAGGAGAGGGTAGGGTTTGTTCGAGAGGTGCGATCGGCATGAGTGGCTGTCCCTGCCGCGCGCGATTCCAGTCGTCGCGAAGTTCTTCGAGGTGAAGCGCCCGCCATTGGTTGACGAGGTCAAATGCTGTTTTTGGCAAGGTCCCTTCGTGAATTGCGCCGGTCTCGATCTCGATCAACGCCTCGTGCCCGCCGTAAAGTGCATGGAAGTGGGTCGGCGGATGATCGCGGTAGTAAAAGCGAACAATGATGCCGTAAAACCGGCTCACCTCAGGCATGAGCTGGTTCCGTTGCGGGCGTGTGAGTGATCTCGAGGTAGGCAGAGTCGGGACAAATCTCGAGGTCCTCGGACCAAGCGATCTGTCCAAACTCACCGAGGTGCACCGTGCGAAAAAACGCCTCGTCCGCGAGCGGCGCAAATACACCCCGCCCAACGTCGCCAGCAAGATCGATAACGCCCTGCACGCCGTCGGAATACGTCAGGCGAAGTCGGTATTCGGGGAGCGCTTCGACTCTGTTTGGTCTGATCATGGCGAAAAGATGCCCGTTGGATTTCGCAGTGCAAGCCGCGAGTGACCTCACAGCGCGCCGTGCCGACGGAGGAAAGGCTGCGGGATGAAAGATGTTCGTAAGAACATGCGAATGGGCGATGTTTCTGAAGGACGATTCGCAGTCGATCCCCGTACCGAACACCGCCGAGGATATGTCGTTCGACTACGGCATCAATCCCGACCGCGGTTGCGAGCATGGCATACCGTGGAAAAACTCAAGGCCTTCATCGCCTTGGACCTGGTCATCGCGTGCCGTCTGCTGGCGTTGACGATGCAAGCCCGGAGCAGGCCGGACGAACCGGCGGACCGCTGGCTGGCGCGGGAGGAGTGGGAAGCGCT
>JANMSI010000080.1:0-61063 GCA_031389115.1 Akkermansiaceae bacterium
AGCGCTTCCCACTCCTCCCGCGCCAGCCAGCGGTCCGCCGGTTCGTCCGGCCTGCTCCGGGCTTGCATCGTCAACGCCAGCAGACGGCACGCGATGACCAGGTCCAAGGCGATGAAGGCCTTGAGTTTTTCCACGGTATGCACTTGTCGTTGTTCCACCCGGCAGCCGCCTTTGAGGATACGGAACAGCCAACGAAGCGAATTCAATCGAGGCCCAGGAACAACTGGCGGCAGCGGAGGGAATTTCAAGATCCATCCCCGGCGATAATTCAAACGATTGTTTCGCACCAGTCTAAAGTGATACGATTTGCGGGTAACGGGCAGCACATGTCCCCGCAGTCCGAAAGAAAGGCGCGCGCCTTTCGCTTCGCCCCCGCAAATCCTCGCCTCGCGCATTTTCCAGATCGGGCACGGGAATCAAAAGGCATAATCACCCGAGGCGACGCGCCATCAGAATCATTTTCGCGGGTTCCACGTCTCGCTCCATGGAGGCCTGGCGAACGTGGACACAAATAGATTCACGCAGGCATCAAGGTCCAATGCTTCGAAATGACGGGTCATACGAAGGGTATCCGTGGCCCGCTGCCGGATCAGACGTAATGCAGCTCGGCTGCTTTCGCCTCGATGGCGGATTCGTTGTCGAGCAACTCCTGGATCGGATCCCAACGGCCGGAAAGCAGCGCCTCGCGGGCGGAGTCCGGCATGGTCACCACGATGTCGAGACCGCCGGAGGTGCGCACCTTCAGCGCCTGCACGTCGATGGTGACCTCGGTGTTAGGATCGGCTTCCACGGCATCGCGGATGGCGACGATGTCGGCGGGGCTGGCCATCACGCACGGCATCGCGAGGGTGGTGGAATTGCCGTAGAAAATTTCCGCGAAGGACTCGGCGATGACGCCGTTGAAGCCGTATTTGCGAAGCGATTGCGGGGCGTGCTCGCGGGAGGAGCCGCAGCCGAAGTTCACACCAGCGACGAGGATGGATGCCCCGGCGAAACGCGGGTCGTTGAGAGGATGTGCAGTTTTATTTCCATGCTCATCGAAACGCACATCGTAAAACGCGAACTCACCGAGACCGTCGAAGGTGACGCATTTCATGAAGCGCGCGGGAATGATGCGGTCGGTGTCGATATCCGCGCCGGGAATGAATACAGCGCGGCCGGTGACGGTGGGGACAGGTTCGAGGGCCATGGAGGTGGAGATTTGAAATTTAAAATCTGAGATCGTCGGGTCAGGCTTTTGGATTCTTCTGGAGATACCAAGGCCGCGAATCGTTTTCAAGAAACGGAATGGAGGCGTAAATTTCCGCCAGAGAGACTTCGAGATCGATCGACTCGAAGCAGAAGCGATCCTCGGGGAGGATGAAGCTAACGGGTCGCCAATCGTCCGACCGGCGGTGAATGATCACCTCCGGCCAGTCTTGTGCGATCAAAACAACCTCACGCACGCTGGGAATCTGACTGTAATTCTGGAGTTTTTCGCCCTGATCCACCCGCCAAGTGGAGGGGGACAGGACCTCGATGATGAGCGTCGGAAAGCGCTTTACCAAAGGTGACCGGGTGTCATCAGGCTCGCAGGTGACAAAAACGTCGGGGTAGTAATAACAGGGATTGTCGTTCTTTCTGGCCTCGACCTTCACGTCGAGAAGGAAAGTTTTGCATGGTCCGCCCTTGAGGTGGGACTTCAGCAGGGCTGCGACATCGAACGAAATTTCGTTATGCTTGTCGCTGGCTCCAGACATGGCATACACGCGGCCATTGATGTATTCATGCCGCACCTCAGACACCTCCTCGCCTTCGAGATACTCGGCGGCGGTGACGAAGTAGAAGGGAACGGCTTGACGATTCATGACGTAAGCAGATTACGCGACGGCAGCGGCAGGCTCCAGATCGAAAACCTCGCGGGCATCGGCGATGGAGCCCCGGATCGCGGCGGCGGCGACCATCACGGGCGACATCAGGATGGTGCGGCCGGTGGACGAGCCTTGGCGGCCCTTGAAGTTGCGGTTGGAGGACGAGGCGCAGAGCTGGTCGCCGATCAGTTTGTCCGGATTCATCGCGAGACACATGGAGCAACCGGCACCGCGCCATTCGAAGCCGGCGGCGCGGAAAATTTCCGGCAGGCCTTCCTGTTCGCATTGGATGGCGACGATCTGCGACCCGGGAACCACCAAGGCCTGCACGCCGGGCGCGACGTGGTGACCGCGGATGTATTTCGCCACTTCCCGGAAGTCCGAAATGCGGCCGTTGGTGCACGAACCAATGAACGCGACGTCGATTTTCACGCCCTTGATCGGAGTGCCGGCGGCGAGCTTCATGTAAGCGAGCGCCTCCTCGATGGAGGCTTTTTCCAACGGTGTGGCGGCCGTCGCGGGGTCTGGAATGTTTTCGGAAATCGAAATGCCCTGGTCGGGTGAGATGCCCCAGGTAACAGTCGGCGGAATGTCGGCGGCGTTGATTTTGACGATGTCGTCAAACACCGCGTCCGCGTCAGAAGCGAAGGAAAGCCAGCGGGCGGCGGTGGCGGTAAAATCGCTCATGTCCACGTAAGGTCGGCCGTTCAGGTAGGCGACGGTCTTGGCGTCCGGGTTGACGTAGCCGCAGCGCGCGCCGCCTTCGATCGACATGTTGCAGACGGTCATCCGCTCCTCCATCGACATGCGGTCGAAGACATTTCCCGCGTATTCGTAAGCGTAGCCGATGCCGCCGTTCGCGCCGAGGAGACGGATGATGTGGAGGATGACGTCTTTCGCATAAACGCCGGGAGCAAGGTCGCCGTTCACTTCGATGCGGCGGACCTTCATTTCCTGAAGGGCGATGGTCTGGGTGGCGAGGACGTCGCGGACCTGGCTGGTGCCAATGCCGAAAGCGATCGCGCCGAACGCTCCGTGAGTCGCCGTGTGCGAATCGCCACAAGCGATCGTGGTGCCGGGCTGGGTGATTCCTTGCTCGGGACCGACGACGTGAACGATGCCTTGTTTGCCAGAAGCGAGGTCGAAATAGGTGACACCGAAGTCATCGCAGTTTTTGCGAATCGCATCGATCATTTCAGCCGCAAGCGGGTCGGCGGGCTGGTCCTGATTGATCGTCGGGACGATGTGGTCGATGGTTGCGAAGGTGCGCTGGGGAAATTTAACTTTCAGCCCGAGATCGCGAAGCATGCCGAACGCCTGCGGTGAAGTGACCTCATGAATAAGGTGCGTGCCGATGAAGAGCTGCGTCCGACCATCGGCGATGGTGCCGACGGTGTGCGCGTCCCAGACTTTTTGGAAGAGGCTTTTTCCCATGATTGGTTGGATTCCGCCAGGGTTGGCAGCGGGCGGAAAAACTGGTCAAGGACGTTCACAATGTCAAAGCCACATGCGAGACCGGCTCAGAAAGCGACTCGGCCCGGCGCGTCAGCGCAACTCGATGACCAAGCCGGCAATCACCCCCGTGAGCGCAACGCCGCCGATCACGATTCCGAGGATTTTCGGCCAGTTTCGCGAAGCGCCGACCTTAGCCGTGGTCCCCTCCACCCAATCTTCCCATGATCTCTGCGTCTGGGCGCCGGAGCGATGGTAGTGGCGCAGGCTGCCGCTAAACTTTAACTGCGCCTCAGGAGGTTGGGTTTTCTTCATCATCGGATCGGAAGCAAGCGAATGACAGACCGCGACCGCGTTAGAAAGGATTATTAGGCGCGATGCCATACTCCATTCGGGGGGGACCAGACCAAAGAAAAACGCCCTTCCCAAGAAGGGAAGGACGCGAAAGCAATTTCTACAGATGAAAAAGCCGGAAGTTCCGACTTACTTCGAGTAATTCACCTCACGGGAGGTGGTCGTTTCGATTTCCTGGAACTGGGTAAGCGGGCGCAAACCCGGAGGCTTGGCTTCACCCGTGCAACAGCAGGAAGTGGCCAGAAGCGCGATGACGGAAGCAACGATGGCGGTAAGAATTCGGATCATGGGAACGAAGGCGGAAGTTTTAGGAGAAAGATTGGGAATCCCCGACGATGACTCACGCCGGGTGAAGTCGGCAAAATTACTTGGAAGGAGCAACGTATGCTGGCTGGCTTGGGGCGGGTGCGCTTGGGCAGCAGGAAGCGGCGAGAAGAGCGGCAGCGACGGCAATGAAGGCAAGTTTCATGAATTGAATGAGTTGGTTTTTAGTGAGTCGCCGGCATGAAATGCACGCCAGTGAGCCGCGAGATTAGCGGTGAGGCTTATCGCTGCAAGGCAAAAGAAGAGTCCAGTCAGGCTCACCGCCCAGCTCGCCCAACTCCCGCCAACTTGGCCGGACCCCCCTTCAACAACAACGACGGGACTGAAACGCTCCTTTTCCGCGACACCGTTGCCCGCGGCACCATCCCACGTTTCATCCGGCTCAAAATCACGAGGCGCTGACCGCCAATCCAGACTTGGCACGTCCATTTCCCCAGGCATCCTCGCGGGACCTTTCATGTCTCCCGATCAACAACTCACCCAGCTCACCGCCGGCACCGCCAAGGTTTTATCTGAAAAGGAACTTCTGGAAAAACTCCGCCTCGGCCGGCCGTTGCGGATCAAGCTTGGCGTCGATCCCACCGCGCCGGACATCCATCTCGGCCACACCGTCGCCTTGGAAAAACTCCGCCAGTTCCAGCTCCTCGGTCACCAGGCAGTGCTCCTCATCGGCGATTTCACCGCGACCATCGGCGATCCTTCCGGCCGCACCGCCACCCGCCCGCCCCTCACCCGCGACGAGGTGTTAGTCAATGCCGCCACCTACACCGACCAGGCCTTCAAGATCCTCGACAAAACCAAAACCGAGATCGTTTACAACGGCGACTGGTTCCGGCAAATGAGCTACGAGGAAATCCTCAAGCTCAACTCCCGCGTCACGCTCCAGCAGATGCTGCAGCGCGAGGACTTCCGCACCCGCCTCGATGCCGGCCAGGAAATCCGCCTCCACGAACTCCAATACCCGATTATGCAGGGCTGGGATTCCGTGGAAATCCGCGCCGACGTCGAGATAGGCGGCACCGACCAGCTCTTTAACATTCTCGTCGGCCGCGACCTTCAGAAGGAGGAAGGCCAGCCCCAGCAGGTCGTCATGGTCATGCCCCTGCTGGAAGGTCTCGACGGCGTTAGAAAGATGTCGAAATCCTACGGCAACTTCATCGGCGTGAGCGATCCGCCGCAGGAAATGTTTGGCAAGCTCATGAGCGTGTCCGACGAGCTGATGGACCGCTACTACCTCCTCCTGCTAGGCGAAGCCCGCGATCCCACCAGCCACCCGATGGATGCCAAGAAGTCGCTCGCCGAGAAGCTCACCAGCCGCTACCACGGCGAGGAAGCCGGTCCCGCCGCCCGCGCCGATTGGGACACGCGCTTCTCGAAAAAAAACCTCGCCGCCGCCGAACTCCCGGTAATTTCCCTAGCGGATCTACCCGCCGACCTGACCGTGCTCAGCCTCACCGCCCACGCCTTCCAAGCCGCCTTCGGCCTGGAAAAATCCAATGGCGAGCTGAAGAAACAATTTATCACCACCGGCTCCGTCCAGCTCAACGGTGGCAAGCTAACTGATCCAAACGCGGCGGTCTCCCTTGTAGTCGGAGATGTGTTCAAGCTTTCAAAAAAGCACGCGGTGAGGCTGATCTAACGAATCATTTCAGAAACGCAAGGGTTTTACTTCGCCTCTTTGGCAGGCGGCACGAAGTCGACTTTTTTCTCAGGTGTTTTAATCACACCATCCATCATTTGCTCGGCCATCTTGAGTCCCATCAGTTGCATTTCCTTCGCCTGCGTCTGGTAATCCTGGAAAGCGGTCTGCTGTTCGTCGTTGAGAATTTTCGCCGTTTCACCACGGAGAGCCTGCTGCTGGATTTCCCAGTTTTTCTCAAAGGTTTCCACGATGTTTCCCTTGGACAATTCCTCCATCGCCGCCGGGCCGGACAAATCCGGAGCTTTGGATTCGGTGCGTACTCGATACATCGCATCGACCAGTTTGGCTTCGGTCGCCGCGTCCAGCGGGACGCCCTTGGTGGTCATTGCCGTGCGGATGCCATCAAGCTGCTGGCGCTCTGGCAGGTGATTTTTATAATCGGCATAAGCCTTGATGTCCTCGTCGCTGTTCAGGAATTTCTTAATTTCGGCGTCGCTGTCACTTGCGCGTTTTTTCAATTCCTCGCCCAGGGATTTGCGCTCCTCATCGGTCCCTCCGAGCATTTTCATGCCGAGCTCCTGCTGGTCGGAGATCTCCCTGCCCAGCAGATTCTTGAAATAGTCCTGCTCCTCCTTGGATAGATCGAGGCCGTCGATGAAATCCTGATACATCATGGCGACGGCCATCTTCGCCCCTTGGTTCATCATCGATTTGCCGGCGGGATTGTCCCACATTTTGCGGGCGGTCTTGGCGAAGGATTCATCCGGCGTATCGGCCGTCTTTGAGGGCGTCGTGACGATCGCGTCGGGGCGGCTTTTGGTGCGGACAACGTCCCCGGGAATTTCGGTAGGTTCCTGCGAAACCGTCGCAACTGGCATGATCCTCTCGGATTTCTTCGCGCCGAGTCGCAGGGCAGAGATTCGCGATTCTTCGATGGCGACGGTGATCAACACCGCTGCGACCACGAGCCCGATGACATAAGGGATTTTCATGAGGACCGCATCAGAAACCATCCTTCCCCGCCCCGCCAAGTTATTCTTTACGCGCCGATCGCGCCTTTAAAAAAGAAGCCGGCGGAAATCGAAGTGGGGGGAACTCGATTTTCGCCGGCCTTTTTCGAACCCGGGGGGTGGCTCAACTCGGGGGGAGTGGTGCTTGTCGCTGTCCGCTCCTCGGGGGGAAGGGTGGCTCGCGGCGACAGGAAAACAAATATCCCATTACCGGCCATAATGACATTACGCAATCACGTCAGACGGTTTCGTTTTTGCGGAAACAATCCACGGTGTGGTCGTTGATCATGCCGGTGGCCTGCATGAAAGCATACATCGTGGTGGTGCCAACAAAGTTGAACCCCGCCTTTTTCAATGCTTTGGAAAGGGCGTCGGATTCGGCCGAGCGTGCGGGGAAATCCGCAATGGTTTTGAAATGATTTACGATGGGTTTTCCGCCCACAAATCTCCACAGCCAGTCCACGGGATCGCTGAGTTCCAGCCAGGCGAGGGCGTTCTGGCGGACGGAAAAAATTTTCCCGCGATGACGGATGATGCCGGGATCGAGAATGAGGGCCTCCAGCTCGGCATCGGTTAGAGCGGCGACTTTCTTAGGCTCGAAGTGGTGAAATACCTGGCGGTAGCGCTCACGTTTTTTAAGCACGGTCCACCACGAGAGACCGCATTGCGCGCCTTCGAGGCAGATGTTTTCGAACAGATAGCGTGCGTCCCGCGAAGGAACGCCCCACTCGGTATCGTGATACGTGACGTAGAGTGGATGCTGGAGCGGAAGCCACGGGCAGCGGGTCATGGAGGCATTTTCCCCATCGCGACCGCGGTTGCAATCCCGTCTTGCCGCCCGCCGCCGCGCCTGCTTCGCTGCGCGCCCCAACCTGTTAATTTTTATGGCAAACAAAGATGTCACCGATCCCGCCCGCATGGAAAAAATCGTGTCGCTGTGCAAACGCCGCGGCTTCATTTTCCAGGCGGGAGAGATCTATGGCGGCCTGAACGGCTGCTGGGATTACGGCCCGCTGGGAACGGAGCTAAAGCGGAACCTGAAAGACTATTGGTGGCGGAAAACCGTGCAGGAGCGCGACGATGTGCTTGGCATGGACGGCGCGATTTTAACGATGGAGCAGGTGTTGATCGCATCCGGCCATGCGGGTGGATTTGCGGATCCGATGTGTGATTGCCTTCTCACAAACTCACGTCTTCGGGCAGATCAAATCCCAGAGCAGGATGGCACAGCGATTTGGTTCTCGGGTGCTGTGGTAAAAAACGGGACAGCAATTAAGAGAGAATTTGCTGTTCTAGTTAAGGATTCTTCGGAAAAGAGCCGCCGCAAAGCCAATGACAGTGCCATCGAATTTTACAAGAAGGGGCTTAGCGAATCGGACAGGGAAATTGTGAGTGATCTCCGGAAACAAGGAATCAATGCAATTACCCTAACCGAATCAAAGATGGAGGAGCTCTGCGGCACCACACGGTTCAACCCGGACAACGGTTCGCTGCTCACCGAGCCGCGCGATTTCAACTTGATGCTTCAGACAAATTTCGGCGCGACGGGCGAACAAATCGCCTACCTCCGTCCAGAGACTGCGCAGTCGATATTTTGCCAATACAAGAACGTGCTGGATTCTAACCGGGTGAAGCTGCCGTTCGGAATCGCGCAGATGGGAAAATCATTCAGAAACGAAATCAACCCGCGGAACTATATCTTCCGCTCGCGCGAGTTCGAGCAGATGGAGATCGAATATTTCTGCCATCCCGACGACGGCCTGCGCCTAACTGACGAGTGGCTGGAAGAGCGGCTCAAGTTCTACGGAGAAATCGGCATCCCGCGCGAGAAGCTGCACATCCTCGACATTCCGGATGGCGAGCGCGCGTTCTATTCAAAGAAGACCTACGACATCGAATACGAATTCCCGTTCGGTATTCAGGAACTCGAAGGCGTCGCTTATCGGACCGACTACGACCTAGGTGTTCACGAAAAAGGCGCGGGAAAATCGCTTGTTTATTTCGACGAGGAGACGAAGGAAAAATTCCTGCCGCACGTCGTCGAGCCATCCGCCGGTTGCGACCGGACGGTGCTCGCGCTGCTTTGCGAGGCCTTCGATGAGGAGACCCTAACCGATGAGAAGGGCAAGGAAGACATCCGCACGGTGCTGCGTTTCGTCCCGCGGATGGCTCCGGTGAAAGTTGGTATTTTTCCGCTGCTGAAGAAGAACGAGGAGCAAGTCCGCATCTGCCGCGACATCCAGAGGACGCTGCAACCTTGGATGAACGTCTTCTACGATGACGGCGGCGCGCTCGGCCGCCGCTACCGCCGCCAGGACGAGATCGGCACTCCGTTCTGCGTGACGGTCGATTTCGAAACGCTCGGCGAGCAAGGCGACGAATTGAAAAACACCGTCACCATCCGCCACCGCGATTCCATGGAGCAGGAGCGACTGCCGATCAGCGATTTGTTAGCGTGGTTGCTGGAGCGTGTGCGCTAACTTTCTTCACGCCAACCACTCCGCCGGCGGCGCAATCACCCGCAGGCCCTCGATGCGTCTGAAATGCGCGTCGGAGGTCAGCACCGCAGCGCCGATTGCGATCGCGCTCGCAGCGATGACGACGTCGGTGCCCGGAATGACCAAGCCGCTGCGATCCAGTTTCCACGCCAGCGAGGCTGCCTCGTCCCAGATCCGATTAGAGGCGGGCACATCCACCATCACGTCCATGAAGGAGTTGAGGCTCCGGTAAGCCTTTGGGGATTTCACCCCTCGGAGCACCTCCACCCGCACCATCCCGCAGATGGCGAGATTGCGGACCCCGGCCCATCGGTAAAGCCACGGTGCCGGATCGCCGCGGGATTTCATCAGATTGATGAAAACATTGCTATCGACCAAAACCTCACTTTCCATACTTCGCGGGTTCTTCGGCGACCATGCTGCTCAGCGGATTGTATGAGGCCAAATTCTTGGGATCATAGCCGGGGAAAATGGCATCCTCCCATTCTTCGGTCGTCAGACCCAAGCCCTCTGTGCCGAACTTACGGAACCGCGTCTTGCGATCCAACTCGCGCAACGCCATTTCGACGGCTTCGGTTTTACTATCGTAGCCGTAGTCGTCCATAACGCGCTTCAGCAATTCCTCGTCTATGTGCATGGTCATTTTCATGCCATACTTGGTATGGCATCCGCCCCCGCTTGTCCACCTTTTTTCAATTCCCTCGCCACTTGATTCTTTCAAGCCACCCCTCACTCTCCCCCCATGTCCGAGCCCGCGCTCACTCCGATGATGGCTCAATACCAAGCCATGCGTCGCTCATTGCCCACCGACATCATCCTGTTTTACCGGCTCGGGGACTTTTACGAAATGTTCTTCGAGGACGCGAAGACCGCCTCGCCGATCATGAACGTCGCCCTAACAAAGCGCGGCGGCACGCCCATGTGCGGCGTCCCTTACCATGCGGCGCAAGGCTACATCGCACGCTTGCTCAAGGCGGGAAAACGTGTCGCCATCGCCGAACAAACCTCCGAACCGGTGGCCGGGAAACTCGTCTCGCGCGAGATCGCCCGCATTCTAACGCCCGGCTCCATCGATGACGATGCGCTGCTGGACAACCAGCGCCCGAACTACCTCGCCGCCGTCTGCCGCCACGGGAAATCTGCCGGACTCGCCTGTGTGGATCACACCACCGGCGAGTTCACCATCGCGGAGTTCGCCGATCTCGGTCTGCTAGAAGACGAACTCGCCCGCATTTCCCCATCCGAGTTGCTCATTCCTGATCATCAAACCGCCGAGTTCGGAAAACTCGCAAGCTGCCTGATTTACGAAGGCTACACCTTCCTCCCCGACCACGCGTCCCAGCTTCTCAAGAGCCATTTCAACGTCCACTCGTTAGACGGATTCGGCTGCGCCAGCCTTCACGCCGCCAGCGGCGCCGCCGGGGCCGTCCTCCACTACCTCATCCATCAGCTCCGCCGTCCCTGCGGGCATCTGCATCCACCGCGTGTTAGGGAAAGCGCCGACCACGTCCTCATCGACGCCGCTTCCCAGCGGAATCTCGACCTCGTCGATTCCCGCTCCGGCAAGGCCCACACGTTGTTAGGCGTGCTCGACCGCACCGCTACGCCGATGGGCGCGCGCCTCCTGCGCGACTGGATTCTCCATCCGCTGCGAGATCTCGCCGCCCTAACTTCCCGCCAGGATGTCATTGCGGCATTTCTGGCAGAACCTCACATCCTCTCAAAATGCCGCGAATCTCTCAGAGGCATTCGCGACATCGAGCGCACCACCTCCCGCCTTTCCCAAGGCACCGGAAATGCTCGTGACCTTCAATCCCTGTCCATCTCCCTCTCCCATATTCCCACACTCAAGGCAGACTACTCTTCGCTGCTCACCGATCACTGCTCACTGAGCAATCAACTCCACGAGTTCCATGAACTCACCGTAATGCTCACCGCTGCCCTAACCGACGAGCCTCCGTCCCACCTCCGCGACGGCGGTGTCATCCGCGACGGCTGGTCGCCCGCGCTCGACGAACTCCGCGACGCCTCCCGTGGCGGTAAGGACTGGATCGCCCGACTCCAAGAAGACGAACGCAAGCGCACCGGCATCGACTCGTTAAAAATCAAATTCAACAACGTCTTCGGCTACTTCATCGAGATCACCACCAGCCAGCTCGCCAAAGTCCCGGACGACTACACGCGCAAGCAAACCATGTCCAACGCCGAGCGCTACATCACTCCCGCGCTCAAGAAAATGGAGAACAAAGTCCTCGGCGCGGAGGAACGCGCGAAGCAGTTGGAAAACGAACTCTTCCTCGAACTCCGCTCCCGCGTCGTCACCCACCTCCCCAACCTCCAGAAAACCGCCGCCGCCGTCGCGGAAATCGACGTGCTCTGCGCACTATCAGAAGTCGCTCAGTATCACCGCCACTGCCGCCCGGTCCTCAATTCCTCCAACGGCTTCTTCGTCACCAACGGCCGCCACCCCGTCCTCGAGCAAACGCTAACCGACGTCAAATTCGTCCCCAACGACACCGAGCTCGACCCCGACACCGCCCGCCTCCAGATTCTAACCGGGCCTAACATGGCCGGCAAATCGACTTACATCCGCCAGATCGCACTCATTGCCGTGATGGCCCAGATCGGTGCCTTCGTCCCTGCCGAGTCCGCCACGCTCGGCCTGGTGGACCGCATTTTCTGCCGCGTCGGTGCGTCCGACGATCTCTCGCGCGGCCAATCCACCTTCATGGTCGAGATGAGCGAAACCGCCCTTATCCTCAACCACGCCACCGACCGCTCCCTCGTCATCCTCGACGAAATCGGCCGCGGCACCGCCACCTTCGACGGCCTCTCCATCGCCTGGGCCGTCGCCGAGCATTTGCACGACACCATCGGCTGCCGCACCCTTTTCGCCACCCACTACCACGAGCTAACGGACCTGGCTAACACCCGCCCCGCCGTCGCCAACTACAACGTCGCCGTTAGGGAGTGGAATGAAGAAATCATCTTTCTCCACAAAATCCTCCCCGGAGCCGCCGACAAATCCTACGGCATCCAGGTCGCCCGCCTCGCCGGTTTGCCCAAGCCCGTCGTTGAGCGCGCCAAGTCCATCCTTTCCCACTTGGAACTCCACTCCGTGAAACCCGAAGCGAAGACTCAAGGCCCCAAGGCGAAAAACACCGACCAACCCTCTCTCCCCAAACCCAACGCCCCCCAAATGGATCTCTTCGCGGATTTCTGAGAGTGGACCGCAGGATTCATTTCGCCCGCGAACCCCAAAAAACCTCCCTGATGCTGGAAATCATCACCCATGGTGGACGAGATTCCAAAAGGTTCGGGCTGACTTCACCCGAGCTTGCCGACTGAAGTCAGCGCTCCTTAGAATTTCCCATGAATCCCGATCTCACTCTCATCAAAGCTGGCACCGGCGTCCTCACAAAATCCGCCGATGGCACGCTCGACAAGGCAGCGCTGGTCCATCTCGTGTCGGCCATCGCCGGGCTGATGGACGCCGGGCACCGCTGTTTGTTCGTTTCCTCCGGTGCCGTCGGTTCGGGCGTTTCCGCGCTCGGTCTAACCGAGTATCCGCAGGAAACCGCCACCCGCCAGGCCTGCGCGGCGATCGGCCAGGCGCGGCTGATGCAGACCTACAGCGGGCTGTTTGAAAATTTCGACATCACCATCGCCCAGGTTCTTCTAACCGCCGGCGACCTCGGCACGCCGGAGCGCGCCGGATACGTCAGCGACACCTTCCGCCGCCTGCTGATGGAGCCGCGAATCCTGCCCAACATCAACCAAAACGACTCGGTCGCGGTGGAGGAATTGAAATTCGGCGACAACGACATGCTTTCCGTCCGCGTCGCGAAACTCGCCGGAGCGAAGCGCATCATCCTGCTTACCAGCGTCGATGGCCTGCTAGATCCGGAGACCAACCAGCTCATCCCCGAAGTCACCGACATCGAGAACGTGCTCCGCCACGTCCGCCAGGAAAAGGGCCGCTTCTCGATGGGCGGCATGGCCTCGAAACTCGCCGCCGTGAAATTCGCCGTGGACGCGGGAATCGAAACCCACGTCGCCCACGGCCGCCACCCGGAGCGCCTCGCCGGGATCGTCGCTGGGAAGGGGATTTCCACCCGCTTTCACGCGGCAATCGCGCCTTGAACCCGGCCCTGATTCGCGAAATCGTTCAGATCTTGATCGTTTGAGAAGTTCGTAATTTTACCATGTCCACCCTTCAGGAAACCATCCACCAAATGGGGCGGCAGGCCCGCGCCGCCGCCTGCAAGCTTGCCCAGCTCACCAGCGACGAGAAGAACGCAATCCTCCGCGCCATGGCCGCAGCCATCCGCCAGCGCGCGCCGGAGATTCTAGCAGCCAACGCCGACGACCTCGTCGTCGCCAAGAAAAAGGAGCTTTCCACTGCCATGCTCGACCGGCTCATGCTCGATGAGAAGCGCATCGAAGCGATGGCTGCCGGCATCGATCAGGTCGCCTCGCTGCCCGATCCCGTCGGCCAGATCATGGATGCGTGGGATCGCCCTAACGGCATCCGTATTTCCCAGGTCCGCGTGCCGATCGGCACCATCGGCATCATTTACGAAAGCCGCCCGAACGTGACCGCCGATGCCGCTGTGTTGTGTTTCAAGACCGGCAATGCCACCATCCTCCGCGGCGGCAGCGAGGCGATCCATTCGAACGTCGCAATCGCCGCTGCATTGGCGAAGGCGGGTGCGCCGGACCACGCGATCCAGCTCATTCCCTTCACCGACCGCGAGAGCGTCGCCGTTTTGGCAGGCATGGACAAATGGCTCGACCTCATCATCCCGCGCGGCGGCAAGGGCCTTATCGAAACTGTCGTCTCGCTGGCCCGCATGCCCGTGATCAAGCACTACGATGGCATCTGCCATCTCTTCGCCGACAAGGACGCGGACTTGGAAATGGCCGTCGCGCTCACGGTCAATTCCAAGACCCACAAGCCCGGAGTCTGCAATGCGCTGGAAATCCTCCTCGTCCACCGCGACATCGCCGCCGAGTTTCTGCCCAGGGTCGCCGCCGCGCTGCGTGGAAAACACGTGGAAATCCGTGGCTGTGAAAACGTGTTGAAGATCCTTCCCGACGTCACCGTCGCCACCGAACAGGACTGGGACACGGAATTTCTCGAACTCATCCTCGCCGTAAAAATCGTCGATTCGCTCGAAGCCGCCGTTTCCCACATCAACGAACACGGCTCGCATCATACCGACGTCATCGTCACCCGCGACGAGGCCACGGCGGAGCGGTTCCTGAGTTCGGTCGATTCCGCCTGCGTCTTCCACAACGTCTCCACCCGCTTCGCCGACGGCGGCGAGTTCGGCTTCGGCGCGGAAATAGGCATCTCCACCGACAAGCTCCACGCCCGCGGCCCGATGGGCTTGCGCGAACTCACCAGCTATCAATACCGGGTGCGGGGAAACGGACAGGTGAAGGGGTAGCCACGAGTAGTATGAGGAGCGCTGGCTTCAGAGGCTGTCGGGAAACTCGATTCCTGCGATTTCGTTAGGAAATCCAGGATTCCGGCCATGGCAGGCCCGCCGGGAGGCATCACCGGGCACCACTTTTCTGGCGAAGCGCATCCATGATTCGGCGCAGCCTAACCGCAATTGTCTGAACACAGCCGACGACTATCAGAACGCAGGTCCAGTCCAGCAACGTGAGCGGACCAAGCGAACCTCGGTAAAAGTAAGCCAGCCAAGCACCCAGATGCAGCACCACCATGCGCCACGGTTTCGCCATGATCCCGCTGAATTCGCGTTGCACGCCGACTGCCTGGCCGAACATTCCGGTATAGGCCGTTAGCAGGGCCAGAATCGCGACCCAGTATCCGGCAAAGGGCGAGCACAGACCGCTATGGGCCACGCCGACGAAGATGAGCACGTCGGAAACGCGGTCCGGCAGATCGTTGAGGATTTCCCCCCGCCAGCTTGCCTTGCCGGAGGCGAGAGCGACCATCCCGTCGAGCATGTTCAGCCACAGCCGGAGATAACAGAACGCCGGGCCGAGCAGCAGCAGCCAGGGATGCTCACCCGCCTGCCAAAAACTAACCGCGGCTGCGGCTGCGGCGATCATGGAGCCGTAGGAAATGGTGTCCGGATGGATTCCTAACTTCAGGCATAATCTCACGCTGCCATTCGCCGTCAGGCGGAAAACATCAGCGATGGGGCGTCTGGAAGTCGGCTGGTAGCTCGTAGGCACGCCGCTGCCTGTAACAGACTTCCTTACGTCCGGGCAGATTTTTCCGTCGGGCCAGTTGCAATCGCTTCATCGGAACGGTGCCGAAGAGTTGGGCTAACTGATCTTGATCCGCTTCGCCACGGGGAGGTGTTTGTTCAGCCAGGCGAGGAAGAAGAAGACGCGCAGCCGCCACCAAACGGCGAATGACAGATCGGTGCGGCCGGCGAGGACGGCGTTGACCGAACAGACGAGGCCCCAGCGGTTGTATGGCTGGAAAAAGAGCTGGGCGAAGTGGAGCTTGTAGAAATTTTCGATGAACTCCCAATAAATCGCGATGCGCCTGCGGTTGTCCTTTTCATAGCGCCGCATTCCAGCGGTTAGAGGCTTGCCGGTTTTCAGCGCCTGATGGATCGCCCGCGCGCCCTGCTGGCCGCTGGTCATGGCTAACAGCACACCGCTGGAGAACATGGGATCGATGAAACCGGAAGCGTCACCCGCTCGCAGAACGCGCGGCGAGACCAGGCGCTCGTTCTTGTAGGAGAAATCCGTGACGACGTGCAGCTTCCCGACCGGCTCCGCCTGTGGGAAACGCATCCGCACGGCGGTTGTCGTTAGAATGGCGTCGTCGAATGCCTCCTGCGGGGTTTTCGCAAGCGCTTTGAAATCGGCGGCGTCGATGACGAGGCCGACGCTGGTCTTGTTAGCGACCAGCGGAATCAGCCACACCCAGGAGTTCTCGCGGCGGACGATCAGGATGTCGCCCTCCTCCTCGCCGGTCGGCATTTCCACCCCGTCGAAGTGACCGAAGATCGCGATCTTTTTGTGCCCGGCATAATACTCGCGCTGCGATTCGCGGTTGGCGGTGAAATTGCCGAGGCCGCTGGCATCGATCAGATAGGGCGCGCTAACTTGATGCTCCGCTCCATCCACCGAGCGGTAGTTGAGGATCACCCGATCCTTCTCCACGCGATGTTCAAGCACATGGCATTCCTCGCGGACTTCGGCCCCGTGAGTGCGCGAGTGGTGGAGCAGGATGTCGTCGAATTTCGCGCGCTCTACCTGCATCGCTTCGGGAAATTCCGTGAAGGCGCCCTTGGAAAATTCAAGGCGGTTGCCGCGCGAGCCATTGCCCATGATGAACTGCGCGCCGCGTTTCTTGGTGAACCCGGCGGCGGAGACTTTTTCCCAAACTCCGAGTTCGTCGAAGATCTTGCGGTTATACGGCAGCAGCGATTCGCCGATGTGGAAGCGCGGAAATTTGGCTTTTTCCAGCACTAACACCCGTCGCCCCGCCTGTGCGAGCGTGGTCGCGGCGGTGGATCCCGCAGGACCGCCGCCGATGACGATGACGTCCCAGTTGGTTTCAGTGCTCGTCTGCATGGTCGGCAAGTCGGCGGGAGTATCGGCAGTTTACCCTCTCGTGCAACCGCCGGTTCGACGAATGCGGCACGCGGGCGTTTGCATTTCCAAAGTTCGTGTCGATACTCGGCGGAAATGCAATCCGAGCCTCCCCTTGACCCGCCGCAACCCTACGATGTCGTCGTAGTCGGGGGGGCTCTATCAGGTGCGGCGACCGCGACTTTACTGCTGCGGAAGAATCCCGGCATCCGGATTCTAATTGTCGAAAAATCGGAAAGGCTGACCCGCCGGGTGGGCGAGGCGACGGTCGAGGTGAGCGCGTATTTCATCGGCCATGTGCTCGGGATGACCCGGTATCTCAACGAGCGTCACATTACAAAACAAGGGCTGCGGTTCTGGTTCGCCAACGAGAAGGTGTCCGCGCTTGACCAAGCCAGCGAGGTCGGGCCGCGGTATCTCGCGCGGCTGCCGTCTTATCAGCTCGACCGCTCGTCGTTCGACGAGGAGGTGCTGCGGCGGGCGGAAGCGGCGGGCGCGGCGGTGATGCGGCCGGCGATCGTTTCCAATGTCCGGCTGGTATCCGGCGGCATGCAGACTTTGGAAGTCAAACATGGCGATCGGCGGCTGACGATAAGCACCCGCTGGATCGTGGACGCGTCGGGCGTGAATGCGCTGTTAGCCCGCAAGCAGGGCTGGTGGAAATCCAACGTCGAACACCCGACCGCCGCTGTGTGGTCGCGCTGGCAGGGGGTGAAGGACTGGGACTGCCGCGAGCTGGCGGAGAAATATCCGCGATGGGCCGCGGCCGTCTATGGGACCCGCGGCACGGCGACCAATCACATCCTGGGTGACGGCTGGTGGGCGTGGTTCATCCCGCTCAAGGGCGGCGATGTGAGCGTGGGCGTGGTTTACGACCAGCGTCTGGTAGATTTCCCGCAGGAAGGCGGCAGGCTCGGTGACCGGTTGAAGAATTTTTTGACGAAACATCCCGTCGCCCGCGAAATGTTAGCCGGTGCGGAATTCGTGGAGGAGGACGTCCACCGCCGGAGAAACCTCGCCTACAGCAGCACGACTTACGCGGGTGACGGCTTCGCGCTCGTGGGTGACGCGGCGGCCTTCATGGATCCGTTTTACAGCCCGGGCATGGACTGGATTTCCTTCACCGCCAGCTCGGTGGCGGAGCTGATTACGCAGCAGCGGAAGGGCCGGGCCATCGCGGCTCGGATCGAGAAGCACAACCGCGATTTCACCATCAGCTACGAGCGCTGGTTCACGGCGCTGTATAGGGACAAGTATCACTACATGGGCGAGTTCGACCTGATGGAACTCGGCTTCCGTCTCGACCTCAGCCTTTACTATTGGGGTGTGGTGGAGCCGGTGTTCCGCAGCGGAGAGACCGCATTTTTGGTCCCTCCGTTTTCGCCGCCGAGCGGAAAATTTTTCGCGGCGCTGATCGGTTGCTACAGCCGCCGCTTCGCTCGCATCGCACAACGGCGGCGGCGTGATGGGGTGTTAGGAAAAACCAATGACAACCGCCGCGCGCTCATCCCGGGCTTTACCTTGGACCGCAGCGACACCTTGCGGCTCTTCTCCATGCTCGGCGAGTGGCTCAAGCTCGAGCTCAGGGAGGGCTGGCGGAGCTGGGGCAGGGCGAAGGAAGCGGCAGCACCGGAGATGAATGGCGTCGAAGTCAACGGCTAGATCTTCAAAACCAGTTAGACGCTGCGCACAATCCGCTTTCGTTCGACGTACCCTTCTCTACACTCCCCCCGCATGATCCACCGCCGCCGCTTCCTTACCCTCGCCGCGTGTTCGTTCGCCACTCTGGGATGTGGCGGGAAAAGACCCCACGGCAGCGGCGAAGCGTTGAGGGTCGGAATGGACCTGAGCTATCCGCCGTTTGAAATGCAGGACAAGGCGGGAAATCCCGATGGCGTAAGCGTGAGGCTGGCGGAAGCGCTCGCGGCTGACCTCGGCCGCCCGCTGAAGATCGTGCCGATGGAATTCTCCGGGCTGATTCCCGCGCTCAAAACGAGGAACATTGATCTGATCCTGTCCTCGATGACCGCCACCGACGAGCGCACGCAGTCGATCGATTTCTCCAGTCCGTATGCGTTCACCGGACTAGCGTTGTTAGTGCGGAAGGATTCGGACATCCAATCGATTGACGATTTAAAAAAGAACGGACGCTCGGTCACGGCGAAGACGGCGACGACCAGCGAGACGTGGGCAATCAAGAATTTGCCGGGCGCGAAGCGGGTGGTGTTCGAGGATCAGACGGCTTGCGTGTTAGAAGTCGTGCAGGGCCGGGCGGACGCGTTCATCTACGACCAACTTAGTATTTTCAGATACGCGGAGGAAAACAGGGACACGACCCGCGGGCTGCTCAAGCCATTCGTCGAGGAGTCGTGGGCGCTGGGAATCGCGAAGGGGAATGACGCGTTGAAAGGGCAGGTGAATGCTTTCCTCGATAAGTTCCGCAAGGAGGGCGGCTTCGGGAAACTTGGGGAACGCTATTTGAGGGACGAGAAGAAGTTTCTCGAAGCATTAGGAATTCCCTTCATCCTGCGATAGATGACGCGCCGCCAGTTGATCTCCAATGCGCTGGTCGCCCTCGCGCTGGTCGCCTTGTTCGGCTGGCTGTGCACGACGGTGTTCGCGGTGTTAGGAACGCAGACGGATTGGTCGAAGGCGTGGGAATATCGGGAAACGCTGTGGCGCGGATGGCTGGTGACCCTGCAAATTTCGTTCGCGGCGCTGATCGGGAGCATCTTCTTCGGGCTGCTGTTCATGCTGGGACAGAGGTCGCATTTGGTTGTCGTAAGGTGGACCTGCCGGGCGTTTCTGGAATTCGTTAGGGACACGCCGCTGCTGGTGCATCTGTTATTCGGTTACTTCGTCATCTTCGCGCCGCTGATTGCACGGCCGCTCGGCGAGCACGGATTCGATGACAAGCTGATCATCGGCGTGCTGCTGCTATCCGTTTTTGAAGGCGCGTATCTCGGCGAAATCCTGCGCGGCGGCGTGGAGAGTATTCCACGGACGCAGTGGGAATCCGCTCGGGCGGTAGGCTTCAGCCCGTTTCAGGTTTACCGCTACGTCATTTTTCCCCAAGCGCTGCGGCGCGTGCTGCCGGCGATGGCGGGGTTGTTCGTCTCGCTGATCAAGGATTCCTCGCTGCTCAACGTGATCGGCGTGGCGGAGTATTTCTATAACACCAAGAATTTCATTTCGCGATCCTACGCCGGGTTGGAGGGCTACGTACCGCTGGCGCTTGGCTATCTGATTCTAACACTGCCGGTGGCGTGGTTGTCGCACTGGTTGGAAAAACGCTTCCGTCATGAAACTTGAAGTCCACGGCCTGACGAAATGCTACGGCAAGACCCGCGCGCTCGACGGCCTCACGCTGCCGGTGGAAACCGCGCGGGTGCTGGTGCTCATCGGTCCGTCGGGCGGCGGAAAAAGCACGCTGCTGCGGGTGCTCGGTGGGCTGGAGACCGCCGATTCGGGCACGGTTGCGATCAATGGCTATCAGCTCGTGGCGGATCCCGCGGCACTCCAGGCTTACCGCAGGAAAAACGGGTTTCTATTTCAGCAGTTCAATCTCTTTCCCCACCTCACTGCGCGGCGAAACATCGCGCTGCCTTTGGAAAAGGTGCATGGCCACCCGCCCGCCGAAGCGTTGTCGATGGCGGAGCAGGCGCTCGACCGGTTCAGCCTGCTCGACCACGCGGACAAGCTGCCGGCGCAAATGTCCGGCGGCCAGCAGCAGCGCGTCGGCATCGCGCGAGCGGTGGCCAGGCAGCCGGAAGTCCTGTTTCTCGACGAGCCGACCTCCGCGCTCGACCCGGAGATGACGGCGGAGGTGCTGGAGCTCATCCAGGAACTCGCTGAAGCTGGCCAAGACATCATCCTCAGCACGCATGAAATGGGCTTCGCCCGTGCCGTGGCGGACCAGGTCGCGTTCGTGGCTGCGGGGAAAATCGAGGAGATCTCGCCGCCAGCCAGCCTGTTCGGAGCGCCGGAGTCGGCACTTTGCCGGCGATTCCTTTCGCGGGTGATGCGATGGTAGTCCAGGACTTCAGTCCGTTCTTAAGGTCCACGGACTGAAGTCCTCGACTACTTTTAAACCTTGCAAACCCTGCCCCCGGACGCTTTCTTCCGCGCTCAACCTCCAACCTAGGACGGTCCGGCGAACGCTGGATCCATCCCCTACGACCATGGCCGATACAAAAGTAATCAACGAAAAAGCCTATCAACTCCACGAAGGAGATACCGGCAGCGCCCCTTATCAAGTGGCCCTGCTCACCAAGCGGATCTTCCATCTCACGGACCATCTGAACATCCACAAGAAGGATTTCTCGTCCCGCCGTGGCCTTCTCACCTTGGTTTCCCAGCGCCGCAAGTTGCTGGATTACATCAAGAAAGGCTCCGAGGAAAAGTATCAGCAGATCATTGCTGGTCTCGGCCTCCGCCGCTAACACAATTTCGCAAACGCAGCCACGGGAAGTTCCCGTGGCTGTTTTGCAAAGCGGTCCGGGCAACCCGGTTCGCCAGACTCATCCCGCCGCAGCCCGCCTACTTGCGCGCTGCGGAATTTGTCTGAAAACGATGAATGCCCGCCCTGCATTCCGCAGTTCGGGCCGTACGCACTGAAAAAAGAAAACAAACACTGATTATGAATATCCACACACTCACGGCCGACGTCGGCACCAACCCGATGACGTTCGAAACCGGCAAAATTGCCAAACTCGCCGATGGCGCGGTCACCGTCCGATGCGGCGACACCATCATCCTCGTCACTGCCGTTTCCGCCACCAAGGTGAAATCCGGCCAGACCTGGTTCCCACTTTCCGTGGAATATAAGGAAAAAGCCACCGCTGCCGGCGTCTTCCCAGGCGGCTACTTCAAGCGCGAAGGCCGCCCGACCGAAAAGGAAATCCTCACCTGCCGGATGACGGACCGCCCGCTGCGGCCGTTGTTCCCGAAAGGTTACCTCTACGAGACCCAGATCGTCGCCATCCTTCTCAGCGCCGACGGCATCAATGACTCCGACATCCTCGCGATGAACGGTGCCTCCGCCGCGCTCTGCCTTTCCGACATCCCGTTCGCCGGCCCGATTGGTGCGGTGCGTGTTGGCCGCGTCGATGGGAAATTCCTCATCAACCCGACCCACGACGAGCGCGCTGACAGCGACCTCGACCTCATCTACGTCGGCGACAAGACCAACGTCATCATGATCGAAGGCCAAGCCGACGAAATCCCGGAAGACGAATTCATCAAGGCTCTCCATTTCGCCCAGGAAGCCGTCGCCAAGCTGGTGGCCGCCCAGGAAGAACTCGCGAAACTCGCCGGCAAGGAAAAGCGTTCCTACGAACTCACCGTCGCCAAGGAAAACCTCCTCGAAATCGCTTACGAAATCGCCGGTGACCGCATCGAAGCCGCCATCTACGCGCCATCGAAAACCGAGCGCGCCAAAAAAGTCGGCGCACTCCGCGACGAAGTGGAAGCCGCCATCAAGGAGCGCGCTCCGGAGGCCACCGACTTCGACGTCGAGCAAGCCTTCGAATACCTTCAGAAGAAGGCGTTCCGCATTTCCATCATGGAAAAAGGCGTCCGCGCCGATGGTCGCGCTATCGGCGACCTCCGCACTCTCTATGGAGAAGTCGGCACCCTGCCACGCGTTCACGGGTCCGCCATTTTCTCCCGCGGAGAAACCCAGGCTCTCGCCATCACCACCCTCGCTCCTGCCGACGAAAAGCAACATTTCGACAACTACGCCGGTGGCGAAGACGAGAAGCGCTTCATCCTCCACTACAACTTCCCTCCATTCTCCGTCGGCGAATGCGGACGCATGGGTGGCATCAACCGCCGCGAAATCGGCCACGGCTCGCTCGCCGAGCGCTCCATCGAGCCCGTCATCCCTGACGAAGCCGACTTCCCCTACGCCATCCGCGTTTCCTCGGAAGTCATGGAATCCAACGGTTCCACCTCGATGGCCTCCGTTTGCGCGGGCGTCATGGCCCTGCTCGACGCCGGTGTCCCGCTGATCCGCCCGGTTGGTGGTATCTCCGTAGGCCTCGTCACCGAGAACAACCCGGACGATTCGATGAAGTCCTACAAGATGCTGCTCGACATCATCGGTTCCGAAGATTTCTACGGCGACATGGACTTCAAGCTCTGCGGCACCAGCGAAGGCGTCACCGGTTATCAGCTCGACCTAAAGCTCGCCGGCCTCCCGCTCGCCATGCTTGAAGAAGCCATCCACATCGCCAAGGCCGGCCGCACCGCCATCCTTGAGAAAATGGCCGAATCCATCGTCGAGCCCAAGCCGCTCAGCCCGCACGCCCCGCGCATCGTTTCCGTCAAAATCCCAGCAGACCGCATCGGCGAACTCATCGGACCAGGCGGCAAGAACATCAAGGGCATCCAGGCCGAGTCCGGCGCCGAGATCAACATCGAGGACGACGGCACCGTGCACATCTACGCTTCCAAGCAAGAAGGCCTCGATCGCGCCAAGGCGATGATCGACCGCATGTTCCAGGAAATCGAAGTGGGCAAGGTTTACACCGGCAAGGTTGTTTCCATCACCCAGTTCGGCGCCTTCATGGAAGTGCTCCCCGGCAAGGACGGACTCGTCCACGTCTCCGAACTCGCCGAAGGCCGCACCGAAAACGTTGAGGACATCGTCAAAAAAGGCGACGTCATCACCGCCAAATGCCTCGGAGTTGACGAAAAAGGCCGCGTGAAAATGTCCCGCCGCGCCTGGCTCCGCGACCAAAAAGCCGCTGAGCACGAAGCCCAGCAGCCCGTCGCTGCCGAATAAGGAGAAGCGACATTCCTGTCGCTACACATTCCTCCATAATCAAGCCGGTGTCCTCACTAAGGACGCCGGTTTTTTGTTTCTCTGAAAGTGGCTGCCGTGTCTCGCCGCAACGCTTCTCCATAGTTTTTCCGGAACGTCTCTGTTTAACACCGGCTTTTTACTCGCCATTTCTGAGCCACAAGCGAGCATCCTGCGGTAATTGAAAAAGACATTTTTTCAATTACTCCCCCCAAATCGATTCAATTCCCCCGTGCCACTAATCTTATTTTGCCTGTCCGCGTCCACAGACCACCATGAAAACTTCATCAGTTATAAATCATCTGCTATTCGCGTTTCTCATTCTTGCCTGCCAAGCTGCTCGAGGAGAAACGATAAGGGGATTTACGGAAGACCTTTCGTCCTCCACGCTTGGATTTTATAATGTGTGGCAGAGTGGTGATCCGTTGCCAAAAATTAATTTGGTGGATAAGCGCAAGAGCTACAACGCAGGTAAAATCAAGGACAAAGCTGTGATCCTGATTCATGGGTGGAATCCTGAGGGTGTTCAAAATCGCCTGTCTTGGTCGGCAGGATGGCGATATTTAAGTGATCGCTTAGAAAAGCAACTGGATGCCTATGAGGCGGGCAAGAATTGGTCAATTGTCGATTTTAACTGGTCTCGTGCTGCTTCTACCGGGAAAATATACTCTAGTTTCGAATGGGTGCCAAACACCTACCTACATAAATTGGAACCACTCTCTCCCATACTTGCTGCTACCAACGCAGATCGTCTCGGGTTCGACTACGCGCGGGCATTGCACTCCGCGAATCCTAATATTCGCCAAATACAACTAATCGCACATAGTGCGGGCGCTTGGCTTGCTAGATCAGCGATCCAAGAGTTGACAGCTTTGAATCCTCTAGTTGTTTGCCATCTGACTATTCTTGATCCTTATGTGCCGCTAAACGTAGGGGGAATTGGAAACACAGCGCTGTCGGTTTCCTCGATGGAGACACTCACAACCAATGAGCGAGTTTGGAGAGCCCAAAACTTCTATAGTATGGACTTGTTGACTGGCGTTTTTACTGCAAACAGGTTTTTCGGTGCGAATTGGGAAAATTTTCAAGTTGATCGCTTTCCCAACTCAACGCCGGATTACGTATCACATTCCGGGCCAATCGTTTTCTATGCCGACACGATCGCGGCTCTTTCTCCGACCTCGTATGTTCATCCACACCTTGCATACACTCAGAACTGGGATGTATATGGGGCAATTTCGTCATTCTGGCGGGCAGACAGTTACTTTCCGAGAATTTATGGCGAGAGCCAGACCGAGATAATGCGTGCGGCCGGCCAGAATGTAGTTTTGGATTTAAACGTCGGTTCCATCAGCAACCAGACTTACCGGTGGTACTCGATCTCGGATAGGGCGGACGGTAGAGGCACACGAAAGACTCCGCTAGGCTCGGCGACGACGGCCAATTCCTTCTTGTCGGTTCCTGTTGTGGCCGGCATGAGCACAAAACGATTTGTTTGTGAGATTTTGAGAGTGAGTACGAACCAACGGATCTTCAGCTCAGTTTTCAGTGTCTCGGAAGATACAGCTCCGGCAATTGGCACCGGTCCGGTCCTTACTTCTGCTTCTCCAGCGAATCTCTCCGCAGACATTGCGGGGAACCAAACGGTCACTGTCATCGGAAAGGGGTTCACCAGTTTCATCACGTCGCTCAGAGTGATCCAACCGTCCGGGACATTCGAGGTGATCAATCCGACGATCCGCTCCTCGTCAGAGCTGTCCTTCTACTATCAGTTCTCAAACAAACCTGGGAAATGGTCGCTTGTGGCCTCGAACGGGAGCACGAATTCAGGAACTCTTTCCTTCTACGTATCTTCATCCACTCCTTCGACGGCTCCACGCAATCTCGCGCGGATTTCAATCGAGAACCTCCCCGGCACAATTCTAGAAGGCCAGACAGCTTCGAATGTCAGAATCAGAAGATTTTATTCAGATGGCACCGACGAATGGGTTTCATCCGCGACCTCCGCCAATTGGAATGTCCAATACTCGGCTCTCTCGTTTTCCTCGCCCAGCACGTTCACAGCGGCCCAAGTGACCTCCGATACCGTTGCCACCGTCACGGCAACCTACTCCGAGGGAGGAATCACGAAGAGCTACCAATCCCAAATCACCGTCCTGAACAACACTTCCACGGGTGGCGTTGTCACAGGCGAGATCGTCAAGAACGGAACGTTCGGGAGCAACGGAATGTATTGGTCGAACACCAACGAGAATTTCCACATCACTTCGGACTATAGTTTCGGAGGACACACAGGCGGATACGCTTGGATGGCTACCCCAGCAGGCGGTCAGGGCAACAATTTGAAAGGCTCGATCTCTCAGCTCATTGACCTTCCAAGCAATGCCAGTGCCCTCAGCTTGAAATTCTCCTGTGCGATCTCCGTCCAGAACACAGCGGCCCTCACCACCGCCGACAATGTGATTGTCAGGCTTACCGACGAAAATGGTTCCAATCCCGTTCTGTTGAAAATCGTAAACCCGGTCGGAAATCCGGAAGCGTTGGGGCAATGGGCCGAATTCTCGGTGAATTTAACCGCATACAAGGGAACCCGGAAGATGTTGATCTTCGGGGGCAATACGGATTACAGCAATCCTGCCACGTTGAGAGTGGATGACGTGCGGGTGGAGATCACGGCAGCCACGCCAACTCTTGTGGATCTCGCGATCACAGGACCGGATGTCGTGAAGGAGGGAACAATGTCCCCCTACAAGGCAATCGCCAGCTATTCGACCGGCTTGGCCAGCGACACCACGACTTCGGCAACCTGGTCCGTGAACGAGAACGCCACGATTTCGGGAGGAGTTCTAACGGCGCAGCCAGTCATCGCGCAGAGGACAGCGAGAATCACCGCCAGTTACAGCAGCGGAGGCATCACGAAGACGGTTTCAAAGGATGTTACCATTCTCGACACGGCACCTGTTCCGGTTTCACTTGCCATTTATGGTCCCAGTCAGGTGGACGAAAACAGCGGTGGGACGTTCACTGCCGTAATGCTGCTCTCGACGGGGGTCTATCAAGAGGTTTCCAGCAGCGTGTATTGGAGCTTCACCGGCACGGGTGGCCAGGTGGATCCGATTGGCAGACTCTACACCAACGAGGTTGCCGCCGACACTGTTCTCACGGTCAAGGCATCTTACGAAAAGGATGGAGTGACGGTCACTGCTGAGACGCCGCTCACGATCCTGGATCGTTTGCCTCCTGTTTTGCCGAGTTCCGTGGCGATTGTCGGACCCTCCAGCGTGGATGAGGCAGGCGTCGGCCTTTTTGATACCGAGGTCACCTACGCCGACGGCTCGAAAAAGTTTGTTACGCCATTCTGGCAGGAAAACTCCAGATTTACGACGATCTCGGAGCACGGCGTTCTGGCCTGCGAGGAGGTTCTGAGTGCTCAAGTGATTACGCTCTCCGCCTCTTTTACTGAGAATTCAAGCACGGTGACTGCGACCAAAAACGTAACGATTGCCAATACGCTCAACACATTCGCGAAACCCGAGATCATCATGCCTGCTTCCATCGAGATTCCGGTAGATCGTCAGTTGAATCTTCGCTTGCAGACGGCCCATCCGGCCGTTTCTGCCACCGCGACGGGACTTCCTTCAGGGCTGACATTCAACAACTCGACTTTTGAAATTCAAGGAACGCCAGTGGATGTAGGGATTTGGGAAATTCAGCTTTCCGCTACCAATGATTTCGGGACTTCAACCGGCCTACTACTATTGACCATCAGTGAAGACGCTGGACCGGAGTGGATTCGATTTACGAAAGCTGAAGCCTTAATAACAGACACCATTGGAATCACAAGTGACAGACAAGGCGGATGTTATCTTTACGGCTACAATACTGTTTCCCATCGAAATGCTGCTGGCGTATTTGATTTTAACATTGGTCCTATGGGAGTTCAGATTCACGATGTTTCTGGCTCGCCAAATGGATTTGCAGTAAGCGGACGCTTTGACTCGACCTTCACTATTGGAGGAAGAACAATCAATAAATTCCCTAATGGAGAAGGTGAGGCAGTGGTGATTGTTTTCAACAAGACCGGACAAGCTTTATGGCATGACACGGCCCACTCTAGCTACAGAAATGTGAACCCGGGGCCTGTGGTATTGAATGCTGATGGCAGTTTATTCTGGGGACTTAACTACTTTGCGAGCGTTGGATTTCAAACTTTGGGTGTTGGAGTGGAACTATTGAACCCTTCAAATCCCGGTCAAATGGACTGCACTGTCATTAAAGTAAATCCAAACTATTCATTTGCTTGGGGCCATCGCTGGGGCGGAAACCAGCAGGATGAGATTTCGGAAATAACCCCTAATTCCAGTTTTGCCTGCCGCGTTAAAGTCAATTCGAGAAGTTCATCACTAACGCGGAATGAGCTGCCGTACGTAGGCCTTTATCCTACGCAATGGAACAAAGGCAATTCTTCGAGCGATTTTCATCTTATTGAAAGTGTTTTTGAACGAGGAAGTTATGCTGAAGCCCAATTGGATTCTGCAGACTCCTACGCGTATCCTCTGGATTTGATCTCCGATCCAAGTGCAGACTACAGATTTTGGATAGCTGGCAATTTTAAAGACTCTGCGTTATTCAAGCGTTTCCAGAACGGTGTAGTGTCTGAAAACATCTCACTACCTGCTGCCTCAAACGGTAAGATGAGTGGCTTTGTTCTCAAGTCTGGTTTTTCCTCGCAAACGTCATCTACAGCACTTTTCAGATCACTCGCCCCGTCTGTCTATGGCGTTAACGAGGTTTTCGTCCGAAGAATTGCCCCAATGTCCGATGGATCTGTTTTGAGCGTCGGAACTTACACCCCAAGCTTTGACTACAATGGATCCAAGCTTCTTGATAGCCCCCAAGACTATGCCCAAACTCAGCCCAACAAACGCGCATTCATCGCCGGACACGATTCGACTAACAGCATGAAATGGGTTCTTGCTTGTGGTGGAATCAACGGGGGCATCCCAACTCGTCTTGAAAGCGTCGGAAATGACAAGTGGGTCATGCTCTGCAGCAGTAACGGCGACGCGAAATTTGGAAGGCTACCCGTCATTCCAGGTGGAGGTTTAATAATTGTAGATATAGAGCGCAAGGCTCAGCAAGCCGAGAGTGGAGAGACCTATGAAAGATGGCTATCTGGTGGTTTGTCGGCAGGAGAATTAGCAAGTCTTCGTGCCGGTGGAATCTCGAATGATCTCAACCAAAACGGTAAATCTGATCTGCTTGACTATGCGTTTGGAGCTACGACCGCATTTGATCTGCCTAACAGCGATCCGACCTGCTCACTGGTAACCAACCCGGATACCACGCAGCACCTGGCAATCACATTTGATCGTGCGCTTGGAAGGTCGGATTCAAAAATTGCGGTCGAGATTTCAGACGGATTGGGATCCTGGTTAACCGGTTCGGTTTACGCCATCGACGCGGACACGCCCGATACCGCACTTACCACGGAGGTCAGTCGTGTAAACTTGGGCAGTTATCAGCGGATCACCGTGGCAGACAAAAGACCAGCCACCGGGTCACGCTTCATGAGGATCAAGGGGACGACAGGTCCAGCTCCGATTCCCAGCCCCGCCCCGTAGCCAAGTTGTTTTCCGAAATTTCCCAGATTTTTAAAATCACAACGCTGGCACCTGCCGACGAAAAGCAACATTTCGACAACTACGCCGTTGGCGAAGACGAGAAGCGCTTCATCCGTCACTACAACTTCCCTCCATTCTCCGTCGGCGAATGCGGACGCATGGGTGGCATCAACCGCCGCGAAATCGGCCACGGCTCGCTCGCCGAGCGCTCCATCGAACCCGTCATCCCTGACGAAGCCGATTTCCCCTACGCCATCCGCGTTTCCTCGGAAGTCATGGAATCCAACGGTTCCACCTCGATGGCCTCGGTCTGCGCAGGCGTCATGGCCTTCCTCGACGCCGGTGTCCCGCTCATCCGCCCGGTCGGTGGAATTTCCGTCGGCCTCGTCACGGAAAACAACCCGGACGACTCGATGAAGTCCTACAAGATGCTCCTCGATATCATCGGTTCCGAGGATTTCTACGGCGACATGGACTTCAAGCTTTGCGGCACCAGCGAGGGTGTCACCGGCTACCAGCTCGACCTCAAGCTCGCCGGCCTTCCGCTCGCCATGCTTGAAGAAGCCATCCACATCGCCAAGGCCGGCCGCACCGCCATCCTTGAGAAAATGGCCGAGTCCATCGTCGAGCCCAAACCGCTCAGCCCGCACGCCCCGCGCATCGTCTCCGTCAAGATCCCAGCGGACCGCATCGGCGAGCTCATCGGACCTGGCGGCAAGAACATCAAGGGCATCCAGGCCGAGTCCGGCGCCGAGATCAACATCGAGGACGACGGCACCGTGCACATCTACGCCTCCAAGCAGGAAGGCCTCGATCGCGCCAAGGCGATGATCGACCGCATGTTCCAAGGAAATCGAAGTGGGCAAGGTTTACACCGGCAAGGTCGTTTCCATCACCCAGTTCGGCACCTTCATGGAAGTGCTCCCCGGCAAGGACGGACTCGTCCACGTCTCCGAACTCGCCGAGGGCCGCACCGAAAACGTTGAAGACATCGTCAAAAAAGGCGACGTCATCACCGCCAAGTGCCTCGGAGTCGACGAAAAAGGCCGCGTGAAAATGTCCCGCCGCGCCTGGCTCCGCGACCAAAAGGCCGCTGAAGCAGAAGCCCAGCAGCCTGTGGCCGCCGAATAAGGAGTCGCGACATTCCTGTCGCCTCTTTCTATCAACCATCACCAAACCAGCGTCTTCACAAGGGACGCGGTTTTTTTGGGGTGAGATGACACCTATTTCATTATCCAGTAAAACCTTGAAATAAAAAGTCTGCTATTTTAATTTTCGCCAACAAATTAAAATAATTCGGTTCCAGTTTTAATTCCTCTCGTCCATGAACACCTACCACGCCGGACATTTGATCAAGCGAGCGGGCTACCGCAGTTTCGAACCCGCGAAAATCGACCGTCCTTGGAGGATCGATGATCCGGTGGTTCAAGAAGCTCTCAGCCGTGCAGACCGGCATCTGGGTCGGCTCGATATGTTTTCGGAATATGTCCCGAATCTGGATTTGTTCATCCAGATGCACGTTACCAAAGAGGCCACGAAGTCCAGCCGCATCGAGGACACCCGTACCGAGATCGACGAGGCGATTTTGCCGCAGGAAGAGATCGCCGTGGAACGCCGCGATGACTGGGTCGAGGTGAACAACTACATCAGAGCCATGCGCCACTGCATGGAGGCGATGGATCGACTTCCTTTTTCCACCCGCTTGCTCAAGGAAGCCCACGCCACCCTCATGCAGGGGGTGCGCGGCGCTGAAAAAATGCCCGGAGAATTCCGCACCAGCCAGAACTGGCTTGGCGGTTCTAATCCCGGCAACGCTCGCTTCGTCCCTCCCGCCCAGGACAACGTCCCCGAGCTAATGGGCGATCTCGAAACCTTCGCTCATAACGATGACCTTCATCTGCCGCCGCTCCTCCGTGCCGGAATTATGCACTATCAGTTCGAGACCATTCACCCCTTTCTCGACGGCAATGGACGGATCGGCCGACTGCTGATCCCGCTCTATCTCATTTCCAGCGGCATCCTCAAACAGCCTGTGTTGTATCTATCCGATTATCTGGAGCGCAACCGTGAGGAATACTATGAGCGTCTCACCCGTGTCCGCGATCACAACGACCTTTCCGGCTGGCTCCACTTCTTCCTCGATGGCATCACCGAGACTGCGAAAAATGGCGTCGAAACCTTCGACCAGATCCTCCAGCTCAAGCGTCACTGGGATACCGAGATCGCGTCCTGGAAACCTCGGACCGCACATGGGGCCAAACTATTCACTCATCTTTTCACCCATCCTTGGGTGAATGCAGCACAAGTCAGCCAAGTTTGCTCCGTCGCTCCGGCCACGGCCTACAGCCTCATCGAACGCTTCGTCCGTTGCGGACTGTTGCGTGAGATCACCGGCGCGAAACGGGGCAAACTTTATCTCTTTGAACCCTATCTCAAACTCTTCCGATAGTGGGATTCAGGCTCGCTGAAAGCGGCCCGCTTCTCTAAGCAGCGAAAAAATCACCGCGCTGCCACGAGGTCATACCCGCGCCAGTCGCCGATGGTGATGTCGGCGAATTCGCCGACGGGGATGCTCTCGTCCACCATCACCGAGCCGTCGATTTCGGGAGCGTCCCACTGGGTGCGGGCGATGCCGGGTTGCTCGACGAGGACGCGGACGGCTTTGCCAACTTGAGCCTGGTTGGTCTCCGATGCGATGTGCTGAAGCAATGACATGGCGCGGGACCAGCGGTTCTTGCGGGTGGCGTGGTGGATATGGCCGTCCATTTTGTTGGCGCGGGTGCCTTCTTCCTTGGAGTAGGAAAAAACCCCGGCGCGCTCGAAACGGAACTCTCGGATGAATTCCAACAGCTCTTGGAAATCCTCCTCCGTCTCGCCGGGGAAGCCGACGATGAAGGTGGTGCGGATGCCGAGGCCGGGGATGCCGGCTCTCATGCGGCGGAGGAGGTCGCGGATGTAGTCGCCGCTCGTCACGCGGCGCATGGCGGTGAGCATTCGGTCGGAAATGTGCTGGAGCGGGATATCGACGTATTTTGCGACCTTGTCGCACTGGGCGATGGTGGTGATGAGTTCGTCCGACCAATGCGCGGGGTGGGTGTAGAGCAGGCGGACCCAGAAATCGCCTTCGATCTTGTTGATTTCGCGGAGCAGAGTGGAGAGCGATTCGCCGCGGGTGGAATCGACAGGCGAGCTCGGTGTCGGGCGTTTGCCCTCCCACTGGTCCATGCCGAAGTAGGTGGTGTCTTGGGAGATGAGGTTGATTTCCTTCACACCGGAAGCGACGAGCGCCTGGACTTCGCGGACGACGGAATCCTGGGTGCGCGAGCGGTGCATGCCCCGGATCTGCGGGATGATGCAGAAGGTGCAGGTGTGGTTGCAGCCCTCGGCGATTTTGACGTAGGCGAAGTGGTTGGGCGTGAGCCGGATGCGCGGCGTCGAGTAGTCCGGGACGTATTGCGGCTTCAGTGTGACGAAATCGCGGGGATCGTCCGTCGCGGCAGGGCCCTCGTCCTTGGAGACCTCGGCGGCGTTGTCCTTGCCCAGCAGGTTTTGAATGATCAGGGCGACCTTGGTGATTTGATCCAGCCCGATGAACGCATCCACCTCGGGCATGATGCCGGGAAGGTCCTTGGCAAACCGCTGGGAAAGGCAGCCGGCGACGATGATTTTCTGACGAGCGCGGTCCGGGTCATCGGTGCGGTCCTTGACGGCTCCGAAAATGGTGTCGATCGATTCCTGCTTCGCCAGGTCGATGAACGAGCAGGTGTTGATGATGAGGACGTCGGCCAGCTCGGGATCGGGCGTGAGGGACATCCCGGCCTGGGCGAGGTGACCGATCATGACTTCCGAGTCGATCAGGTTTTTGGCGCAGCCGAGTGAAATGAGACCGACGGTGGTGGGCATGGTGGGGAAAAAGCTGAAAAACTGAAAAACTGAAATGCTGAAATAAGAGAAAGGGGTGAGCGAAGCATTGTCAGCTTCTCAGCGTTTCAGTATTTCAGCATTTTCCTCAATATTGCGGCGGGAGGATGAGTTCATCCCCGACCTGGGGGTTCACCGGGCCGAAGCCGGGGAGCGGGTTGGCGATGGCGCCATCGGCGGTGACATCGGAAACTTTGAGCTGGCCGAGGATTCCGGTCTTGCGGCGAATTGCGACTATCGAACCGATCTGCACCTGCTCGGGGAGAAGCACATCGAAGGTGACAAAATTTCCGCCCTGCGGACTTTCGACAAATTCCCGGATCCGGCCGATGAGCAACGACTGGGAAATCATGCGGGCGCGGCGGAGTTCCGAGTCCTTGCTTTCCAGACCGCGCTGGGCTTCGAGACCTTCCTCCTCCTGTTCCAATTGGTTTTCCCGCTTTGTCGCCTTTTCCGCTGCGACAGCCGCGAGATCCTGCTCGGTTTGCGCGAGCTGCCGTTTCATGGCTTCGAGTTCGGCTCGGTCGGGCGTCTCGACGGGCGTGCTGCGGAGCTGCTGCATTTGCTTCTCCAACTGGAGCTTGTCCTGCTCGGCGCGAAGTTCGTTCACCTGTTTTTCCAAGCGGGCGATTTCATCCGACGGCGTATTCCTCACCCCGGTTTTCATGCCTTGCCACGAGACCGCGAGCGCACCGACAAGTAGCGCGATCGTGGCACCTAGCAGAAGTTTCATCGTGTCCATGGACGGCACGTTGGCTGGCTGGGCAGTGGATGTCAACGCGCGGCAAATGCTGAGAAAATCCAGCTCTGCGCGTCACTGCTGCCGCAATTGGCGGCGAGTCAGGCGCTCCCGCACGGAATCAGGAATCTCATTTATCTGAATCCACGCCTGCGCCGAGACGGGATCGCGGTCGAACCAGGCATTCAGGGTGCGGCGGTACATTTGGTCACGCTCGCCGTCATTTCCCATACGGGCGATTTCCGTAGCGGCGGTGGCCGGGTCACTGCCGAAGGTCCGCCAGACGAAATTTTGAACCACGCCATCGGTCACGTCGTTCGGGTAGCGGTTCATTAGGGAAATGGCCGCCTGCGGATCCTCTGCCGCCACGCTGCCGACGACTCCGCGGAGCGCGTTGCTCCGAAGATCGCCGGCGGGCAGGGAGGTGAATGCGCTCAACGCCGCTTGTTGGTCCTTTTCCGCCCACATTCCATAGACATCGTCCATGCGACGCTGGGAGGCTTCGCCGGGATTCGCGAGCAGCCACGACGCGGTCCCCGCCGGATCGAGCGAGGCGAGCTTGTCCGTCACCCGCATCATCGCGCCGTTTTTCAAGGCATCGTCGGTGAGCAAGGCGATCCAGGCGCGGGTCGCGTCCGAGCCCTGCTCCAGCAGATGCGGCAGGATGAAATCGAGGCCTCGGCCGCGCTCCTCGCTGCGGGGCATACTGGCGAGCAATTCGGTGGCGCGGGTCGGATCGGACTGGATCAAGCCGCGGATAATGCCGGGCAGGTAGGGATTCGGTCCGTCGCCGTCGTGATTGGTTTGCGCCCAGCGGATGGCCGCTTCCGGATCGTTCGAAGCCCATGAGGTGAGGATCGTGTCTTGGGCGAATCCCCCGCTGGTATGCTCTTTGGCATAGCTCAGGGCGGCCAGTGGATCCGCCTGCGCCCACGCGGTCAGCAGGAGAGAATACTCGCCGTTGCGGCTGTCGGTGATCCCCAAGCTGCGGAAATGGGCGACCGCCTCTTCGAAATCGCCGGGGCCGAGCTGGTGGAGAAACGCGAGCAACGCACGGTTTCTCTCCAGCGGATTTTCCCCACGCACAATCGCTTCGAGACGGGCCAGCCGATCCTTCGCGGAAGTCGTAGTGGCACCGCGCTCTGGTCTGGACGATTTTCGCGAGGTCCCGTTCTCCCCCGCCGGGTCCCGGCCGGGGGCGCGGGAGGATGGAGTGCCGGAAGTGCTTCGAGCACTGGCCTCAGCCGCTTTCGGCGAGGACACCCGGCCTGCCATGAACCCGCCCGCTCCTACCAGAACGACGGCGGCCAGCAGGGTGGTGTGGTTGAGTTTCATACCGCTGCTTAACGGAGTGGAAGCCGGACTTCATCCAAAAACCTCCTCCGCGAGAGTTTCCGGCGATTGGTTTTCAGCCAGCGAAACCGTTTGCCGGAAGACCTCCGACGCCCAGGCCACGGACGACGAACAAGCGCCCGCCGTGCTCCTCGACCGCCGTCTTGTGGACGCCGGTGGTGACGTAGAGGTCCGCCAGATCCGGACCGCCAAACGCACAAGCGGTCGTTTCGAGACAGGGAAATTCCACCCGCCGCAACTCCGCGCCGGTCGCGGGATCAAAACAAACGACACATCCGCCGTGGCAAAACGCGATCCACAGATTTCCCGCCGCGTCGATCGCCATGCCGTCCGGCGAGCTGGCGAGATGGGCGGTGGAAATCGCGCTGCGCATGTTCCGCAGCTGGCCGCCCTCGTAGTCGAAGGCCAGCACTTCCTTGCGCGGAGTATCGATGTAGAAAACGGTCATTCCGTCGGCGGACCAAGCGATGCCGTTGGAAGTGGTGACCGGCCCGAACGCTTCGTGGAGCGAAAGATCCGGGTCGAGCCGGTAGAGCCGCGCATCGCCGGTTTTTCTCACCAGGCTGATGGTTCCGGCGAAAAAACGTCCGTCCGGCGAGCATTTGCCGTCGTTGAAACGGTTGTCCGGCTTGTCCGGCTCGGGGTCGGCGATGGCGGTTAGCTCGCCCGTTTCCTCGTCCAAAAAAAACAATCCGCGGTCGCCGGCGATGACCAGCCCGCCGCTTTCGCGGGGGACCACGGTGCCCACGCGCTGCCCGACATCCCAGGATTTTTCCGAGCCGTCCGCCGGGTCGAGGCGGTGGACGCGCTGGCCCTCGATATCGATGAAATAGAGCGCCCCCCGCCACCAGATCGGGCCTTCGCCCCATTGGCAGCGCATGTTTCCGATCGGTTCGAGGGTCACCATGGCCGCAGCCTAAAAGCGGGCGGGATTCGGCACCAAGGGAAAATCACCGATCCCGGACTTTCATTTCACCCGGCGGGCGGACACGATGGCCCGATGCGCGGCGTGTCCCCCTCCGAGGTCCTTAAAGTATGGCTCTACGCGGCCGCCTCGGTGCTGCTCGGCGCATGGATGTGCCCGTTGCTTTATAATATGGGGAAGGCCCTGGCGGAGGTGTCGTCCGTCAAGCAGACCAACGGCCCCCTGCACTGGCTGGCGGGAATTTGTCGTGGGGCGGCATTTCCGCAGTTTTTCGAAACGAGCCTGCTGCTCGGCGCGGTGCTGCTGTTTTTACCATTTCTCCACTGGCTGCAAGGCGGCTCACGGGCAGCCGGCCGGCGGTTCTGGAACGGGTTCAGCGGGCAACGGCTGCAGTCCAATCCCAGCCGGATGCGGCAGGCAGGGACCGGTTTTTTGCTGGTTACGGCGCTGTTCACGCTGCAAGCCGGCGTCTTGATCTCGGCGGGAGTGTTCCAGTTGAAAAATCCCGGTGATGGCGTGCCGATGATGGCGTTACGGGGATTCGGGACCGCGCTCATCCTCGCGGTTTTTCAGGAAATCATCTTCCGCGGCGTTGTGCTGGGGATCTTCATCCGGGCGATGCGACCGTCGGCGGCGCTCGGGCTCTCGGCGCTGCTGTTCGCGCTGGTGCATCTCCTGCATCCGCCCGCGGGGCTGAATGTGGCGGACCCGGACGCCGCAGGTGTCGGCTTCGAGCTGCTGCGATTGGTGGTCGGATGGGTGCTGACTCCTCAGGCCGTTTTAAGCGCATTCGCCCCGCTTTTCGCACTCGGCGTGGTGCTCGCTTACGCCCGCTGGCGGACGGCCTCGCTGTGGCTGCCCGTCGGAATCCACAGCGGGTGGATTTTTGTGAATGAAGTGCTCGGCAGCGTGACGGTGGCGGCGGACCGCCCAGGTTCTCTTGGCTGGTTCATCTCCGGAGCCACTCTGCACCAAGGCGTGGTGCCGCTCGCCGGCATCCTCCTCGCCGGCGTGCTGATCAATCACTTCACTCCGGCCCCTGCCGTCACCGATGCCACATGAAGTCCGAGGCTGGCGGAAATGGCTCGGCCGGTCGCTCGATCTGCTTTACCCGCCGATGTGCGCGGTGTGCAGCCGGAAACTAGCGGACGGACGGGCGTTGTGCGACGGCTGTGACGAGGATATACCGAAGCTCGTGGAGCCTTTTTGCAAGACCTGCGGCGAGTCGTTTCCCGGCGAGATCGATGGCCTCTTCGCATGCCCGAACTGCCACACGCTGAAGTTCGCCTTCGAATTCGCACGTCCCGCCACCGTCCGGGACGACCGCACCCTGGGCATGATCCACCGCTTGAAATACGGCCGCGAACTCCACCTCGCCAAGGATCTTGGCCGCCTCGCCGCCGGTTCGTTTACCGATACCCGGTTTGCTCCCGCACTTGCTGGTAAGTGGCCGCTGATCCCCGTCCCGCTGCATCGCCAGCGCTTCCAACACCGGCATTTCAACCAGGCCGAGGAGATCGCGCGGGAGCTTGCGACGCATGTCCATTTGCCCGTGCTCAAGGCGCTGCGACGCACTCGCTCCACCGGCCACCAGACCTCACTTACCCGCGCCCAGCGCTTGGAAAACCTGCGCGGTGCCTTTGCCATCACCCGCTCGGGCAGTCACCACATCGGCCGGGCACCGAGCGGAGCGGTGCTGGTGGATGACGTGCTCACCACCGGCTCGACCGTGGACGAATGCGCGAAAACCCTTCGCCGCAGCGGCTTCGAGAAAATTTTCGTGATCACGGTGATGCGCGGCTAACCGTCCGCCGGCCGCGGCTCGAAATGCCGCAACAAAAAGTGGCAGATCACGACAGTCAGCCCGAGCGTGGCGATCGGAACCAGCCCTGACCGCAAGGTGTCCCCGACCGCCCACGCATGGAGCGGATGATCGGCCACCGACTGCGAGACCATGTTGAATGACTTGAAGGCCGCGATCCAGCCCGCGTGCAGTCCGATCGAAAACCACAACGCCCCCGTCCGCAACCGCGCCCAGGCGAGAATCATGCCGACGAAGAACAGACTCGCGAAGTCCGTGATGAAGAATTGAGGATCGGTGAAATGAAGCAGCACTTTACCTAGCAACTCAAAGCCCGCCAGCGGCGAACCCGGCTCCAACAGAATCCCGCCCTCGGGGGGTTTCAGGAAATGAATAAAGGCGAACACCAGCGAAGTGCCGATGCACGCCGCCAAGGGCCGGGCGAACTTCAGCCACAGCCCCAGCAACACCCCGCGGAACAACCATTCCTCCAGCAACGGCACCACCAAGGTCGGCACCAGAAGCTTTCCCAGGATTTTCCCGAAGCCCGGAGCCTCGCTCTTCGGGACGAATACGCCCTGCCCTGTCAGGAACATCCCGGCACCCCATAACAGGCCGCCGGCGACGAGGCATCCCACCAAGACTTGCAGCAATGCGGAGGGCCAGCCCGCCGCGACGCACGGTCGCCCTTGGCTGTCACCCAAGGCTCTCACCGCTCCGATCCTGCGGAACAGGAACGGCAGCAGCACCAGCGCCGAAGCCAGCAGCGACCGATTGAAGTACCGGCTGAAATCCGCCCTCCCGCACGCGGCACCGAGCCATTCGAGGATCGCGGGCAAGTCCTGGGAAGCCGCAGCTTGCGCTAAATTTTTTCCCGCCAGGTAGAGCCAGGGCGTGAGCGCCGGCCCCAGCACCAGCACCGACGAGACCCACACCACGGCGGCCCCGGCCTCGGATAGAAAAAAGCGTTTCAAGTGCGGGATTTTTGAATCGACCCGCAGCCCTTGTCCAGAGGTGGTTGCAGAAAGCGGGATGGCTATCCTGTGGGGCAATTTGCGATTCCTCAACCATCTGTCGCCCGCTCTCCTCCGTACGCTCAGGAGTTCTAACAAAGGGCAACCGATTGGGTCGAACTAATGCCAAAAACAGAAATTGCGAGAGCTGATCGATGCTTGATTGGCGGAATACTATAGAGGTTTTGAGCTCCTTGCGCGGATCACAGTGGGGGCATTGGAATTCAAACCGCCGGGAATTTTCCCGACAGCTTTTTAGTAATCTAACGGCTCAAAGTTTGCCCAAGACTGCCTTGATCGCCTCGAAGTCTGGCATGTCGCTCGGGACGTCGAGAACCTCGGCATATTGCACCACGCCGGCTTTATCGATGACGAAGGCCGAGCGCTTTGACACGCCGCCCATGATCAGGTTCTTCGCAGGCAGGAATTGCTCGTATGCCACGCCGTACGCCTGGGTCACCGCGTGCTCGTAGTCGCTGAGCAGGGTGATGGTAATGCCTTCCTTTTCCGCCCACGCTTCCTGCGCGAATGGATTGTCACCGGAAATCCCGAGCACCTTGGCATCTAAGGCATCGTATTCGGAAATGCCTTGGGAAATGCTGCACAGCTCGGTCGTGCAGCCGCCGGTGAAGGCCATCGGCACGAACAGCAGGACGATGTTTGACTGACCGATGAGGTCGCTCAATTGAACCAGCTCTGGACCGGCGGGGGTTTTGGTAACGAGCGTGAAATCCGGAGCTTTGTTGCCGACTTGAATGGACATGTTAGTTTGGGGATGGATTGGAGTGAGGTGCGCACTGTAGAACGCGCTTTCATGATCTGTCATACCAATTCTTGCCAACGGAAATCGGGACATTCCTGTCCCGACATTTCTCACAGAAGAAGGAACTGGAATGTCCCTTTCCCCTACTCTGCGAGCCGGATGATCAGGCGGCCCGACTCGACCTTGAACTCTACCACCCCGCCGATCCGGCCGTTTTCCCCACCGCCAAGCAGCTCGCCCAGCAGGTCACGGCCCTTGAGTCCGGCGAGCCAGTCGTTCGGCAGGGAAATCCCCCAGACCGTGAGATCGTCAAGGATCAGGCCAGCCTGACCGGGGACTTCGCTGACCAAAAACCGTGCGCGGGCTTTCAGATGCCTGCCGCCGACGACCGGGAGTTGCGGGTCGAGGTCGGTCTCGACGCGGGCGTGGATCGCATTGGTGGCAAGCTCGAAGCTGACGGTTTTGCCAAAGGCGGTGTTCTCATTGAGCAGGCCGTTGAGTTCCCGCTCGGTAAGGATGATTTCCCGGGAGCCCTTTTCATACTTTGGTTCAGCGGGCTGCTGGATCGCCTCGACCTTTGCCTCCACGGCGGCTTTTTCGCTGGCGGTGAGTTGGACCGGCTGGATCGGGCGGTTCGACCACCACCACAATCCGCCGAGCAAGAGCGCAAGCAGGACGAGGCCGATGAAGCCCTTCACCCACCCGGAATTGCGGCGTTGCGGGGAAGCTTGGGGGCCGTGGATTTCGCTCACGGATGAATGGATAAGCGGAAAACCGGACAAGGCAACAAGCTTGCGCGGCCGGCCAATCCCGGTCATGCCAGCGCCATGCCCATCGTGCTTGCCTCATCGTCGCCCCGCCGCCGCGAATTGCTGGAAAAGGCCGGCGTGATCTTCAAGGTCGTGCCTTCCCCGGCAGAGGAAATTCACGACCCGACGATGAACCCCGACGCCTTGTGCGAACTGAACGCGATCCTCAAGGCCGAGGCTGTCGCGTCGATGCGCCCGGAAGCGACGGTGATTGGTGCCGATACGCTGGTTTTTATCGACGGCATGCCTCTGGGAAAACCGGCGGATTTCGAGGAGGCTCGCCTCATGCTTCTGCGCCTGTCGGGACGCACGCACCAGGTCTGCACCGGAGTCTGCATAATCGATCCGGGGGGTCGGAAAAACGTCTTTCACGACCTCACTGAGGTGACCTTCCTGACGCTCGATCACGCGGCGATCGACGGCTATTTCGCGGACGTGAATCCGTTGGACAAGGCGGGTGCTTACGGCATCCAGGAATTTGGCGACCAGATCGTCGCCGGGATTCGCGGAAATTTCGAAAATGTGATGGGGCTGCCGATCGACAAGGTGATTGCGGCGCTGGGGTGAAATCGGGTTGCGGTGGCGACGGTTACCGGTGAAGGATCGCGCGCATGGAAATCCCGCACCGGTATCCAGTCATTTTTAACCCCCGGGCACGCAGCCAGAAGGGCGGGAGGGTGCTGCGGTTCATCATGCGCCACGCGAACCGGTTCGCGCTGTTTGCCACCAATCATGCCGGTGAGGCGCGCGAGCTGGCGGCTCGTTTTGCTGCGGCCGGTGAGCCGGTGGTGATCGCCGCTGGCGGAGACGGCACGCTGAACGAAGTGGTCAGCGGGCTTGCCGGCTCGAAGACGTTGTTAGGCGTGCTGCCGGCCGGGACGATGAATGTCTTCGCTCGGGAAATGGGCATTCCGTTCGATTCGCTGGAGCGGGCGTTTCTGGTGATCGAGCGCGGATTCGTGCGGGAAGTGGATTTGTTCGAGGCCAACGGGTCGCCATTCGTGCAAATGGCGGGCGTGGGATTCGATGCGATGGTCATCGAGGAAACGAGCTGGGAGCTGAAAAAAATGCTGGGTCCGCTGGCCTATTTGGTGGCGGCCGTGAAAGTGCTCGGGGAAAAGCCTCCGCGGATCGAGGTGATTTGCGCGGACGGTCGGCGCGAGGAGGGGGTGGCGGTGCTTGCCGGGAACGGTTCTCTCTACGGCGGGCAGTTCCGGGTTTTCCGCAACGCGAACAACCATGACTCGAAGCTCGATGTGCTGGTTTATAAAGAAGCGGGCTACCGGATGGTTTTGGATTCGCTCCGCGGCCTGGCCTTCGGAGGTATCGATTTGCTGGACTCGACCAGTTATTTCCAGGCGGAGGAATTCATCGTCCGCGCGGATCGCGAGGTCCCGGTGGAGGTGGACGGCGAATTGATCGGGCGGTTTTCCGAAGTGCGCTTCGTGGAAACCGCCAATCGCCTGCGTGTGATCGCGCCGGAGGAACCCCTCGTCGGCGGATTTGCGGACGCGGTCAAATCCCTGCTGCAATGGCCGCGGCGGCACGAGGAACTTCAAACCACGAAAAGTGTATGAGATCTGCCCGCAAAGGCGGATTTCTCCGCTGGGTCCGCAGATTGGGGGTTGTCGCGCTTGGCTTGGTCGTGCTGGCACTCGGGGTGGTGGCGTATGCGAACTTCACGGCGATCTGGGCGTCCCGCGGGCGGCTTTTCACGGATGTAGCGGCGCTGCCGACCACCAAGGTGGGTTTGGTTTTTGGGACGACAGACCGGGTGAACGGGCGGGAAAATCTGTATTTCCGCTACCGCATCGATGCGGCCGTCAGGGTTTGGAAAGCAGCCAAGGTGGATACCCTGATCGTCTCGGGCGATAACCTCAGCCCGTACTATAACGAGCCGGAAAAAATGAAGCAGGCGCTCGTGGAGCGAGGTATTCCCGCAGACCGCATCGTCTGCGATCCGCGCGGGCTGCGGACCTTGGATTCGGTGGTGCGGGTCAAAGAGATTTTTGGAACGAACTCGATTTTGTTAATCAGCCAGCGCTTCCAAAACGAGCGGGCGATTTACTTGGCCAAGGCCAACGGCATCGAGGCCTACGGCTTCAACGCCCGCGATGTCGAAACGCAGGCCGGGCTGAAAACCCGGGTCCGGGAAATCGGCGCCAGAGTCAAAATGTGGCTCGATGTGAATTTCCTTCACACCCGCCCAGGACATCTGGGGAAGAAGATCGGGCTGCCGGAATAGGAACTCCGGACTGCGCGAAGCTCTGCTTGCACCAGGTGGCTTTTCGCGTGGCAATCACTCCGGGCAAAAAAGCGGTGCAGCATCTTAGCTCGTTGTCACTTGCATTCCAGTCGCCTCCAACGGCAACTTATCACCGATGAATCGCTGCCCATTTCCTTCCCGCACGCTTGCCCTGCCGCTTCTATTTGCGGGATTTTCCCACTTCTGCGGCGCAGTTCCCGAGGAAATCGAGCGATCCGGCCTCCAACCCTCCATCAGCCAACAGGCCTATCTCAAAGCCAGCAACACCGAGAAAAACGACTTCTTCGACACGGTGGCGATCTCGGGCGATACGGTGATCGTGGGTGCGCCTTACGAGGACAGCAAAGCCACCGGGGTGGGTGGTGAACAAGCCAACAATCGTTCCACCAACTCGGGCGCGGCTTACGTTTTCACCCGCAGCGACACCACTTGGACCCGGCAGGCTTATCTCAAGGCGAGCGACACCGGGAAAAATGACCAATTCGGATTCTCGGTAGCGATCTCGGGTGATACCGCAGTGGTCGGAGCGTTTGGCAACACTTCCCAAACCGGGGCGGCTTACGTGTTCACCCGCAGCGGTTCGACATGGGCGCAACAAGCGGTTCTCGAAGCCAGCAATGCCGAGAAGGGCGATTTGTTTGGTTACTCGGTTGCCGTGTCCGGAGACACGATTGTGATCGGCGCTTTCGGAGAAACGAGCAACGCCGGGAAGGTCAGAAGTCCTGAAACCGATGTCAGTCTCACGCAAGCAGGAGCGGCTTACGTGTTTACCCGCAGTTCGGTGACGTGGACCGAACAGGCCCACCTTAAATCCGGCAAGTCCGGGAGAGGAGATCTTTTCGGGATCGCTGTGGCGATCGCGGGCGAGAGGATCGTGGTCGGGGCTCCTGGTGAAGATAGCGGTGCCACGGGAGTCAGCGGCGATGAGGCGGACAACGGCGCCAGCCAATCCGGCGCTGCCTACGTTTTCGCTCGGAAAGGGACTACCTGGAAACAGCAGGCTTACCTGAAAGCCAGCAATACCGGCGATGGAGACTTGTTCGGTCGAGCGGTGGCGATCTCTGGAAACGTGGTCGTCGTTGGCGCTCCCCAGGAGTCTGGCAAAGCAAACAACGTGGATGGCGATCAGACCGACAACAGCGCATCTCAGGCTGGCGCGGCGTACGTTTTTGCCCGCAACAGCAAAGGTTGGAAACAGCAGGCCTATCTTAAGGCCAGCAATTCCGAAGAGGGTGACCAGTTCGGTTTCGCCGTGGCGGCGACGGGCGAAATGGTGGTTGTCGGGGCTTATGGGGAAGATAGCGGAGCCAACGGCTTGGGCGGCGATCCATCAGATAACCGCGCCAGCTTGGCAGGCGCGGCCTACGTTTTTGTGAAAAGTGGAACTACTTGGAGAAAACAAGCCTACCTCAAAGCCACCAAATCGGACAAGGGGGACCAATTTGGATTCTCAGTGGCCGCAGCGGGAACCACCGCCGTGATTTCAGCGTCCGGCGAGGCCAGCAAAACCACTAAAATCAACGGTGCGCAAGACGATGACAGTTCGCCCAACGCAGGTGCGGCCTACGTATTTCACGGCTTCGGCTCCGTGACCCCGGAAATTTCCGTCGAAGCGCCGCCGGGCACGCGGCTCGCCGACAACCACGGCGGGATCGCTTTTGAAGGCCTCGCCGCCGGCACCAGCCGACCGGCGAAGGTCATCACCCTTCGAAACACCGGGACTGCCGACCTCAACCGATTGTCGGTCACTCTGGATGGCGCGGATGCCAGCAACTACAGCCTCAGCACCACGGGGATGAAAACCACCCTTGCGCCCGGTGAGAAGACCACCTTCACCGTCTCCTTTAATGATTCGGGCACTGCAACCACAAGGCGGGTTGCAGCGATCCATATTGCGAGCAACGACTTGGATGAAAATCCTTTCGACATCCCGCTGAAAGGTCGGACGTTTTCCACAGTCGCCGATAAGGATGGCGACAGCCTGAATGACTGGGCAGAATTCCAATACGCCAAATTGGGTTTTGATTGGGAGGTCAGCCAGCCAGAGTTGGTCGCGAAACTCCGCAGCGGAGCCAATTCAGCCGGGCTGTTCACGGCATCCGAGGTCCACACGCTGAACCTCCCCGCACCATTGCTCGTAAGGGATGCGGGAAGCGGCCAGTTCAAGCTGACCCTCGGCTTGCAGAAATCCAACGGCTTGAATTCCTTCATCCCCTTTCCGATGCCTCCGCCCGACGCCACCATCAATAGCCAGGGAAAACTGGAGTTTCTTTTCAGCTCCTCAGACGGGGCCGCATTCTTTCGGGTCCAAGCTCAATGAAAAGGGCGTAGGGCGACGGTCTGCTCGCGCCGGTGGTGGATTCGGCTCTGCCAGATGCGGGGCAGAGCTTTTTCCTGTGGCAGGGAAGAGGAAGAGCTCCGCGCCACATGGAACAGAGCATGCCGCGATCCGGGCAAAAAAAAGGCCGCCGGAGCACCCACCCCGACGGCCAAGCTGAACAACTTCAACACACCCGCGATTTGACTCGCGACCCGTAATGAGGCTGACAACTGCTGTTCACCCTTACATGAAAACGCGAACTTGCGTGCGGTCTTCAGGTGCCTTTGACTCCGAGTCCAAGAGCACGTTCAAAAATACGTTAAAGAATTCCTATCGCCGATTTGCGGGACGAATCGACGGTTTCATTCTCCCGGAAGGAATCACTTCCACGGACCTCTCCGTCCGATATGAAGTTCTATGTGCCCTTGATTCCTTGTCATCCACGGGAGTGATGATGTCCACAGGGGGCAGGACGCCCGGGCCGTCCGCGAATGTGCGGGTTCTTTCGGAAGCTTTGTAGCGGGCGTCCATATCTGCCTGGACGGCATTGAGCGAGCGATCGCTGTTTACGATGGAGGGCTGGATGAAAACCATGAGTTCGCTCCGGTCCTTGGTATTTTGAGTGCTGCCAAAAAGCCCCCCGATGTAAGGAATATTACTGAGGATGGGAATTCCGCTTTTGGTCTGGGCGTTCTTCGAGGAAATCAAGCCGCCCAGGACGATGGTTTCGTTGTTGGGAACGGTGACGGTCGTTAGAATTTCACGAGTGGAAATTCGGGGCACGGTGAGATCTCCTCCGTTGCCACCGCCACCAGCGATGGTTTGAGTGCCGTTTTGCTCGTCGTTAAGCAGAGCAATTTCCATCGTGATGTCATTCTCCGAGTTCACCAGTGGACGGACTTCGAGTTTTAGAACCACGTCCTGGTATTCGATCTGGGTGCTCGCGTTACCGCTGGTGCCGAAGCTGTTGCTGCCGGTGGGGATGGCAATGCGTTCACCGCTGGAGATCGTGCCAACCACGTTGTTGGCGGTGAAAATGCTGGGGCGGGAAAGGACGGTGAAGTCCGTCTTCGACTGCAGCGCTTGGAGATAAACGTTCAGGTTGTTACCGATTTTCCCGTAAATCTGAAGTCCGCCGCCAGTCAGGGTTCCAGGGCTGAATTTGTTTTGAGCCGGAGTTCCCGGAACTGCGTCAATGAACCCGGGAGTTCCCGGAGTGCCTACGGCCGGCTTCCCGTCAATAGCCTTGATCAATTGGTTGAGAATGGGGAGTTCGGGGCCTGCACCGTTCCCTCCCCTGCCTACGAAATCGTTGCCCAGCTTGAGATAGTCGAGCCCCACCTTGAAATCGTCGTTGAGCGTGAGTTGGCCGATAACCGTGGAAATCATTACCTGGTCGGGCTTGACGTCGATTTGATCGAGCAGGCGCTCGATGATTTCCAAGCCCGATGGCGGGCCTTGGACGACGATGGAGTTGGTGATGTTATCCGCCACGAGCAGGGTGCGGCCGACGAGCGCGGACTCGGGAGCAGAACTCACTTCGCCGCCACTGAGGGCACTGCCGCCACCGCCACCACCTCCGCCAGACGAACTCCCGCCGAGCGAGCCGCTGCCGGAGGAGGATCCGCCGAAGTTCGCACCGGTGCTGCCCGAGCCGCTGTTACGCCCGCTGCTTGCAGACTGGCGACTATTGCCTTGGCCACCGCGGTTGCCACCGGCACCGCCGGTTGCGCCGCCTGCGGCACCGCCGCCCTGAGTCGCTCCTCCACCCGATGACCCGCCGCTTCCGGTGCCGCTGAAGGCACGGGTCAGGGCGTCACTGGCGATTGGCAGGAACTCGGAAACTTTAAGGAAACGCAGCTTCCGGCGGAGGAAGTTTTTCTCGCTGGTTTCCACGTCGAATTCCCGGACGAGGCTCTCGACGAAAATCAGGTCAACCGGACGGCCCATGGCGAAGATGCGGTTGGTGCGGGGATCGGGGACGATTTGCACCGGCGTGTCCTCGCCGCTGGTCCCGCCCCCGGCGGCTCCGGGTTGTGCGCCGGGGATCAACCCGCCTTGCGGGGCGTTGTTGTCCGCGCGCTGGATTCCGGCGGTTTTCTGCGAGGATTGCTGGGCGGTGAGCAGCTCGGTGAGAGTGTCGGCGATTTCGGTCACGTCGGCATATTGCACTTTGATGAAGCGGCTGCCCTGGACGGAGCCGGGCTTGTCGATTTCCTTCTTGAGATCGATGAGCTTGCGGATGAGCGAGGTGTTTTCCGTGATGACCACGGCGGAAGCGTTGGGCACGGCGGCGATCGACCCGTAGGCGCCGAGCTGGCCAATGATTTGGCTGAACGTGTTGACGGCTTCCGCAGGCTTGATGTAGCTGAGCGTCATCACGTAGGAAATGACGGTGTCGCCCTCGGGCAGGGCGGAGGTCTCGTTGTAAACCATGCCGTTTTCGTTATACACATCCACGCCCCGGCCGGTCGGGCGGATGCCGCCGGTGGATAAGGTGAGGATGTCGAGATTCGGGTTTTGCTTGTCCGGGACGAAGACGAAATTCTCGATGATGGCGGCGGTTTTGAGAAGCTCCGCGGCTTCTGCGAACGTGAGCGGATCCTTAGCGCTGGCGTCCTGGACGAAGCGGAACTCCGCCGTGGAAGCGGCGGAGGAGACGATGACTCGGCGGCCGGTGTATTTCCGATAGAGCAATGCCAGCGCGTCACCGCTCAGTTTGAGTTCTTCGATGGGCTCGGTGATTTTCGTGTCTCCCAATGGCAGTCCTGGCTGCGCGACCTCTGGGTTGGCGGCCGGAGCCGCGGCGGGCGGCGGCGCGATAACACCGGGAATGGGAACGCCGGGCGGCGTGACTGGCATTGGCGGCACGACGGCGGGCTGAGCGGATGCGGTGCCCAGAACGACGAGCGAGAATGCGAAAGAACGATGGAAGGACATGGAGGGAAACGGGTAGGGCGAAGTGAAAGGTTAGTTACCGCGGCGTTGTGGACGCTGGATATTGCGGTTGGCGTGGTTGGGCGGGACCGGTTGCGCCTGTCCCTGCTGGAGTTGCGGCGCGGGAGCTTGGCCATTGACCGGAGCCGGTGGCGGGACGACGCGGGGACGGGGTTGGCGCTGTGGCTGGGGCTGGCCGTTGGGCTGTTGAGGCTGTGCTCCGGGAACCACTTGAGCGGCAGGCTGGCCGGGTTGGACCGCCGGGCGGGCGGGCTGGGCGGCGGTGAGCGTGAGGAGTTTTTCATCGTAAGCCACGGTCCCGGACATGGAGCCGGAGGTCATGCGGACGACGGTGCCCAGCGGATCGCCGGGCTTGCGGGTGACGGTGACAATTTTGAAGCCCTTGCTCTCCCGGTCGCTGTCCACGTAGATCCGCGGCTCATCGGGCTTCTTTTTGTTGATCATGGTCACCCGGTAATTTTTCGGCCCGATGGACGACACGCCGATAAGCGCGTAGTCATCGAGCGGGTTATTTTCCGGGCCGGCCTCAGGCGGCGGCGGCTTGGAGGTGAACGGGGAATTTGTCCACAGACCGCTGTATTTGGAAAGCGGTGCCTTTTTCGGCAAATCGGCGGCGGCGACGCCTGCGAGAGCGGAAACCAGGGCGATGAAACGGAAGATGGGAAATTTCATGATGCGGACGGGTTCAGGTGGTTTTCGGGACGAACCATTGCTCGATGGTGGCGGTGCAGTCGATCTTGGTATCGTCAGCCTGGTTCGGAGTCAGCCGGATCCCGGAGGCGATGCGAAACTGGGCCGGGTCATTGAGGCGGTCCAGCCATTGGTAGAGCGCTTGCTCGGGACCGGTCACGGTGATTTGGATTTTGGCGCGGTGGTAGTGGGTGCCCGAAGAGTCGGTGGGCAGGGGCTTTTGTCCCGGCTTGATGGTGAGACTGGTGGCTTTGGCTTCCCGCTCGACGATTTGCTGCAAACTGGTCTGCACGTCCTGATTGGCTTGCGGCTCGGGTGCGTGTTCGGCCAGCCATTCCATATCGCCCAGAACTTGCTCGCGGCTTTCCTGGAACATCTCGGCGGTGGCCAGTTTCTGTTCGGCCTCCTGGCGTCGGGCGTTCACCTCGGTGCGCTTGGCGGTCGCAAAATTGAAGGCGAGGAAGTTCACGATCGCGAATCCCGCCAGGGCGAAGAAGATGAGGAGCTTTTTTTCGCGGTCTGACATGAAAGGGTGGAAATGAAGAGCTAGCGGAGGCGTGTTGACGGTTTAACGCCGAGGCACACGGGTTTTGTCGGTGAACCCAAAAATCAGGGCTGAGTCGAAGGCATCTCGCCGCTATAGACAAATTCCCAACCGCGGGTCGATTGGCTAGGTTCGGGAGTTTGCCAGTCGAACTGGGCCAAGTCGCTATTCTTGGCCAGGTTGAGGCTGAAAGTATTGACCGCCTGAAGTTGCGGCGCTTCGCCGATGAGTTTGATTTCCGAGGCGTTGATATCGGCCGTTTTGAGCCGCAACCCGCTGGCAGGAGGGATGCATGAGGCGATGCGGCTCAGGATATCCACCGGCGCGTTCTTGAGCTCGATCACATGGGCGAGTTCGTCCCATTTGGCAATGTGGACGGCGTAGGCTTCGCCCTCGGGAGCTGCGGCTTCGGCTTGTTGGAGGAGATTTTTAGTTTCGTTGCTATCCTTCCAAAGGCCGTAGCTGAACCAGCCGATGACGCCGAGGTAAAGCATGCCGAGGGCGGCCACGCCGAGCAGGACATTCCGGCGGCGGCGGGCTTCGCGGCGGGCCGCGCGGACGTCGGCCGGGAGGAGCTTGCTGAGCGGATCAGGCAGGATGGGCGCTGGGCGGGGGGCAATTTCCACCGTTGCCGTGAAGATTGCGGCGAGTGCCGCAGGGCTGCAATCTTCCAGGCTGGTCCAGATCACCAGACGGGCCGGCTCAATCGCCAGTCCCTGCATGGAAAGCTGAATCAGCGCGAGCCGGATCTCCCGAGCCAGCGACTCGTCCGGACTGGCGGAAGTGACGGATGTGGCTTGGCAGTAAACGAGATTTCCCTGATGGGACACGGAAAACACCCAGCGCCCGAATTCCTTCCAGACGGCAAGCGCGTCACCGGCAAGCGGATAGGCCCGGGCGGAAATATCGAAACTTTTCGGCCCCCGGGGTGGCAGGTCGCCATCGCCGGGTGCCCGCAGCATGACCGAGACGAGGGCGGTGTTTTCGGCCTCCCTGGCGACCACGAAAACGTCGGTGAGCTGGCCGGCCATGGCGTCCGGGCGAAGTCCGAGGCGCTCGGCGTGAAGGCTCGCGAGGTCGGGAAAAAGCGCGTCGTCATCACTGGCCACGCGCATCGGCACGGCGGTGATGGCTTTGACGGGAAACAGCAGCAGCAAGTCGCCGCCGGGGATATCGGTGAGGTCGCTGGCCCGCTCGGTGGCGGTGGCGGAATGCAGGGTGAAGGCGGCGGTGGTTTGGCCGGTCCAGATTTCCCAACCGGATTCGCCGGGGACAAGAAGCACGTGTTGGTTGGTTTTGCTCACGGGATGATTTCTTCGGTGCGTTCGAGTAAGCCCGGTCTGCCGGCGCGGTTCCTGACAATGATTGAGATTTTGCGTTTCACACCTTCCGCGTAGCCAATGCTTTCAATGCGGGTGGTGTTGTCTTTGCCGCCAAAGCGCTGGGCGATGTCAGGACGGGCCTCGGCATCGATCCCCATATCTGCCAGCGCGGCGGCGGCACTCGGGTACTCGACATCGTCGAGGGTGTCACGCACTCCGTCGAGGCCACGGACTTTTTCCGGGACGATAGCGGCCTGCTCGACCGGAATCTCGCCGGCGGCGGCGAGCAATTCGGCAGACGCTTCATTCACATCGAGCGGCCCGCTGCTCCAGATGGTGAACCAATTCCGCCAATCCGGACGGACCTCCTCCACCAAGTCCATGCCGCGGACGAGGCTCATTTCGCTGAGGTCGTAAAACGGCCGGTCGAACGGCTGGTTAATCCGGCCCTCACCTTCGTAATATTTTTTTTCCGCGCCGTTGAGGGACTCGTTGTTATCCGCATCCACCCAGTCGGTGAGCGCATCGACGATTTCCTGGGCCGTGTCGAGCTCGAGCCCCCAGTCAATGAACATCGAGATCAGCAAGGGCTTGTCCTCCTTCAAGATGATCGAGTTGATATTGAAACGGCCCCCTTCGGAAATCACTTTGGCTTCGAAGCCCTCGCCGGTTTCCTCGTCCATCCTGCGGAGCAAGGGGTCGGAGCGCTTGATGAGGGGATGCGAGCCGATGGCGATGCCCATTTCCGCCACTTGGCGGGCGCGCGAGCCATGGACCTTGGCCGAGGCGATTTCCATGTCGAAGGTGATCACGCGCAAGGTCGCCATGCACGCCAAGGCGAGAATCGCGATCAGCCACAGCACCGCCATGAGCGCGGCACCGCGTGATTTCTGGATGACCGCGGAGGAAAGTGTCATTCTACGGTTTCGTCTTTGTCTTTGGAATCGTCTTTGGGATCGGGCTCCTGATTCTGCTGCAAGATCTGGCGCATCAGAACTTCGGGATTTTGCTTGGGCGGGACCCAGAAAACCTGCCGGATTTCCTCGCCCTTGGCACCGACCTTGATGGTGAGTTCGACCTGCAGGGGCAGGCGGCCTTGGAGATCCCAATCGTACTGCCACTCAATCGAGCGGCCGTCGAGGACGCGCCATTCGAAGTAGGACACGTCGGTGAGCAGGATGATTTCCGAGAAGGGCTTGTTCTCTCCGGCGGAAGTTTTGAACTCGGCTGCGGAATCCTCGAGAACCTCGTTTTCGTAGTATTTCAACACGATGTCGAGGAAGCCGCTGCGGCGCTTCACCGTACTGAGCTGGACGGCTTTGGCGATCCGGGCCTGGCCGCCCCACGTGAAGCTGAGCGGGACGTTTTGCAGCGTGAGGTCGGAAATATAGTGCGTCCCGGACCCCTCCACCTTGAGATCGAACTGGGTGTTGCCGGGCAGGGCGGAGAACCGCTGATTAAGGAGTTCGAAAAACGCCTGATGCAGCATTTCCTCGTTCTGGGTTTCTACGATGGCATTTCCAAGCGCCAGCGACGTCCGGGCCGTGCCGAAAACCATGCCCACGAGAATCGCCATCAACCCAACGGCGATCACGAGCTCAAGCAGGGTGAAGCCGCGCTTCCGGGGATTGGGAGGGCCGGCGATCATGGTTGATACATGCGGCCGTAGCGCCAGGTCTCGACCGAGCGCTGTTTCCACTCACCACTGAGAAACCAGCGGGCTTCGATTTTAATCAGATACATCTCCGTCAGCATTTGCCCCTCCGCGTTTTCGAGGTCTTCGAGAAGTTCGATGGTCGTATCCAGCTCGATCCCGGTCTCGCCGACGGTGGAGTTCGTCACGCCTTCTTCGAGAATGGGCAGGGAGATCGTCTCGTCGAGCGCGCTGTCCAGAATCCGCGTGATCCGGAGCTCAGTCTGGGCCAGTGAGGCGGCGTCTCCCATTTGGCGCAGCGCGACGGCGAAACCGGTGGCGGCGATGCCGAAAACCGCGAGCGCGAGAATCATCTCGAGGAGCAAAAAACCGCGTTTGGCGGGATGGACCGGGCAATTCATCGAGCTTCGAGCAGGCTTTCGCGGATGGTGGCATTGAGCGGATGGTAGGTGTCTTCCGACCAACTCTCGTCAAGCGTGAGACGGACAGTGATCGGTTCGCACAGACCGTCGGGATCGAAGCGCCAGACATGCACGGTGGTTTTGGCGGTGCTGAGCCAGGCGTCCGAGTTCCATCGGCGGATGAACACGTTCAGCCCGCTTTCGAGGACAAATTGCCGGCTTTCCGCAGCACTGCCCAACTCAGGTTCCGGCTCGGTGCGACTGCGGGACGTTCTCGTTTCATCCCGCCCCGCCTCGGCAAACGGCAGCAGGCGGACGACTCCTTCCCGGAATTCGAGAGCGTAAGGAGTTTGGTGGAGGATCGAAGTCACCCGGGCACGTTTCGCTAGGAGTTCAATTTCGCCGGAAGCGTCCCGCAGGGTTCTTTCATCGGATGAATAGATCATCATGCCGACCGCGCCACCCATCACGACCGACGCGATGGCAAGCACCAAGACGATTTCGATCAGAGTGAAGCCGCGCCCGCGCTTAATCGTCCTGACTGCTGAGATCATCTGCGGTACCTTCGACGCCATCCTGGCCTTTGGAGAACATTTCAAACTCATTGGCCTGCTTCTTGCCCGGGAAGCGGTAACCGTACTCCGCTTTCCACGGATCCGGCGGAAGTTTCTTCATGATTTGCGACCAACGCCGGGGAACCGGGGTGCTGGAGGGCTTCTCCACCAAAGCTTTGAGGCCCTGCGGGGTGGTTGGATACGAACCGGCATTCAGCTTGTACATGGACAAGGCACTTTCGAAGCTTTTGAAGTCGGCTTCCACTTGGCGGAGTTTCGCAGCATCGCCGATTCCCTGCATCATGAAAATCGCGCCGCCGAGGATCATGGCGATAATGCCCAGCACGATGACCATTTCAAGCAGGGTGAAGCCGGATTTGCGGCGGAAGCTGGACGTAGGGTAGGTAATTTTCATGAAACTTGAATAATGGTATCTGGCTGGAGCCTTTCAGGGATGAAAACGCCGTGCCATTCTAAAGTTGTCGGAAAATTCACCGCAGGATTTCCCGACGTCACGGAGAATTTCTTGCCAGCGGGCAGGGATTCTTTCACCCCTAGTGCCTCTTCAGATCATGAACAAAGTCCTAATCATCGGAGCCGGCGGGGTCGGCAGCGTTGTCGCCCACAAATGCGCCATGGTTCCCGAAATTTTCGGAGAAATCACCCTAGCCTCGCGAACCGTCTCCAAGTGCGACGCGATCGCGGCCGAAGTGAAGAAACGCACCGGCCGGGTCATCGCCACCGCCAGGGTGGACGCCGATAACGCTGAGGAGACCGCCGCGCTCATCCGGAAAACGGGGGCCAAACTGCTCATCAACGTCGCCCTGCCCTACCAGGACCTGCATTTAATGGACGCCTGCCTGCTGGCCGGTTGCGACTACATGGACACCGCCAACTACGAGCCGCTCGATGTGGCAAAATTCGAGTATTCCTGGCAGTGGGCCTATCAGGAACGCTTCCAGCAAGCTGGCCTGACGGCGTTGCTCGGTTCGGGTTTCGACCCAGGAGTGACCAATGTCTTCACCGCCTGGGCTTTGAAGCATCATTTCGACGAAATTCACACACTCGACATCATCGACGTGAACGGCGGCAATCACGGCAAAGCCTTTGCCACCAATTTTAATCCGGAGATCAACATTCGCGAGGTCACTGCGGAATGCCGCCATTTCGAAGACGGCAATTTCGTCGAAACCGCGCCCATGTCGCGGCATCAAGCTTTCACTTGCCCGGACGGAATCGGGACGTTTGAAATTTACCGGATGTACCATGAAGAGCTGGAATCCCTCGTGAAACACATTCCCACCCTGCGCCGGGCACAGTTCTGGATGTCGTTCTCGCCCAACTACTTGAAGCATCTTGAGGTGCTGCAAAACGTCGGCATGACGCGGATTGATCCCGTCCTGTTCCAAGGGGTGGAGATCGTTCCATTGCAATTTCTGAAAGCGGTTTTGCCCAATCCGGGAGACCTTGGCCAATCCACCAAAGGCCGCACCTGCATCGGAAATATTATGACCGGCGTCAAAAATGGAGAGCGGAAGGCCATCTACATTTACAATATTTGCGATCACGAGGCCTGCTATGCGGAAGTGGGATCTCAAGCGATTTCCTACACCACCGGTGTCCCCGCGATGATTGGCGCCAAGCAAATCCTGACGGGCGGCTGGCGGAAATCCGGCATCTGGAATATCGAGCAGCACGACCCCGACTCCTTCATGGCAGATCTTAATCGGTACGGACTGCCTTGGATGGTTATGGAGATCACCGCCGCTCAAGCTTCCGAGTTACGTATCGCTTAAAATATTTTTGTGATCACAAAGTATTTTAAAATTTGTAACCCCCGAGCCTAATTTCCCCTTGTCAGCCTGCACCAGCCATCCCATCCTTCCTGCATGATTCGGATTAAAACCCTCTCGTTGCTGCTTATTTCCTCGATGTTTTTCGTCGGAGTCCAGACGTCAAACTCCCAAGTGAGTTTTGAATTGAGCAGCGAAAAAACCTATCGCCAGAGTGAATCGCGTCAGACCTTCCGTGGAGGCAGTTTCAATATTCGAATGACTGATGGCAGCGTCACCAGCATTCCCGGGTGCGACTACACCCAGTATTATCCACCTGGTTTTTTCCTTCTGCTTTGCTCGCCTGGAACCACCGCCTTCTTGACCTCAGGCACGATCGATGGAAACACGATCGATACTCCTTATCTGCTGGTGACAGGTATTTTCCCCGCGACCGCAATCGCTCCCCGTGAGCCCGCGCGGATTTCTCTCATCGCGGCACCGGCATCCGAGTTACCCCGGCCATTGGGGGGATTTAAGGACTCAAGTTCCTCGCTTTACTATAACCTTCATATCAATGCCAGCATCCGGGAGTATATCTTAACGCGTTACGATTCGGCGCGAAATTATGAAACGACTGAGAACGATAGGTTCAACAAGGAAATTGTTCCAGGAACGTATCACTACATCTTTCCACGTTTGGGTAATCCTTCAGCCCCAGCGCCAGTTAAAGCGTTGATTTACCCGATGGCAGATGCCCTCTCCACACGCAACAACGTGACTTCAGGATTCGAATACACACGCATTAACAATGGAGTGTGGGATAAAAAGGGATTCGTCGAGATGAGTTATATCCGACCCAACACATTTAATTGGAGACCGTTCGCACCAAATAATGTTTTTGCCGGCTCGGACGCCCTCTACTTCTCCATTCGAGTCCTGTCAAAGCAAGGCGATCCGAAAGCCAACACGGACCAGTTGGATGATTTTAGCGGAAAACAGCAGTCAGTGTTTCCCGCATTTGCGAATAACGGGGATCCTCGAGTATTATTGCCGTCTCCGTTTGTATCGAATTTTACCACCCCTCCCATTCTCCCTGGCGGAACCCAAGGAATCGCGGAGTTACAGCTTCAAAGAAATTTCCAAACAGGTGGCGTCACTTATGATTTCTCAGCGCGGAAATTTCAAATCCCAGTGATCGTCGTAAACCGCTATTCTGAATATGAAGACGCCGTGTTTGCGAAGGCTAGCCCGACGTCCGGGCTGCTTGAAGACACGGATGGTGACGGATTTAACAATTTGAACGAGTGGATCCTCGACAGCAGTGCCAGTGATCCGAGAAGCATGCCGGTGGCTCCCGTGGCGACAGACAATCCGTTCGAATTTGACTCGGACTTCTTTTTCTTCTTCGGCAACACCCGGTTGGTTCGTTCTCAATACTACGGTTTCACAATCAACCAAAAGTTAGGCACGAATCCTAGAGTTGCTTATACATTGCAAAGGAGCACGGACAATGGCCTGACATGGGGTAAATTCGTATCAGATGCAAACTGGATTGTCCGCAAGGTGACCTTCGCCGCTGGGCAGAGTTCGCTGAGACAAAATTCCTCGCGGCGAGTCGAAATCCGCGTGGAGAGCCGATACAATACGGCTGGGCAACTCCTCCTGTTTGATGGCGGAATTCAAGGACCACCTCCGGGAACCAGCGCTCACCTCTATCGGGTGAAGGTCACATTGGCAAAATGACCGGCTGCGTGCAGGCGAACCTCCAAACCACTTAAATTTGCCTTGGAGTTCGGCACGGAAAACTGGCAATCTCCAATTGATGATTTCCGATATAATCGATAGCACCGAGCGTCTCGTCAGCCATCTCGAAACCAGTCGCCAAGGCTCTCTTAATCCGGTTTGTGCGATCGATACCGAGGCTGACAGCCTTCACCGCTACCGAGAGTCGCTTTGCCTGATTCAGTTCGCCGACCGCGGCCAGTGTGTCTTGATTGATCCGCTGGCGATTCCTGATCTGTCGGCCTTGGGAAGTTATCTCTCCGAGGCCACAGTCTGGATGCACGGTGCCGACTATGACATGACCATGTTCAAGCGTCAGTTCGGAGCGCTGCCAGCCGTGGTTTACGACACTCAGATTGGCGCGAGGTTGCTCGGCGTGCGCCGGTTTGGATTGGGCGATTTGGTAAACCAATATTTTGGGGTGGAGCTTTCCAAATCATCCCAAAAGGCCGATTGGGGCAAGCGCCCATTGTCTCCCAAGATGATCGAGTATGCACTTAATGACGTGCATTATCTTTTGGAAATGGGCGACATGATTGTCGCCAGGTTGAAAGATTCAGGACGATATGAATGGTTCGAGGAAAGCTGTCTCGCCGCCCGCCAGCGGGTCCTGGACAGGGACGATTCCAAGGAGGAAATTTGGCGGGTTCAGGGCTCGGGCAAACTTGCTCCCTATGGTTTGGCCTGTCTGAGAGCACTCTGGCACTGGCGGGACGGTGAGGCAAAAGCGTGGGATCGTCCGTCATTCATGGTGGCTCCCAACCGCCAGCTTCTCGAGTGGAGCATCGACTTGGATGCCAAGAAAACGATTGCCCTGCCGAATCATTTTCGGCCCGACCGGGTAAAACGGCTGCGGACGGCCCTAGCGCTGGCGGAAGAACTGCCGGAAGCAGAATGGCCTGAGCGCCCGCCGGGTAAACGCCGGAAACGAGATCGTGATTTCGAGCATCAGGTTGATATGTTGCTAAAAGCCCGCGAGCAAGCTGCGGCAAAATTAGACATCGAAGGATCGTTGATCGCTCCTCGTGCCACCCTGGAGTCTCTCGCCGCCGGAGATGTGCTGCCGTCGGAAGTGCTTCTCAAATGGCAACGTGGCTGTCTTGAGATGACCGAGGCGCATAACGTGTTGGATTGATCGGGCTTTGCCCGGATTTGCGGGAGGTTGCGATCAAGGAAATTGGACTTTGAGCCGACGATGTTCTGGTAGATTTCTTGGGATTGCCGCCCTTCGCTTCTAGCATCCTCCACCTACCATTGCGTAACACGGAAGAGGCTGAGTATGGTCGATGCTAAGTAATTAATCGTTAAAGTGTTAAATGCCACTTTAGTTCATCGTAAAAAGCCTGCGGCTGGCGACGAAGTTCCTTGTCTCCCGAGGTAGTATTTCGGACCCTCTGGCCCCACCATGTCCGAGACTTCCAACGAACCAGAAAAAGCCCAAACCCAGGTTGCCGTGGAGCAGCAATACGATGCCGCTCAGATCGACAAGCTCGAGGGTCTCGACGCGGTTCGCAAACGTCCTGGCATGTACATCGGAGATCCCGACGAGCGCGGTCTCCATCATTGCGTTTTCGAGGTGCTGGACAACTCGATCGACGAACATCTCGCCGGGTATTGCGGGCGGATCAAGGTGGCCATCCATGTAGATGGCTCTGTATCCATCGCCGACAACGGCCGCGGCATTCCCGTGGACATGCATTTGAAATTCGGCATGCCCGCCGTCGAGCTGGTCCTCACCAATCTTCACGCCGGGGGGAAATTCGGCCAAGGTGCCTACAAATATTCCGGCGGTCTGCACGGGGTCGGTGCCAAGTGCGTGAATGCGCTGTCGGACTGGTTCAAGGCCGAGATCATGCGGAACGGAAAAGTCTATCTCATCGGCTTCGAGCGCGGGAAAACAACCCTTCCACTTCACGTCATCGGGGAGGTGGATCCCGGCAAGACGGGCACCATGATCACCTTCTTTCCGGACGCCACGATCTTCGTCGATACCATCGAGTTCAAGTTCGACCGCCTTTCCACCCGCCTTCGCGAACTTGCCTTCCTGAACCCGGGTCTAACCATCGACCTTGAGGATGAGCGGCCCGAATCCGCCAAGAAAACCACTTTTTTCTATGCAAAAGGCATTGAGGAGTTTGTTGCCCAGCTCGGCGAAAACAAAACGCTGATCCATGACGAGCCCATCATCCTTCACGGCAAGCGTGCGATCGACCTCGACTATGACGGCAAGAAAACCACCGACGATGTCTTCGCCGACGTGGTGTTCCAATACAACGACTCCTACAACGACCAAATCCTCTGTTTCGCCAACTCCATCCCTAACGGCGACGGCGGCACCCACCTCACCGGCTTCCGCACCGCGCTTACCCGTGGCATCAACCAGTACGCCAAGGTCAATAAAATCCTCAAGGAGAAGGACCCCGCTCTAACGGGCGATGACGTCCGGGAAGGATTGATTGCGATCATCTCAGTGAAGATGCCAAACCCGCGCTTCAGCTCGCAAACCAAGGACAAGCTCGTCAACACCGAGATCGAAGGCGTCATTTCCTCCATCGTCTATGAAGGGCTGATGCAGTTCTTCGACGAGAATCCCGGCCTCGCGAAACGCGTCATCGAAAAATCCGTCAACGCGGCCCGCGCCCGTGAGGCTGCTAGAAAGGCCCGCGAAACGGTCCGCAAGTCCGCTCTATCAGGCGGCGGTCTCCCCGGGAAACTCGCCGACTGCTCCGAGCGCGATCCCGCGAAGTCCGAGCTTTATATTGTCGAAGGTGACTCCGCTGGTGGTTCCGCCAAGCAAGGCCGCGACCGGCGGACCCAGGCGATTCTCCCGCTCCGCGGAAAGCTCATCAATGTAGAGAAAGCCCGCCTCCACCGCGCCCTCCAGAACAAGGAAATCCAGTCGATGATCACCGCCATCGGTGCCGGCATCGGCGATGGCGAACAGGAAGGTTCCTTCAACATCGATAAAGTCCGCTATCACAAGATCGTCATCATGACCGATGCCGACGTGGACGGCTCGCACATCCGGACGTTGCTTCTAACATTCTTCTGCCGCCACATGCCAGCCTTGGTGAAAAGCGGTTTCCTCTACATCGCCCAGCCGCCTCTCTATCTGGTCAGCCGGAAAAAGCGCCAGGAATACGTGCAGGACAACGACCAGCTTAACCGCATCCTCATCGACCTCGGCGCCGGCGAAGTTGAACTCCGCACCTACGATCAATCCCGTAGCTTCACTGCGGACGAACTCAAGGTCATCCTCGAAAACCTCTCCTCGCTCTCGCGCTTCACCACCACCATCGAAGGCAACGGCGGCAACTTCAAAAACTACCTCGCAGCCCGCATCAATGGCGTCCTACCGGAGTTCATGATCCGCATCCGCACCGGCAACGACGAGGCACTCACCTACTTTTCCAAGGAAGCGGACCTTCGCGCCTTTGCCGCCCAGAACCGTGATCTCCGCCTGTTCGACGAAATTCTAACCGAGGAAGAGATCGCCGCTCACACCGGCCCGTCTCGCCGCGCCAACCTCCACGAGCTCCACGAGTCCCACGCCATCGCCCGCATCTTTTCCCGCCTAACGGAGTGCGGCATCGACACCGCCGTCTTCTTCAACGACGACACGCCCATCTTCGAAATCATCGAAGGCGACGGCGACAAACAGAGAATCACTCCCGTTTTCGGCGTCCCGGAAATCCTCGGGAAAGTCCTGGAAATCGCCAGCCGCGGCGTCCAGATCAAACGCTTCAAGGGCCTCGGCGAAATGAACGCCAAGCAGCTTTTTGAAACCACCATGGACCCGGAAGTCCGGCAGTTCCTCCGCGTCCGCCTCGACGAGGACAACGCCGTCGAAGCCGACAAAATGTTCGACGTCCTGATGGGCGACATCGTCGAGCCGCGCAAACGATTCATCGAAGACAACGCGCTCAACGTGCGAAATCTCGACGTCTAACTCATCCTCTGATTCCGGAACCTTTTTATTGATACGATGTCTGACGAAAACATTAAGCCCATCAACGTCGCCGAGGAACTCTCCAAGTCCTTCTTGGAATACTCGATGTCGGTGATCATCTCCCGCGCGCTCCCCGACGTGCGCGACGGTCTCAAGCCTTCCCAGCGCCGCATCCTTTACGCGATGCGCCAGTTGGGCGTCACCCCCGGCAAGCCCCACGTCAAGTGCGCCAAGATCGTCGGTGAAACGATGGGTAACTTCCACCCGCACGGCGATGCGGCGATTTACGGCACGCTGGTCACCATGGGCCAGCCTTGGTCGATGCGCGAGATGCTCATCGACGGCCAGGGTAACTTCGGTTCCGTGGAAGGTGAC